>JBOHWF010000108.1:0-19352 GCA_050736455.1 Binataceae bacterium (SeqCode) | reverse complement strand
GCATACGACCGTGATCGGTCCGCGCGGCCAGCGCATCGAGGTGCAGATCCGCACGCGCGAGATGCACGCGGTGGCGGAACAGGGGATTGCCGCGCACTGGAGCTACAAGGAGAACGGCGCGCCGCAGATGAAAAAGGCCGAGAGCTTTTCGTGGCTGCGCCGGCTGGTCGAGTGGCAGCAGAATCTCAAAGATCCCGACGAATTTCTCTCCACGGTCAAGGACGATCTGTTTGCCGAAGAAGTCTTCGTCTTCACGCCCAAGGGCGACGTGCTGGATTTTCCCCAGGGCGCGACCGTGATCGATTTCGCCTATCGGATTCATTCCCAGGTGGGCAATCATCTGACCGGGGCGCGGGTCAATGGTCGGATGGCGCCGTTGCGCTACAAGCTCCAGTCCGGCGATACCGTCGAGGTCACGACTTCCGAGCGTCAGAGCCCGGGCAAAGACTGGGCCAATTTCGTCGTCACCGCCCGCGCCAAAAGCCGCATCCGCCAATGGCTGCGGCAGCAGCAGTCGGATCGCTCGCGTGAACTGGGTGAGACGCTGCTCGAGGGCGAGCTGGCCGGGCTGAATTTGAGCGTCGCGCAAATCACGGCGCGCGAGCGTTTCGCCACCGCTCTGCAGGAGTTCTCCTACCGCGACGCTGACAGCCTGCTCGCCGCGGTAGGTTACGGGATCATCACGCCGGCGCAATTTCTCGCGAAGGTCCTGACAGCAGAGGAACTCAAACTTTACCGGAACGAAAAGCCGCTCAGCCCTTCGGGCGAGGGGACAGCGCCACGCGAACGCAGCCTGCCGGGCAACGCCGTGATCGTTTCAGGCATCGGCGATATGATGGTGCGCTTCGCCCGTTGTTGTAATCCGTTGCCGGGCGAGGCGATCACCGGATTCGTCACGCGCGGACGCGGGGTCACGGTGCATGTCGCGGGCTGTCCGCACGCGCTGGCGACTGACCCGCAGCGCCGCGTGCCAGTGATTTGGAAGGTCGGCGACGAGACCCTGCGCCCCATCCAGTTGGAAGTGCTGTGTCTCGATCAGCCGGGATTGCTCGCGCAGATGACCAAGGCGATCGCGGGCGCCGGCGTCAATATCTCTAACTTGCAGGTGAAAACCACCGGGCAGGAAGGCCGCGCCCTCTCGCTCTTCGAGCTCAGCGTCAAGAGCGCCGGACAGTTGAAGAATCTGATGCACTCGATCGCTGCGATTGACGGCGTGATGCGGGTCTCGCGCCTTGGACTGCACAATGGCGCGCGGGCTAGCGCAAACTCAAACTAAATCTAAAGCATTACTTGAGGATTGGAGCGGGCCGCTTCAAGTCCCGGTCAGGATCGCGAGGGCGGCGGGGCTGAACAGCGCGCCAGCCGGGTCGAGCCTATGCGCCGAGCGCATCAGGCGTTGCAAGTTTTGACCGCGCTGCCTGGCGGAAATCGCAGCCGGGAAAAGCCGGGCCTTGTCGAGATCGAGGATGACCACGGCGAAGCTGTCGCCGGCCGGAGTGACGAAGAGATTGTGCAGATTCAAGTCGGCGTGGAAGAGTCCGCCCCGATGCATCGTGTCGATCGCGCGACGGGCCAGTTCGAGCACGTGCGCGCGCACGCGCGCATCGTCGTCGGTCTGGAGAAATTCCCACAGCGTCATCCCGGCGAGCGCGCGGGTGAGGACGGCGCCGCGGTAGATCGCCGGCGCCAGCGGCTCGATTAGCGCGCCGAGCGGTTCGGCCACCGGAATCGCCCGGCGCCCAGCCTCTACAGCGAGAGCGAGTTCGCGCAGCGGACGCGGATGGAAACCGAAGTAGAGGTCGCGATTGAGCAGCCGAAGCCAGCCGCCGCGGCGGGCGCGGCGCACGAACAGGCTGGTTTCTCCATTCAGCTCAATCCGAAAGCCGCTGCGCCGATTGCCGACGCCCGGCTGCGCGCGCTCCGCCTCGGCCAGCATTGCCAGTATATGCGCCGCTTCGCGAACCAGCTCGTGGTGCAGATAGAGCGTCCGGCCGCGCGTGCGGAAGGTCGCAAAGCCGATCGCGGCGAGCGGCGGCCGTCGAGGCGATTCTCGCGCGGCGGATTGCGAAGTGTGCGAGCCGCGAGGGCTATTCGAAACTGATCGCTTCATCGATCAACATAATCGGGATGTCGTCCTGGATCGGGTAAAGCAGCTTGCACGACGCGCAGACGAGGCCCGTCCGATCGTCGTTAAGCCGCACGGCGGCTTTGCACTTCGGGCAGGCGAGGATGTTCAGCAGATCCTGACTCAAGGCCATGAAAGGTCTCCTATGAAAGTGTGGCTGGCGCGGCACTCGGGGTGCGCGGGTGACGCCCCTCGATCGCGCTCAAAACCATCGCAAGCAACCGCGCCTCGTCAGCCTCCTCCATCATCACTTCAAGGCGGATAGCGTACAGTGCGGAGGGTTGCGGAGAAAATCCCTCGAGCTTGATCAAATCCTTTTCGCTGGTGATCACGAGGTCGGCCGCGGACGCCGCGGCGAGAATCGCGCGCCAGTCCTCGTGGCGGTAGCGATGATGGTCAGGATAGTCGAAAGCCTTGACGATTGTCGCGCCGAGTTGTTTGAGCAGTCTGTGGAAGCCTTCCGGATCGGCGAGGCCGGATACCGCGACGACGCGACGGCCGCGCAGCTCGCAGGCCGACTCGATCCAGCCGTCCGGCGCAGGCTGCACCAAGGCGTGAGCCCGCAGTGTTGCACGCAGCAGCGGGCGTCCGTCGAGCGCGGCGCGATCACTCGACGAGAGCGCAGGCGCATTCGCCCATGCCGACGAGACCTCGATAATCGCGTCTGCGCGCTGGAGACTCGAGCGCGGCTCGCGCAGCGGTCCCGCAGGAAGCACCCAGCCGTTACCCAGGCTGCGCCGCGCGCCGACCAGCACGAGGTCGAGGTCGCGGCGCAGACCGCGATGCTGAAAGGCGTCGTCGAGGATCACGGCGTCGAGCGGGCCGCGCGCGAGCAGCATCCGGATGGCGTCGATCCGGCGGCGGGCCACAGCGATCGGGCCGTCGAAGGCGTGCGCCATCATCGCGGGTTCGTCGCCCGCGGCGCTGATCGGGAGCAGAATGCGCCCGCCGTCGGCGACGAGCGCGGGGCCGCGGCTGCGATCGCGGCCGTAGCCGCGGCTGACGATCGCGACCCGGTAGCCGCGCGCGCGCAGCCGTCGCGCGAGAAACAGCGTGAAGGGCGTCTTGCCGTTGCCGCCAAGGGTGAGGTTGCCGACGCTGATTGTCGCGACCGGGCTTGATTGCGCCATCTTGCGCCACCATCGCGCACGCAAGCCGAGCGCGCCAACATAAAGTGCGGCCAGCGGCGTCAGCGCGGCCCACAGCGGCGCGCGCACGCCGCTCAAATCGGGCTCCCATAGACGCTCGAAGCCTGGCCGCCGGCGCATCGGTACTCAGGCGGAGAGCAGCAGCGGTTTGAGGTGACGGACCGTGAGGGCGGCGCCATCGGCGAGCCGTTCGATCACTTCGCGGGCGCGATGACCGGCACTGCGCCTGGCGCCGTCGTCGGCGAGCCAGTTGGCGCAGGCACCGGCCAATGTGATTGCGTCGCCGACCACTGCTCCGCCGCCGTTGGCGAGGATCGCGTCGGCGACCTCGCGCTGGTTCTCGTGATACGGCCCGAACAGCACCGGGATCGCGGCAGCGGCGGGCTCCGCGAGGCTTTGCCCGCCGCGTGGCGGCGCGAGACTCCCGCCGACAAAGGCGATGGTCGCGCGCCGATAGAAGCTGCGCAGTTCGCCCATCGTGTCGATCAACAGCACGCCGGTATGATGACCGGCTCCGTCCGCGAGGGCCGAGGCTTTCGCGTAGGTAACGCCGGAGGCGCGCAATTCGCCTTCGACCTCGGCGATCCGCTCCAGATGGCGCGGGGCGATGGCGAGGGCAAGCGCCGGGAAGCGTTCGCGGAGCTGGCGGTAGGCACCGAGGACGATCGCCTCTTCGCCGGGCGCGGTCGATCCGGCAACCAGGATCGGTCGCGCCCGCGCAAACGCCGCGAGGACCGGACGCAGCGGGGCCGGCGTATCGTCCACATCGAACTTGGTGTTGCCGGTGACGATCAGGCGATCGTCGGGCGCGCCCAGTTCGCGAAAACGTGCCGCGTCCGTCGTGGTCTGTACGAGAATGCGATTCGCGCGGGCGAACGCGGCGGCAAGCAGTCCGCGAGCCATCCGATATCTTCGGACTGAGCGGACCGAGAGGCGGCCGTTGATCAGGGCAACTTTGGCGCCTGCGCGCGAACCCTCAAAAAAGAAGTTCGGCCACAATTCAGTCTCGGCAATAAGAATTAGATGCGGACGCACGTGGCTGAGGAAGCGGCGCACCGCGCGGCCGAAATCGAGCGGCGCAAGATAATACCCGCCGAGACCGGGAAGCCGGTGACGCGCCGCCTCGCGCCCGGTTGCCGTCATGGTCGTGAGCACTACTTCGAGGCCCGCGACTTCCCGCGCGAGCCGGATGATCACAGGGCGCACCGCCTCAATCTCCCCGACTGAGGCGGCGTGTACCCAGATGCGCTTGGCCCGCTCGCCGGCCAAATATGGATCGAGCCGGCCAAGCCGCTCAAGGCGTATGCGCGAATCACGACCGCCGGCCGCGAGGAGCGCGAAGGGCAGGGCCGGGTACCAGAGGACGTTGTACAAATGCGCGAGCATTGCATCGCGAGACGGCAAGAGCTTCACAGCGCCGGATGAATGTTCGCTTAGCCGCTGAGCTCGCCGTTGGGAGTTTCTAGCGCTGGAGCGAATTGCAGATCGTGTAGGCGGCCGTATTCGCCGCCGCGCGCGATCAACTCGTCGTGCGTGCCGGTCTCGACGATCCGGCCATGCACTACTACGACGATGCGATCGGCGCGCCGCACGGTCGAGAGCCGATGAGCGATCACCAGCGTGGTGCGATTCTCCATCAAACGTTCGAGCGCCTCCTGGACCTGGCGCTCGGCATCAGAGTCGAGGGCGGAGGTCGCCTCATCGAGAATCAGGATCGGCGCGTTTTTGAGCAGCGCGCGGGCGATCGCGAGGCGCTGCCGCTCGCCGCCCGAGAGCCTGACGCCCAATTCGCCGACGACCGTATCGTAGCCGTCGGGTAGCCGCGTGATGAAATCATGGGCGTTGGCGGCGCGCGCCGCGGCGATCACTGCGTCGAGGGGTTTGTCCATGCTGCCGTACGCGATATTGGCGCGGACGGTATCGTTGAAGAGGAAAGTTTGTTGCGTGACGATGCCGATTTGCGCGCGCAGTGAAGCCAGCTTCAGGCGGCGCACGTCGACGCCGTCGATCATAACGGCGCCGCGCTCGGCGTCGTAAAAGCGTGGAACCAGGTCGGCGATGGTCGATTTGCCGCCGCCGCTCATCCCGACCAGCGCCACCACTTCGCCCGCCCCGATCGTCAGGTTTATCCCTTCGAGCACCCACGCGTCGCCATAGCGGAAGCTCACCTGCTCGAACTGGATCGTATGCTTGCCAGCGGGGAGTTCGAGTCCGGCGGGATCGTCGTCGACCTCGACCGGCGCGTCCATCATCTCGAAAACCCGCTCCGCCGCCGCGACCCCCTGTTGGATGCTATTGTTGGTTTTCGTCAGGCTTTTGAACGGGCGATAGACGATCAGCATCGCGGCGATGAAGGCGCCGAAGTTGCCATAGGTGCGCGAGCCCGTGATCACCGAGACCGATCCCCACCAGATCACCGCGACAATCGCGAACGCGCCCATCACCTCGATGATCGGTCCGGTGGCGGCCTTGATGCGCGCCACCCGCATACTGATGCGGAACAGGCGGCGCAGCTCGCGATGGAACCGGCCGCGTTCGTACTCCTCCATCCCGAAAGCCTTGACGACGCGGTTGCCCTGGTAGGTCTCCTGCAGCAGGACGTTGAGACCGCTCATCTGCTGCTGGGCGGCGCGGGTCATCCGGCGCATCCGTTTCGAGAAGGTTGCAACCGGCAGGACGGCCGCAGGAAAAACCACGAACGCAATCAGCGCCAGGCGCCAATCAATGTAGATCGCCGCGGCCAACACCGCGATCAGCGAGGCGCTGTCGCCGAAGATCGAAAAAAGACTGTTAATCGCGCCGCTGGTCACCAGGCCGACGTCGTTAATCACGCGCGACATCATCGCGCCGGTCGAGGTGCGATTGAAGAAAGCCAGCGACTGGTTCTGCAGACGCTCATTCAAGCCCGAGCGCAAATCGAGCGTGATCTTCTGGCCGACGTACGCCTGCAGATAATCCGAGCCGAAGTCCGCTGCGGCGCGGGTCAGAAAAAGCGCCAGCACCTCGAGTGAAAGGATGCGTAGTGCCGCGAGGTCGTGTCTGCCCGACAACTGATCGATGAAGCGCTTGATCAGCAGCGTGATGACGCCGTTAGTGGCGCTCAGCACGAGCATCGTGATCAGCAGCAGCACGACGTAGGGAAACAGGTAGCGCCGCAGATAGCCGAGCAGGCGCCGGTAGATGGGCGGCAATAACTTCATGCGATAGTTTAAGTTCGCGCGATAGTCTCGAGCGCCATCGCAGCTACACGCGCGGACGCCCCCGGCTCGCCGAGCGTCGCGCGCAGCGCACGCAACTGCTCGATGACGTCGCTGCGAAGGCTTTCGTCGAGCATCGGCTCGGCGGCCCGCACCAGCTTGGTCGCGGTGACGTCGTGCTGGATTAGCTCCGGCACGAGTTGACGGCCGGCGAGCAGGTTGGGCATCCCGATGAAATCAACGCCGCGAATCAGCGCGCGACCCACCGCGTAGCTCAACGCGGACATCTTGTAGGCGATAACCATCGGGCAACCGAGCAAGGCCGCTTCGAGCGTAGCGGTTCCCGAAGCCACCAGTGCCAGCTCGCTCGCGGCGATAATACTATAGGTATCCCCTTCGATAATACGCACTCCGGCGAGCGCGGCGACGCCTGCGACGGCATGTAGATCCTCGACTGTCAGAGTATTCGCGAGCGCGATGACGGGCTCGAGGTCGTGATCGGAGTGCAACACGCGGGCGGCTTCGAGCAGCGGGCCGAGCAGATAGCGAATCTCGCCGCGGCGACTCCCCGGCAGAATCGCGAGGAGGCGCGAGCGTGGCTTGAAGCCATGGCGCGCCAGCGTCGCAGTACGATCCTGCGCTGGCTGCAGCCGATCGAGCAGCGGGTGCCCGACAAAAGTTACCTGTCCGCCCGCGTGCTCGTAGAGCGGAGCCTCGAAGGGAAAAACGACGGCCAGCCGATCGGCGCGTTTGACCAGCGTTCGGATACGCCAGCGGCGCCAGGCCCAGACCTGCGGCGGTACGTAGTAGAGTACGGGCACGCCGGCGCGGCGCGCGAACCAGGCGAACTTGAGGTTGAAATCGGCGAAATCAATCAGGATAACCAGGTCGGGCGGATCGCGCCGGATCAGTTTGACCAGTTGCCGAAAGGCCGCGAGGATCGGCCCAATCGTCGAGACGAGTTCGGTCGCTCCCATTCCGCTAACAGCTTCGATCTTGACGGCGGCGCGGACGCCGGCCGCGCGCATCCGTTCCCCGGCCATCCCGAAGATTTCGCAGTCCGGTGCGAGCGCAAAAATCTGCGCCGCGAGATCGGCGCCCAGATGATCGCCCGAGGCTTCGCCGGCGATCATCAGGATGCGCCGCGGCCGTGCCCTTTTAGTCATAGTCAATCGCAGGATTGAGCAGACGTCAGAGAGCGCTGCTCGCGAAGACCATCGGCGCGCCGTCGCGGCTGATCGACGCGCGAATCAACTCGCTCAGCTCCATCACCCGCAAACCGTCAGCCGCGCCGACTAACGGAGCGGAGCGCATGCGGACGCTCGCGACGAAGGCGGTGATTTCATCGAGCAGCGGGTCGCCGTCGCCCAGCTCTATCTGATCCGCTGAGATACTCGGGTAGGCGGCGCCGGGAGCGGCGGGTGTCCTGCGGTAAACCTGGATGCGGCGGGCCTCGTAGTCGAGCGAGATATAGGCGTCAGGCTGAAAGAAGCGAATTTTGCGCTCGCGGCGCGCTGCGACGCGGCTGGCGTTGAGGTTGGCGATGAGCCCGTCGGCGAACCGGATGCGCGCGTTGGCGACATCGGGTTGTTCGGTCAGGACGGCGACGCCGACCGCTTCGAGTGACTGTGGCGCGGCGCCCGTCACGCTCAAAATAACGTCAAGGTCGTGCACCATCAGGTCGAGCACGACGTCAACGTCGGCGCCGCGCTCGGTGAAGGGCGCGAGTCGATGACATTCGATAAAGCGCGGCGCGCTGAGAATCGAACGCAGGTGGACGATCGCGGGATTGAAGCGTTCGAGGTGGCCGACCTGCAAAATGCGTCCGGTGCGGACGGCGACAGCAGCGAGGTCGTGAGCCTCGGCCAACGTTGCGGCCATCGGCTTCTCGATCAGGACGTCGAGGCCCTGTTCCATCAGATCGCGCGCGACGGCGTGATGCGCGACGCCGGGTGCAGCGACCGTGGCGACATCGGCGCGGCCCGCGAGTTCGCGATGGTCGCGCAGCGCGATCGCTCCGGTTTGATCGGCAACTCGTCGCGCGCGCCGCGGGTCGAGGTCAACTACGTAAGTCAGCTTGACGCCGGGGATGACGGCGTACTTTTGCGCGTGCAGCGTCCCGAGTCGTCCGGCGCCAACTATCGCCGCGCGCAACTCACTCATGGCCGTAGAGCGTGACACCGAGTTCGTCGGCGCGCGCGAAGACGGCTTCGCGCTCAAGAATCATCGCGGTGTGCGCTTGGATACCGATCATTGCCGCGCCGATTTCGCCGAGCAGTTCGAGCGTGGCCGGCCCGATCGTCGGGCGATCAAAGCGGAGATCCTGCGCGGCCTTCGCGCCCTTGGCGACGACCAGACCTTTGCCCCAGACGGCGGCGGCGCGGCGCAGGGCTGCGTCGGTGCCTTCGACCGCCTCGACCGCAGCGACGACCCCGTCCCGCACGGCGACCGTCTGACCGACGTCGAACGCGCCGAGCGCGTCCAGCACGCCGAAGGCGAGACGCAGATCGGCGATCTGAGCCGCGGTTGGGTGAGGACCAGCCAACAGGCCGGCGGCGGCGATGACCTCTTTGAACAGCGCGACCGGGTCGATCACCTCGATCCCTTCCGCTTCGATTTCGGCGGCGAGACCGCGCAAAACGGCGTCATCGCTAAAACGCCCAATCCGCGCGAGCATCGCCAGCGCACGGGCGTCCGGGGCGAAGGAGTCGGCCAGCCGCGCGCGCGAGATGCCGCCGGCCATCGCGGCCTGCCGGACGCCGGCGTGCTTGAGCGCGGCGATCATCGGTTCGAGCTCGCCAATTTTGATCCAGGTGATTTCATCGACCAGAGTCGTAAGCGCCTCGGCGGTTTCGCCGCGATGGGCGATGGCGACGACGGTGAGGCCGCGGCGGCGCGCCGCCCGAGCCACTTCGAGCGGAAAAATTCCATTGCCGGCGATGAGGCCGAGCTTATTCACGATCGCGGCTGACCACGCCGCGCGGCGAGTTCGCGATGAAATCAACCAGGCGGCGGATTTCGGGAACATCGCCATTGCGGGCGAGCACCCGTTTGAGCGCTTGATTGCGCAGCAGCTTGCCATAGAAAAGCGTGCGAAAGGCGGTTTTCAACGCGGCGATGGTTTCCGGCTGGAAGCCGCGGCGTTCGAGGCCGATCGCGTTAACGCCGACCAGCCGCGCGCGATCGCCCGCAACCATCGAGTAGGGAGGGACATCCTGTGCGACCTTCGCGCCGGCGGCGACGATCGCGTGTGCGCCGACGCGGCTGTACTGATGCAGACCGCACATCCCGGCAGTGACCACCCATTCTTCGAGGATGCAGTGGCCGGCGATTTCTGTCGAGTTGGCGATGATCGAGTGATCGCCGATCATGCAGTCGTGGGCCACGTGGACATAGTTCATCAACAGGACGTGGTTGCCGATCCGCGTGAGCATCCCGCCGCCTTCGGTGCCGCGATGAATTGTGGTGAATTCGCGAATCCGGTTGTCGTGGCCGATTTCGAGTCGCGACGGCTCGCCGTGATACTTGAGGTCCTGCGGCTCGGCCCCGATGGAGGCGAACTGAAAGATGCGATTGCGTTCGCCGATCGTGGTCTCGCCCTCGATCACGGCGTAAGGACCAATCTGTGTGCCCGCGCCAATCTTGACGCGAGGACCAATTATGGCGCCCGCGCCGATTTCCGCCGACGAAGCAATTTCTGCCGCGGGATCGATAACCGCCGCTGGATGAATCCGTCCGGTTATGGGAGTTGTCCCTCGACTTCCATCGCGGAAAGCTCGGCTTCGGCCGCGAGCTCGCCTTCAACCCGGGCCTCGCCGCGCATTTTCCAGAGCGGGTGATGATGCTTCAACAGCCGCACCTCCATGCGCAACTGATCGCCGGGCACGACGCGCCGGCGCATGCGCGCCTTGTCGATCCCAGTGAGCATAAAGACGCTGCGGCGCTCGCCGATAATGCTCAGCGCCAGGATCGCGGCGGACTGCGCTAACGCCTCGAGGATGAGCACGCCCGGCATAATCGGCATGCCGGGAAAGTGTCCGGCGAAGAACGGCTCATTGATTGTGACGTTCTTGAGCGTCAGGACCTGCTCGGAGTCGCGGCTGAGCACCCGATCGACCAGCAGGAACGGGTAGCGATGGGGAAGCAGCCCGAGAAAGCGGGCGTTATCGTCTTGGTCCGCCAAGCCGCCACCGCTACTTCGTGATGGTCGACGCGCCGGAGGCCGGTGCGCTTTCCTCGGGCTGCTGCTGCGCAGCACGCGGCTCGGAGGCGGAGCCGAAGTGGCCGCCGCTGGAGGCCATCGCTTCCTGCGCCAGCGCGCCGGGCTTGACGTTCATCGCGTCGTAAGCGCGGATGACTTCGTCGGTGATGTCGATGCTCGGGATGGCCCACAGCAAGGAACCTTTTTCCATGACCATCGTGTAATTGCTCTTAACGCCGATTTGCTGCACGACCAGCGCGAGATCGCGCACGATCTCGGCGGTCATCTCCTGGTCCTTCTGCTTGAGTTCGTCGGCCGAATTTTTGTAGTCGTCCTGGAACTGGTGCAGCTTCTTGGTGTAGTCGTCCTCGAGATTTTGGCGTTGATCGGGCTGCATCAGCGGACCCTTTTGTTCGTACTCTTTCTTGAGCCGCTCGACTTCCTCCTGCTCGCCCTGCAGCCGTTGCTGCAAGCGCTCGATCCGCCCGCGGAAATCCGTCTTGACGGCCTTGCCGTTATGGCAGTCGTTGAGCGCGCGCTGAATATCGACGAAGGCGAGCTTGTACTCGCCCGCCGGATTCGCCCAAGTGGCGGCAGGCGCGGCCGCCATCGTGACCACAACCAGCGTCAGCGCCGCGGCGCGAAGCTTCGACTGAAACGTCATACCCAACCAACCCTCCATCGCATTTAGCCTATTTTGCTGTACCAGCGAGCAGGAGCGCGAGCAGGGCTGGCTGGCGATTCGAGCGTAAACTTTGGCCGATCCTGCCTGAACGCGCAACTGTCCAACGGCGTGATTATTAACCGCGAATATCCGCGCACGGCTCGGGTTTGGTTCACAGATTTAGAGCGGCGCGCCGGCGCCAAAATCGAAAACCACATGCCGATCATTGGGTCGTGGATTGAGCGGAAACGCGAGGTCCACGGCGAGCGGACCGAACGGAGATTTCCAGCGCACGCCCGCGCCATACGCCGCCTGCAAGGAATCGATCGACAGCGAATCATGCAACCGGTAGGCCTGGCCAGCGTCGAGGAATGCCGCGCCACGGATGCCAAACTCGGACCAGACCGGAAAGGTGGTCTCGGCGCTGAGCAGCAGTTCCTGGCTGCCGCCGACCTGCTCGACCGCGATCGGAATACCCTGCTGATCGAAGAGCGCGACCTGCGGGCCCAGCGAATAGATCTCGTAGCCGCGCACTGAGCTGAGGCCATTGTTGCCGCCCGGAAAGAAGCGCTCATACAGCGGCAACTCGCCGCCAAAACCGGAGCTCAATAGCGTGCCGATCCCGTAGGTCAAGCCCGGCGCAAAAACCCACTCGCCCCATCGCGGACTCTGAATGTAGGGGATGAAAAAGCGCGTGTGGAACAAACTCTTGATGAACGCGGTGCCACCGAGTCCGGCCAGTTCGACGTCCAGCGACTGGACTGACCCGCTGCGCGGATCCGTCGGATTGTCCACCGTGAAGCGACGAATACTCGGAACGATCTCGGAAACCCGCGTGTAGCCCTTGTAGCGGAAAATATCGAAAGTGGTGAATTGGCCGAGACCGCTGATCCCGACGCTCTCGAAGGTGTAGCCCAGCGAGAGATTGACGTCTTCGAGGGAGAACCGGCCGATCCGTTTGAGCCCCAGGTCGGCCAGCGGATAGCCGGTCGTGAGCGAGAAGCCCGCGGTACTCTGATTGAACGAAAACAGGAAGAGCTTGTTGTAAAAACCCTGGAGCGAAACGCTCAGCGGGATATCAAGGAGCCACGGCTCAGTATAGGTTAGATTGTAATCCTGGTAGAGAAAGCCGACCTGCGCCTGTGCCCCGATCGACTCCCCGCCGCCGAAAAGATTGCTGTTACTGATGCTGAAATTGCCGAACACCGACGAGTAGCTATCGTAGCCCCCGCCGGCCTGCAGCGACGCCGTGTTTTGCTCCTGCACGGCGACGTTAAGATCGATTTTATCGGCTGACGGTCCGGGTTCCGTCGAGATGCGCGTATTCGAAAAGTAGCCGAGGGAGTCGAGCCGCTGCTTCGAGCGCTGGATTTTAGCGCTCGAATAAGGCTCCTGCTCCTCGATGGTCAACTCGCGCCGGATTACCTTGTCGGACGTCTTGGTGTTGCCGCTGATCTTGATGCGATCGACCAGCACCTCGCGGCCCGGCGTAATGTTATAGACGACGTTGACGCTGCGCGCCGCAGGATCAACCTGAGTCCGCGGATCGACATTGACGTAGGCATAGCCGCGATCCGAGTAGATATCCGACAGGGTAAGCACGTCGTGCTGCATGTCCGAACCACTGAAAACCTGCTTGGGTTTGAGGATGAGCTTGCTGATCAGTTCCTTCTCAGGCAGCTTGAGGTCGCCGGCCACATCGACCGTGCCAACTTTGTACTGCGGGCCCTCGTCGATCGCGAAGGTGATGGTCAGAGAATTCCCGTGCCGGACGATCTGCGGCGGCGAAACTGCGGCGTTGACGTAGCCGTGTTCGTAGTAAAACGAGGTCAGATGATCGACGTCGCCCTGCAGTTTCTTCTGGTCCAGGTAGCCGGTGCTGAACAGATAGCTCAGCAAACTATGTTGATGGGTCTCGATCGCGCCGCGTAAGCGCCGCGCGGGGAAGGCCTTGTTGCCGGTAAAATCGATCTTCGAAATCTTGACCGCCGCGCCTTCGTTCACGTCAATTACGCCGATCGCGGTATTATTCGGTTGCGGAATCAACTTGAAATCGACCTTGGCGTCGAGATAGCCCTTGCCCTGGTAAACTTCGGTGATGTTCCGGACAGTGGTCTTGGCGCGCAGAGGATCATAGACCGCGCCCGAATGAATCGTCAGCGCATTGATAATCTGCTCGTCGCCAGCCTTGACCTTTTTCATCCCGCTGAACCGCAGATCGCTGAGCAGCGGGCGCTCGGTCACGGAATAGGTGAGCACGCCGTTGTTGATAGCCGCGCTAACGTGATCGAAAAAGCCCATCTTGTAAATGGCCTTGACATCTTCATCGACCGCCGCCTGGTTGAGCGGCTGACTGGTTTGTTGCGTGATGTGGACGCGGATGGCGTCGGTCTCGACCCGCTGGTTGCCCGCAATCTTGATATCAGTGATCAGCGGCGCCGCGGGTTGCGCACGCGCGGCCGCCGCCCCGTAGAACATCGCGAAGAGCAGCCAGAATAGGCGAACGCGGAGAGAGGTTCCCCGTACCGGAATCGAACTAGCCGCCGTCACCATCATCCCCGCAGGCGGCGACCAAGCTAACCAATCGTCTGGTTGAAGTAAACCGAGATTCCGTCGCAAGCGCACTGGCGCAGCGTCGGGCGATGCAGAAAATCAAGTGGGAGAACGGCGCCGGCGCTTGGATTCGCAGCGACTTAGCCGTCGGCCTCGTCGAACAGACGCCCCTCGCGCAGTCTTAGCGTCCGTCCCATACTGCGGGACAAGCGTTCGTTGTGGGTGGCGACGACCAGGGTCACGCCGAGCGACTGATTGAGGCGATGGAAGAGCTCGTGCATCTCGCCGGCGGTGTGCGGATCGAGGTTGCCGGTGGGCTCGTCGGCCAGGACCAGCCGCGGCCGCATCACCACCGCGCGCGCGACCGCCACCCGCTGCTGCTCGCCGCCGGAAAGCTCGGTGGGGCGACGATGCGACTTGTCGCCGAGGCCGACCAGCTCGAGCACGTCGGCGGCGCGACTGCGGGCTTCCCGTTCACTGAGGCGCGCAATCAAAGCGGGCATCATCACGTTTTCAAGCGCGCTGAAATCGCCGAGCAGGTAATGAAACTGGAAGACGAACCCGAGGTTGCGGTTGCGGAAATCGGCCATGCGCTTTTCGTCCATCGCAAAGAGGTCGTGATCCTCGAACAACACCCGGCCGGCGCTGGGCGCCTCAAGGCTGCCGAGCACGTGCAGCAGAGTGGATTTGCCGACGCCGGACTGCCCGACGATCGCGACCTCCTCGCCGGGCATCACCGTGAGTGCGAGCTCACGCAGCACCACGACCTCGCGCCCGGCGTCGAGGAAGCGCTTGCCAACCGCGTCGGCGCGCAAGAGTGGAATCTGTGCTGCCCGATCGATTGCCGCGGCGGGCGCCTCTCTACTCATAGCGGATCACCTCGACCGGGCTGAGCGTCCGCGCCCGCATCGCGGGATAAATCGCGGCGAGTAGGCAGAGCGCGATTGCCGCAACCGCGACCGCGATAAAATTCATGGCGTAAAGCCGGACGGGAACCGTTGAGACCATGAAGAGGTCACGTGGTAGGTGGATAAAGTGATATTTGCCGATCAAACACGACAGCACAAAACCGAGGCCGACACCAAGCAGCGTGCCGCTCACCCCCAGCGCGGCCCCTTCGCAGAGAAAGATCGCCGCGATCGAGCCGGCCCGCGCGCCCATCGCGCGCAAAATCGCGATCTCCCGGCGCCGCTCCATCACGACCATCACGAGGGTGGCGATAATGTTGAAGGCGGCCACTAAAACGATCAGCAGGAGGACCAGAAAGTAGGTGAATTTCTCAAGCTTGAGCGCGGAAAACAGCGGCGCGTCGGTTTGCGTCCAGTCCGTCACGATGAGGCCCGTATCGCCGCCGGCGGCGATGCGCCGGGCAATCGCTGGAGCGTCGAACAAGTTGGCCGCGCGCGCCTCGACGCCCTGCTCGAGTTGCGGATCGTCAGCCAGCAGCGCTTGACCGTTGCGCAAAGAGACGAAAATCAGCGACGAGTCGTATTCGAACATACCGGAGTGAAACAGGCCGGCGACGACAAAGCGGCGCAGCCGCGGCGTCGAACCCGCGCCAAGACTCGCCGGAGCGATCACGATAACCGGCTCGCCGACGCGCACGCCGAGATCCTCGGCGAGTCCGTCGCCGATAATCGCGCCGGGTAGCTGCACCATCCGCTTGATGCCGTGATCGTTGACGCTCACCGGAAAAGTCTGATCCATGGCCGCTGGCGACCCGGCGGTAAGCGTGGTTTCGAGTTCGCGCAGGACCGGATTGTGCCGCGCCTCGACTGCGCGCAACGCGCCGCCCGCGACGTAGGCTGGGACCCCGTCGGCGGTGGTCGAGACGAGCATCACTTGCGAACTGGCGAACCGGGCCACGCCGCTGATTCCAGGGAGAGCCGCGATGCGCGCGGAAAGGCCCGCGATCCGCCCGCTCTCGCCCGGGCCGACCGTGACCGCAACCTCTGGAGTGAAGGCCAGCAGGCGGGCGCGCAGGTCTTCCTCGAAACCGCTCATCACGGCAAGCACGACCGTGAGGGCAAAAGTGCCGATCGCCACCCCGGCCAATGAGATCAGTGCAATCAGGGAAACAAAACGCTCGTGGCGCCGCGCGCGCAGGTAACGGATGCCGATCAGATATTCGAAGCGCACCCGCTAATCCTTGCCGCGACCGGCGAAGAAAAACGCGCCTGAGCGCGCGCGCCGTCCCTCGCGCGATTGGGCCGCGTCGGGGTGAATTCTGCCAGCGCTTGCTCTAATTTCCTCATTAATACACGAGCTTGCCAAGGGTCGAGCGTGAAATGAATTTTCATAGTTTCGGAGCCGTCATGCTTTTGCAATCCATCGGGGTTGCCGCGCTGGTTGGGCGCCGATAGACTCGCACCGGAATTGGGGCTTTCTGAACTCGGGGCTTTCAGCGAATGAAACGGTGGTGGGCGGTCGCATTCGCACTTTTCCTCTGCCTCTGCATGATGGCCGCGCAGGTCCGCGCCAGCGACGACGACTCCTCCGACGATGAAGATGCCGGCGAGACCGCCGACGCTCCGGCCAACGCGCCCGCGGTCGCCGCTCCCGTGAGTCCGGCGGTCGTCCCAGCGCCGCCCGCAGATACTGCGGCTGCCCGCCCCGGCCCAAGCGACCTCATCACGATGAATTTCCAGAACGTCGATATTCCGGTGCTCGCGCGCTTTATCAGCGACATCACCGGCAAGAATTTCGTGATCGACGAGAATGTGCGCGGCAAAGTCAGCATCATCTCGCCCACCCGCGTTACCCCCGAACAGGCCTATTCGATCTTCCAATCAGTCCTGCAGCTTAAGGGCTTCACCACGGTCAAGGCCGGGCCGGTGATCAAGATTATCCCGTCGCGCGATGTACGGCAGTCGGCCGAACTGACGCAGTCGCAGCATCCTGGCTCGTCACAGGGCGATCAATATGTGACGCGGATGGTGAAGTTGCGCAACGCGGACGCATCGTCAGTGCTGAGCGTGATTCAACCGATGGTCTCGCACGACGGGCTGGTCGCCGCGTTTCCCCAGGACAATACGCTAATCATTACCGACGACGCCTTCAACGTGCAGCGGCTGCTGCAAATTATCGGCGCGCTCGACGTCCACGGCGTGCAGCAGGATGTGGCGGTGATTCCGCTCAAGCTCGCCTTCGCCGACGATCTGGCGGCGCAAATCGAAAAGATCATGTCGGTGCGCGAGGCCTCGCTCCATGGAGCCGGGGGTCCGCAGCGACCGGGAATCGGCGTCGTCGCGCCCTCTGCGCAGGGTGCGGCGAGCAGTTACAGCGTTGTGCCTGACGAGCGCACCAACTCGCTGATCGTGCTGGCGGGTCCGCTCGAGATGCGTCAAATCCGCGACCTTATCCTGAAACTTGACGTCCATTCGCCCAACGAGACCTATCGCATCCACGTGCTTCACCTGAAGTACGCGCCGGCCGGGGAGATGGTTGACGTGCTCAACGGGATGTTGGGCGGCGGCGGGGGACCCTCGACGCTCTCGCCGGCGACCGGCCGCAACTCCCTTGGCCGCGGCAGCGCGTTGGGCAACCAGAATGGCTCGTTCAACAGCGGCTTCGGCGGCGGCAGTGGCTACGGCGGCGGCGGCAGCTTCGGTGGCGGTAGCTTCGGTGGCGGCAGCTTCGGTGGCGGCAGCTTCGGTTCGTCCGGCGGGTTCGGCGGATCAAGCTTCGGTGGCGGCTCGACGGGCTTTGGCGGCGGCGGTGGCGGGCTGGGTTCGCGTAATCAGGGCGCCGGCGCTGGCGGCAACGGAGCTTCGACCGCCAGCACCAGCGGCGGCCATGGCACCGATTTCGAGAGCTCCGTGACCATCACCGCGGATCCTGCAACCAATTCGCTAATCGTCAGCGCGGCGCCCCAGGACTACGAGACGCTGCGGCGGGTGATCGAGCAACTCGATATTCCACGCGTGCAGGTCTTTGTCCAGGCGATCATCGTCGAAGTCAGCGTCAATCGCACCAAGGATATCGGCGTCAACTTTCTGAGTTCGGGCACGGTCGGCGGCAACGTGTTGGGGATTGGCTCGCTTAACTTCGGCAGCCTGCAGACGGCGCTCGGCAACCCGCTGGGACTTACCGGTCTGGGCCTCGGCCTGGCGTCTGGCAACAATTGCAGCATCCCGACGACCGCCTCGACCAGTACCACCACCACGACGACGACCACCAGCATGATCTCGGTGCCGTGCGATGTCGCGCTGATGACCGCGCTCCAGAGCGACACCCACAGCAACGTGCTCTCGGCCCCGACGCTGCTGACTGCGGACAACGAGGAAGCGATGATCGTGGTCGGTCAGAACGTTCCGTTCGTCGGTTCGTCGGCGGCAAACTCGGGGTTGCCGGGACAGATTTTCAATTCGGTCGATCGTCAAAATGTCGGTATCACGCTGGATATGATTCCGCAGGTCTCCGCCGGCGACGCGGTCAAGCTGGATATCTACGAAGAGGTCTCCAACGTCGTTAACGGCACCGGCAACCAGTCGACCAATCCGCTGGGACCGACGACGACGATCACCTCTGCCTCGACCAGCGTGCTGGTGCAGAACCATCGGACGGCAGTAATCGGCGGTCTGATCTCAACCGAGACCGACACCGCGCGCCAAGGCGTGCCGTTTCTCTCGGATATTCCCGTGCTCGGCAATCTCTTCAGCGATAATTCGCGCATCAATATGAAGCAGAATCTGCTCGTTTTCCTGACTCCCCACGTAGTGCGCACGCGTGACGATTTGCAGGCGCTGGCACTTGATGAGCGGCAAAAATACGTGCGTGGGCTGGGACGCCAGGAAATCAATAACATGCCGGCTTCCCACTTCCAGAGGCTCTATCAGCCGACTTTCAACGCCCCAGTCTCACCTCAGCAGGACTTGAACCAGCAATCGCAGCCGGCCGCCGACCACGGCTCTGCGCCGCTACCCTACGGCGCCTATCCCCCGGCCAGTGGCGCCGCGAGCGCGATTCCCTACGGTGCCGCGGCGACCGCCAACCCCGGCGCCAGCCAGCCGCCAACCTCGCATACGCCGTGATCGAGCGACGGCCCGGCGCAGACGCGATCGCGTGGCGCTAAGGAGCTGCGGCGCGGATGCCCCGCCAGATCGGCGCCCTGAGGGCGTGGGCCGAGGTCGCGGCCCTGAGCGCCCCGTGGGGCCTGCTACGCGCGCTGCCGCTCGAACGCGCAGTACGAGTTGGCGGTGCGCTGGGCTCAATCGCGATGGCCGCGGACTATTTCAACCGCCGGATCGCCCAGCGCAATCTGCAAATCGCATTTCCCGAGATTGACGCGCGGGCGCGCGGAAAGATTCTGCTCGGCATGTATCGCAACTTTGGCCGGATGGCGGCCGAGTGGGTGCAATCCCGGTGTCTCGAGCGCACGGAGATTGAGCGCCGAGTCACCTACACCGGACGCGAATACTGGGACGAAGCGATCCGCCGTTCGGGTGGCCGTGGCATCCTGACC
>JBOHWF010000107.1:0-6868 GCA_050736455.1 Binataceae bacterium (SeqCode) | reverse complement strand
GACGTCGCTACCGGTGCGTTCGTCAACTGCTACGGCAGCACCAACGCGCTCATCCGGCGCGACGCATTTGAGAAAATCGGTGGATTCAGCGACGAGGCGGTCTCCAGCCTGGACGACTGGGAGCTTTTTTCGAAGGCCGCCCTGATGGGTCTGCGGATTGAAACGATGCCGGAAGTCTACGTCTGGCATCGCGAAGATCAGGACCGTGAGAGTCTGGTGCACTCGCTGGTGAACGCGGTTCGGAGCGCTCGTCCGTACACGACACCGGGAAGCAACGTCGCTCCCGGCCTCGAACTGACGCTATCGAAGGTGGTGCAATTCGGCCAGGGTTTGAAGTTCGAGCGGGACGCAAACACCGGCACGCCGCTTTCACGCGGAGAGCAGGGTCCTGCAGTGACTGGATAAGACGCGCGCTAAGTCGAGCCGCTGGAATCCCGGGGCAGGCAAAAACCAAGAGCTCGGCGACTAGTTTGATATGTCATCTTCACGTGCTGTGCTGGTGCTCGGAATGCATCGTAGCGGAACCAGTGCAATCGCTCGTGGCTTGCAGATGCTTGGCGTTTATCTGGGGAATGACTTTTTGAGTCCACAGCCCGATAACCCGACTGGCTATTGGGAGGACAGAAACATCTATGAGATTAACGAGCGTCTACTGGCCATCCTCGGGCTCAAGTGGGAAACTGCCGCACTGATTGATGAGGCCCGATGGAATGAAGCTAAAGTAGAGTCCCTGCACTCTGAGGCCGTCGAATATCTTAGAGCGCGATTCATAAGTCATCCGCTGTGGGGATTCAAGGACCCGCGCACTTTCCGGCTGTTGCCTTTCTGGCGCTCGGTATTACAACGTCTCAAGGTGAGTGAATGCTACCTTGTGGTGATAAGGAACCCGCGCAGCGTGGCCGATTCCCTTATACGGCGCCATGGAATGGACGCAGTGACAGCGCACTTACTATGGTTGGTTTATGTAGTTCCAAATTTAGGTCGGCTCGCTGATCGACTCTTCATGGTTGTCGACTATGATTTAATAATCGCAGAACCGCGCCAACAGCTTGAGCGTCTCGCTCGAGGCCTGAATATTCCTCTGGATGATTCCAGCAGAGCCGGGATCGAGCAGTTTAGCACTGACTTTCTCGATTCGAGTTTGCGCCACACCTTCTTCAACGTTTCGGACTTTGAGTTGGACCTTAACCTTCCACCCCTGACTCGCGAAGCCTATCTCTGGCTCCATCGGTTGGCAACCGACCGAATGCCTACGGACTCAGCTCAATTCTGGGCAGCGTGGAAAAGCAGCTTGAAGGCCGTGCACAGACTAATCCCGGACGTCAGTACCCCATGATGCGACTTGCCAATGGGTGGAGTCGTGTGCAGATGCGTACTATCGGCGACGCGAGACCCCGAAGCACGCTCTCCGCATGATCATTGTGCTGACCTTGATCGCATTTGAGGGTGACCATCTTGCATGACGATCATGCCGGTGTCGGCGCAGGCGGCGCGCAACTCTTTGTAGTGATCGGCGCTCAACGAAGCGGCACCAATATATTGCGCGAGATTCTCAATACTAACGAGAATATCGGAATGCTCGGCGAAGTGTTCTCGCCGAGCGCGGCGCCTGCTCATTGGGAAAACTTTTGTCGTGCTTTGCCAGCCGGCAGAGTTCGCGCCGTGAGTGTCGGCGAAGCCGAGACGCTCCTGGATCAATACTTTGATTTTGTGCTGTATCGCGTTCGCAACCATTGGGAAGGAAATAAGAAGGCCCGCAGCCGAGCCATCGGCGTGGATATCAAATATAATCAATTGAGACAGATCGTGCCCAGCGGCTGGCATTCCACTGCGCCATTCATTCTTTGCTATCTGCGGTCGCGTAACGCGATACTCATTCACGCGACGCGAAACGTAATACACTGTGCTATATCGGTATTGATCGCTTCGGAGCGAGAGTTCTGGCACAACTATAATGGCGCAGTGATCGATCGCACTTATCACATCGATGCTGAGGAGTGCCTGGCCCATGCGCGGACGATCCTTCACCACCGCGACGCTTTCACCAAATTTGCAAGCGGCTGCACAGTCGTCGATAGTCGCTACGAATGCCTGATGGAGGACCTGGAACGCGCCGGCTTTGGGGAAGAAATTCCCGACGGCCCAGGGCCCCTTATGAGCATTGCATCGGCGCTGGGCAGTCCGTTCAGGTTTAGCCATGATAGGAGACTGCAACGGGCAATAAATGTCCCCTACTCGAGACTGATCTCGAACTACGAGGTTCTCATCCGAAGATTGATAGATTCCGAGTTTTCATCGCTCTCCACTACTTTGGCGTAGCCGCTTGGGCGCAGGTTATCCGGAAGACGTGGAGTTTGCCAAGCTGGGAAACTCAAACGACCTCACTGCGAAGGCCAAGCCCTGGCTCGAGCCGGATGCGCGAGCCGGGAGTTATGCATTGGGCATGCTTGGCCTCGAAGAACGCAAGTTGCTCTATCATCTGGCCCGAAGTATTTACAGCGGTGACGGCGCGGTGGTCGAACTCGGGGCCTTTTGCGGAGCCTCCACTTGCTGCCTCGCGGCTGGCATGAGAGACAATCCACTTGCCGCAGGACAACGCGTCCATTCCTACGACAGTTTCATTGCAAACGAGTCTTACCTAGTTGAGTTTATTCGAGCGCAATTCGGTAAAACGCTCGAGCTGGGCCAATCTTTCGCCGAGCTGTTTCTTCACGCCACGGCCCAGTTTACCGATCTGATAGAAGTTCACGCAGGAGACCTTCTCGCACAAACCTGGCGCGAATCGACGCCGATTGAAATATTGTTTGTTGACGTCGCAAAGACGCTTGCGTTGAACGGGAAAGTTCTGATGGAATTTTTCCCACAGCTTATCCCGCGAAAATCGATCGTCATCCATCAAGACTTTTATCATCCGACCGCATTCTATCTTCCTGTAGTAATGGACTTCCTGTCGGATTACTTTACCATCATCGAAGCTGGTCGGGATTGGTCGGTGGTGTTTCGGCTGGAAAGAGAAATTCCGCAGGAGAAATTGGAGCTTGCCAGCCATTACAGATTTTCGTTCTGGCAACAACGTGCGGCTCTCAGGAGAATGATGCGGCGCGTGGGCAGGCCGGGGCAGGATTACCTTCGACTGTCGGAATGCGCGGCCATTGGAACGACCTTCGGCGACACGGAATTTCGAACGGCTCTGATGGTGGCAGTTCGCCGATCGAAGCTTGAAACGGATCATGTATGGTCAGACGGACTCGCATGGTGCAGCGATTTTCGAGCGTCGCGGATCCGCGCCAGGCTCTATGGTGCAGCGTCTCTGATGCCTTTTCCAACACTGACGGACAAGGCCTGCCTCAAGAGCTTAGAAATCCTCAGGATGGTCGTCGAGCGGTTCGCGCCGTCATCGTGGTAGGGGATTCGCGCGGTACCAGTCGAGCACCCTAAGCGCAAAACGCAGTAGCCATCCGGATGAGCAGGCAGAGCCAAGCTCTCAGTCTGTCGTTTGTCCTGATCGCGAGCGTCGTTTTTCTGGATCATGTATTTCGAATGGATGCTCCATTCATCACAATCCTCTTCGCAGCAAGTGCGTGCGCCCTCGTGATCGTGCTAGTAGCTCGCCCCGATGCGGTACGCAAGGTCGCACTCGTTTGCGCGTCAGCATTTCTCAGCTTGGCTATGGTGGAGACCTTTATGTACTATTCTACCAGGACGGAGGTAATTATTACGAAGACCACTCCCGCCACTTGGCGTCGACAAGTGGCTGACATCGGGTCGCTACCAGTGCCGAATACGACGACGAGGTTTAGGGAATTCCTCGATGGACGGATGATTGCGGATGTGACGTACAGAATCGACGCCAACGGCCTTCGAGAGATCCCCGCGGCAGTCCAAGGCGGGCCGCACAAGGTAGCCTTCTTCGGGTGTTCATTTATGTTCGGTCATGGCGTGGAGAATGATCAGACATTGCCCTACTACTTCGTCCGGGCGTCTGGGGGCACTTTTGAGGGGTTTAATTTTGCAGGTGAAGGTTGGGGACCACATCAGATGCTCAGGGAAATCGAAACTGGTTTCGTTCGCCGAGTCGCAGGTGTGCCCGAACTGGCGATTTATGAGGTAATCCCCGATCATCTGCGCCGCGTGTCCGGGAGAGCGCCATGGGAGGATGGCCCGAAGTACGTCGTCTGCCGAGGCGATGAGGTGTGTTACTCGGGCCCGTTTCATAATGGCGTCTATCAAATATACCGGCAGTGGGCCAGCCAGTGTTGGACGATCAAATTTATTGAGGAACATTTCGCGAGACTTTCCCGACCCTCCGACGTCCCACTATTTTTGGCAGTGCTGAAGCGAACCCGAACTTTACTAGAGCAAAGGGGGACTCGCTTTGTAATCGTCCTGTGGGATCAAAATGAACTAGGAAATTCGATGGTCAGGACATTGAGGGCGAATCATTTTGACGTTATCGCAGTATCCTCGATAGTAAACGAAGGAGATCAGAAGAACCATCCGCTCACTCAGCTTGATCGACATCCATCAGCCGCAGCCAACAGGGCGATCGCAACCTACCTATGGCATCATGTCGCTGACAGGTCGAAGGCGAAGTAGACACTTGCGGAAAGAAGCGCCGCATCTTTCTCACTCCGCTGATCTCGTCGGAAGTTGCAACACTACAAATCGCAGTGTATCCGGTCACTTTTTCTTTAAGATTCCCATTCCACTTTGAAGACTCCCGTCGCTGTTTATGGTTAGATTCGAAAATTGTGCCATCATTCCATCCGAGGGATAATGGATGGTAATTTTGTCGCCGTTGACGTCAAAAGGGGTGCCGTCGGTATCGGCCGCTCCGCCCAAGTTCATATAGGCCTTGCCACTTCTGAATTCCAAGGTCACTCTCCCGGTGTTATCAGAGTAGATGCCATCGGGACCGCTCCCGCGGCAACCCGCTAACATTAGGGTCACCGTCAGAGCGGTAGTGGCCACCAGAGTTAAGAAGAGCCTGGATCTGACCATATTGTTTCTCCTTTAATTGCCTTCGCTGATGAGAGGTGATGATAGCGAATTATTAGCAACAATAAACCTACTTGGCTGTCTCATACTGGGGATCGAACTCTTGCTACGGCGGATAAGCTTGTCGATTGGCGTTTAAACGGGTTCATGCCGGCAGCGTTTGGAGCTCTCGGTCAGCGCGCGCTTGAAGCGGCAGCTACCGCCCCCGCGGCGCAAGCGCAGCGAGCGCAGCGAGCGAGCGATTACATTTTGAAGCGTCAACACGAGGCCCGCTGATTGCGAATCAAGGATTGCCACGGTCGTTTGGCATTGTTACCACGTCGGTAGCCCGAATCCGCAAACGGGGATTCCAAGCGACGAACACTAAGAGCTGGCTGTTCAGGTCGACCGAAATACTCGGCAGTCCCAGCGCGCAGGCAAAGGACCCCCAGGACGGAGGACGCGATGGTATTCGTCGAGCGCGCTGCCGGGGTCGTCGAAGTGATGAAACACCATCGATATGAAAATCATGCTTAGTGACGTGCGGGCGAGCGGCAACGCTTCGCCGCGGGCGCGGACGTAGGCGACCCGGCCGGTCGTCTTCGGTTGCGCTTGCGCAAGCATCTGCGCTGACGGATCGAGTGCAATCACGCGCACGCCGAAATGTTCGGCGAGCGAGCGCCTCGGAGTAACGGCCAGTGCCACAACCAAGATCGAGAATCTCTGCTATCGAGTCCTCGGCGACTGCGCTGGAGATGAGCGTGAGCCAGCGACTGAGCTGTGCCGGGCTGTACCCGCGTCCGCGATCATAGGCATGCGGTATATGGTTTTGTCGTAGTCCACGGTCGCTGCGACGATCATACGGACCCCTTGCAGGAGATTCAGATGATCGCCTATGCGCAGGGACATCCCGAGGCCTTAGAAAATCATTCAACCAACCAGTTGACTTTCTTAGAACGCGCATCTATATTCAACCGTATGGTTGAATTACGGGCGTGTCATCTGAACTCCGTCTCTCTCGTCCTTGGCGACGACGTCACTGCCGGCGGATGCTTCACGAACTCGCCGGTGGCGAGCGAACGATGGGCGGGCTGACACTGCCGATGTAACAACACGAAGGGAGAGAAGGGCGATGACGAAGCACATGACTGGAACACGTGAAGAGTGGCTGGCAGTACGGCTCGAGCTGCTCAAGGAGGAGAAGGAACTCACGCGCCGCAGCGACGAGCTGGCGCGGCGGCGGCAGGAGCTGCCGTGGGTTCGGGTCGACAAGGAATACCGCTTCGAGACCGACGCAGGGAGCGCCTCGCTAGCAGACCTTTTCCGCGGGCGCTCGCAGCTCCTCGTCTACCACTTCATGTTCGGTCCCGACTACACGGCGGGATGTCCGTCCTGCTCGGCGATCGCGGACGGGTTCGATGGCTTCGTCGTCCACTTGGCGAACCACGACGTCACGCTTTCGGCCGTGTCGCGAGCGCCTCTCGCGAAGCTGAATGCGTACAAGCGGCGGATGGGGTGGACGTTTCCCTGGGCGGCCTCGTTAGGTAGCGACTTCAACGCCGACTTCAACGTCTCGATCAGCGAGGAACAACAACGCGCGGGAGGCTTAGAATACAATTACCGGCGCGCTCCGGTGTTGGAGTCTCGCGGCGCTGAGGGGCCCAAGATCCCGTCGCGCGCGACACCCGAGGGGGCTGCCAAGGGTGCTGCCATGACCGGAACCGACGTGGCCACGTACGCGCGCGAGCGGCCAGGCATGAGCGCGTTCGTGCGCGAGGACGGCGTCGTCTACCACACCTATTCCACCTACGCGCGCGGACTGGACGGCCTCTGGGGCGCGTACCAGTGGCTCGACCGCGCCCCCAAAGGACGCAACGAGACCGGTTACTGG
>JBOHWF010000106.1:0-3907 GCA_050736455.1 Binataceae bacterium (SeqCode) | reverse complement strand
CCGTAGAGCTCCGCGACGTTGTCGTGCAGCAGCCAGTTTTTTTCCTGCTCGTTGAGCCCGGCCGCATGCTTTTGCAGCAACTCCTGCGAGTTCGGCCAGGTCGAGTCGCTGTGCGGAAAATCGTTGGCCCACATCAGCCGGCGCGGATTGCACATGTCCTTCATCTTGAAGGCGACCCAATCGTCCTGGAAGGTCGTATAGATATTCTCGCGGAAATACTGGCTCGGCATCTTCGACAGCTTGTCGGCGGTCAGCCAGTAGCGATGGCGATCGTAGGCGTGGTCGAGCCGGTACATGAAATGCGGCACCCAGCCGGCGTCCGCTTCGACGCATGAGATCCGCAGTTGCGGATGGCGCTCGAAGACCCCACCCAGAATGAACATCCCGATAATGTCCTGATTGCCGCGGATGATCGACATGAAGGAGTTCATCTTCGGCCCGCGATTCGCCACCGCGATACCCTCCTTCGAGGTCAGGATATGGAAGCTCAGCGGCATCTTGAGACTGATCGAGGCTTCCCAGAACTCGTCGTAGATCTTGCTGTCGTAATCCTCGACGATCGGAATTCCCGACATCATGATCCCGCGCAAGCCCATCGCCTTGGCGCGCTCGAGGTCTTTGATTCCCTCGTCCGGCGAGCGCATCGGCGTCTGCCCCAGGCCGATCAGCCGGTCCGGATGGGCGCCGCAATAATCCGCGATCCAGAGATTGTAGGCGTCCATGCAGGCTTTCTTGTAATCGGCATCCGGGTGGTTACACAGAATCATGCCGACGCTCGGATAGATGACTTCGGCGGCGACGCCGTCGCGATCCTGATCGGCCATCCGCGCCTCGGGGTCCCATGAGCCGCGATGGAGGTCCTCGAATTTCGCAAAGGTCGCCGAGGTGCCCAGCTCCTCGGCAGTTTTGCCGGCCGCGGCGATCAGGCCCATCGGGATGGTCTGGGTCATCCCCTCGATCACGTAGGTGTCGCCGCCCTTCTCCATCCAGACCACTTTGGGCGCACTGCCGAGGTACTTCTTGTCAATCCGCGCGGTGTAGGTGTCGGGCGGTTCCATGATGTGCGAGTCGGAGGAAATGATCGGTTTCGAGATCAGTGAGTTGGCCATAAGCTTCGCTTCTCCTTTTTGGTGGGATTGCGGGGACCGCGCTCCGTTGTCGCGCTGAAGCCCCGAATCGCCGTACCCGTTTGCTCGATAGCTTTGACGTTCGAGTATAGTTCTAGTTGAGTGCCGCAGTCGCGTAAAGCTTCACACGATGGCGGTCGCGGGACTTGCCCGTGACTGCCGATACGGGCCGCGGTCGCCGCTCGATACGCTCACCGCATCCCTATTAGAATGCGAGCATCGTGGCAGCCCGCTCGCACCTGCGTATCGTTACCACCGGCCTCGCCGTCACCTATCCGCTGGGCGGCGTCTTCTGGGACTATCTGCAGTACGCACTGGGCTTCGCGCGCCTCGGCCACGAGATTCTTTACCTCGAGGACAGCGGCAAGTGGTGCTACGACCCAGCCGCGGCGACATTCGTCGAGTCGGGGGCGCACAACGCCGCCTGGTTCGCGCGCGAAATCCCGAAGCTCGACGCCGCACTCGCCGAGCGCTGGTTCTTCCGCGATCCGGCGGGACAGACCTGGGGCTGGGACTGGGCGCGCGTCGTCGAGTTCTGCCGCAGCGCTGATCTCTTCGTGCACATCTCGGCGTCGTGCGCGATGCGCGACGAGTATTACGCCGCGCATCGCCGCGCCTTTATCGACAGCGATCCGATGTTCACCCAAGCGAGTATTCCCGACTACGTCGCGGGACGTTTGGGCCGCGACGATCCGGCGCGCCAGCGCGTCGAGATGATCCGCGCGCACGACGTCCATTTTACTTTCGGCGAGAATATCTCTGCGCCTGATTGCCGGATCCCGCGCGCGCTCTTTGACTGGATTCCGACGCGCCAGCCGATTGTGCTCGAGTGTTTCGGCGGCGCGGGAGTTGCGCTCGCGGCGCGGCGCCGCGTCCTGACGACGGTGATGTCGTGGGAGGCGGCCGAGAAGGGGCCAACGGTCGAAGGCGTCAGCTACGGTAGCAAGGGGCAGGAATTCAAGCGCTTTATCGCTCTGGCAGAGCGCGCCGCACTTCCGCTCGAGATCGCGATCAGCGGCAAGGCTCCACGCGATGAGCTCAAGGCGCGTGGCTGGCGGCTGGTTGAGGCGCCGACGGTCTCGGGCGATCCCTGGAGCTACCGCGACTACCTCGCGCACTCGTTCGGGGAGTGGAGCGTCGCCAAGAACGCTTACGTTGATAGCCGCAGCGGATGGTTCTCGTGCCGCAGCGCCTGCTACCTCGCGCTCGGCGTGCCGGTGATGGTGCAGGATACCGGGTTCGGCTGCGCGCTTCCGAGCGGCGCGGGCATCTTGAAATTTTCGACCCTCGACGAGGCGCAGGCCGCGATCGCCGCGCTCGCCGCTGACCCCGAACGTCACGGACGAGCGGCGCGAGCAATCGCGCGCGAATACTTCGATTCTGGCAAGGTGCTGGCCCGGCTGATCGATCAGGCGTCCTAGCCCGATCCGGTTTTCGTTCGTCTACGAGCCTGATCTTTGCTACGGTCGAAAGCCGATTTTCTGGAAAGGAGTACTCTCATGAAGCTGTTTTACTCACCGGGTGCCTGCTCGCTATCCCCGCATATCGTCTTGAAGGAAGCGGGCATCAACTGCGAGCTCGAGCAGGTCGACCTCAAGACCAAGAAGACCAAAGGCGGCGCGGACTTCAACGCGATCAATCCGAAGGGCTACGTGCCGACGTTAGTGCTGGACAACGGCAAGACGCTGACCGAGGGTCCTGCAATCGTACAGTATCTCGCCGACCTCAAGCCGGCTTCGGGGCTCGCACCGGCGGCGGGCACCTTCGAGCGCTACCGGTTGCAGGAGGCGCTCAACTTCATCAGTACCGAGCTGCACAAGGGCTTTTCGCCACTGTTCAATCCGGCAACTCCGGACGAAACCAGAAAGAGCGCTGTCGCGGCGGTCTCCGGACGCTTCGCCGCGATCGACCGCGATCTCGGCAAGGGCGGCCCCTTCCTGTTGGGCTCGCAGTTCACGGTCGCCGACGCCTACCTGTTCGTGATGACGACCTGGACGAGCTACGTGAAAATTGATCTCGGGCAATGGCCCAACGTCAAGGCTTACTCAGGACGCGTCGCGGCCCGGCCCAAGGTGCAGGAGGCACTGAAGGAAGAGGGTCTGGCGTAGCCGCGCGAGCTCCTGAGGAGCTTCTAACGCCGACGTTGAATCGGCGGATGGCGACCTTGCCAGGTAACAGGCAGCGGAAACCATCCGCCGATTCGTTTTATTTCATTTGGTATCGAACTCGAAAACGAACTCGCGCGCGGCGCCGCCGGGCTTGTGCAGTTGTTCGAGGCACATCGCCACGACCTTATCCTCGGGACGCTCGGCCAACAGCCCGCGCAACTCCTGCTCGGGCGACGCACCATGCTCCATGCCGCTTAGTGCCTGCCCGAAGCGCTGATAGTAGGCAGGATCGACGCCGTCGCCGTCGCGGCCGGCGACCTCGACCACCGGTTCAAGCTGATCGCGGCCTTTGACGCGGACCAAACCGATCGCGCGGGTAACAAAGCCGGAGCCAGCCTCTTCGAGCGTCGCGCGATTCACCAGCAGGTCGACCTTGAAATGGCGGGTTAGGCCTTCGAGCCGCGACGCCAGGTTGACCGTGTCGCCCACCGCCGAGTAGTCGAAATGCCGCTCGCCGCCGAGATTGCCGACGATCGCATCGCCGGTCGCGATGCCGACGCCGATGCGAACGTCGGCAAAACGCTCGTCACGGGCGGCCAGCGACTTGAGCTCATCGATCATCGCCAGCGCACAATCGATCGCCGCGCGCGCGGGATTCTCCATCTTCAGCGG
>JBOHWF010000105.1:0-3035 GCA_050736455.1 Binataceae bacterium (SeqCode) | reverse complement strand
GTCAGGACCTCCGAATACTCCAACACCAGCCGGTCAGTTTCATCGAAGCGCGGATTGGTGGCCGCATCCGCCATCGCCGCCATGTCATCATCGCTCAGTCCGACGCTCCGACCGAGCGCCACATGGGTGGGAATTCAATAGTGACAGGCGTTGGCCTGCGAAGCGCGCAGGTAGGCGAGCTCGCGCAGGCGCGGATCAAGCCTGCTATTGCTGGAGTATAGACCGTTGACGAAATTCAGCAGTCCGCCGAGAAAATGCTGGTTGTTCGCGAACAGCTTCATCACGTTGTAAACCGGCAGCCCCGATTTTTCGATCTCAGAATAGATCGCTCGAACTTCGGGCGAGGCATGCTCGGGCTCTACCAGCGGAATACGCGACATCGGGCTCTCCTGCGGCGCGGCTGAGATGACGCCGCAGTTTACTGTCGGTTTGAAAATGAGGCAAGCCGATCGGCTCGGTGGCCGGACAAAAGCCGGCACTGGCGGAGGCGGAGCAAGAGCGTGCGTTGAATGGGATGGAATGCTGGCGGCGAGGAACTCGCCGCCAGCGTATCGATTCTTAGAGCGCGCCGCGCTTAGTTGGAGCCGCCGCCGTAGTTGTTCGGAGACGCCTGGGTCATGGCGTCGGCAGCCTTGGCCTTTGCGATTGTTTTGTCAAAATTACCTTCGGAATACGCGCCCTGGGCTGCTTTCCAGGCTTGCAGCATCTGCGCGTTATGCTCCGAGGAGCGCCGCGAATTCCAGACCTTGGGACCGACCTGCTTCAGCGCGTCGAGCGCCTCCGCCTGCGTGTGTTGCTGAGCGGCGGGCGGGGCCGGCGCCGCCGCGGGCGCCGCTGCTGGTGCGGCGGATTGCGCATACGCCGGAAGCAGCGCACCGCTGGCGAGGACCGCCGTCAGTATCCCGACCGATAGTTTTGCGATTTTCATCTCTCTCAACTTCCTCCCCGAGTCGCTCATTCTTTCAGGCTGCCGACGGGCCCCCGTCATCCGCATCAAATGCCGTCGGAAAAAATTGAAAGGGTCGGATCATCTCCTAAATCACCACCGGCGATGCCCTACGTTCATCGCCTTCGTAGCATTCAAGGCCGTCAGAGTAAAGCCTCTCTGGCCAGCGCTGCAGGCTTGGATTATTCTGGCCGGCGCAAATCAAAACTGTTCGCAAGGTTGCACGATGGGCAATTATTTTGAGGACTTCAAAGTCGGACAACGCTTCAAGCATTGGCCCGGCCGGACCATCACGGACTTCGACGACACCTGGTTCACGCTGATGACCATGAATACGAATCCGCTCCACTTCGATGCGCACTTCGCCGCGCGCAGCCAGCACGGCCAGTGCCTGGTCAACGGCTTGCTGGTGATTTCGCTGGTCGCCGGGATGACCGTGCGGGACTTGAGCGAGAACGCGATCGCCAACCTCGAGTACGAATCGATCCGCCATACCGGGCCGACCTTTCATGGCGATTCGCTTTACGCCGAAAGCGAGATTCTCGAGCTCACGCCGTCGTCGAGCAAGGCCGATCGCGGCGTCGTGTACGTCGAGACCCGCGGGCTCAACCAGCGCGGCGAAGTGGTGCTGACGCTGCGCCGGCGGGTGCTGGTGGCGCGCCGTCCGGCGGGCGGCGCGAGCCGCGCCGCAGCGGGCGGGAAGAATCGCGCGGAGGCGCGCTGGCCGGCGCCGCGGCAAAAAAAATCAAAAAAACTTCCGGCCGCGCCCAAAAAACATTGATCGACGCCGGAAAATCATTATTGTGATTCTTCCGATCAGCCGCAGCGCGTCCGCAATTTCGCGGACGCCAACTCTCAAAGGATGCTTTGCATGAGGGAGCGTTAGCCGAGGAAATGGAAAACTCAACCGTCATCCGCACTGTCTATGATTTTCCCGTCGCCGGCCACCTCTGCGACGACGGCGTCGTCCGCTACGTCAAGCTCGGCCGCCGCGCCGGCCAGGCGCAACCGCTCGGCGTCTGCCCGCAGTGCCATATCGCTTTTCAGTACCAGAAGCCGCAACGTTCGCGCGTCAGGCATTTGAGCGGCGGCGCGAGTCACTTTTAGCGTTCGCCGCGGCGCGAGCGAACCCGCTCGCGATTCGCGCGACACCAGAAATTCGCACTCCGATCACGCTGCCAAAGCAGTCGGCGGAATCGCGCCACTGCGGCGTGCCGCGCGCAGCGCACGCGTCGCGCTACGGCGCCCCCGATAGTAGCGGGCGGCGGCGCACCGGCTAATCCTTGGGCCGGGCTTCGCGCAGGAGCGCATCGACGCGCGCGGCGCTCTCGAGGCCGGGATCGAACTCAAAATCGAACTCCGGGGTGTAGCGCAAGTTCAGGACCCGGCCAAGCTGACGGCGGATGAAGCCGCTGGCGCTTTGAAAGCCCTTGGCCGCGTCGGCGGCGCGGGCGCGCCCCTCAAGATGTGAGAAGAAAATCCGGCCGCGCCGCAGATCATCGGTCATCCGCACGCGGGTCAGGCTGATGCCACGCAGACGCGGGTCGCGCAAGTCCCGCAGCAGCATCAGGGCCACTTCCCGATGCACCATCTCGGCGACGCGCTCAGGCCGCCTGCCATCGCTGTCCACCATCGCTCCGCGCCTACTCTAATGGCTGAGAATTAATAGTTGAGGATTTCGAGCGACTCCTCGCCGAGCGGGGCCAACCCCAGTCCGTCGATAAAATTGACGACCTCGCGCAAGGCTGAATCGACGAAGCTGCGGTCGTTGCCGACCTGGCAGATGCCGAGTTCGGCGCGCTGCCAGAGCTCATGGTCGTCCGATTCCGCGATCGAGACGTTGAACTTGTTACGCACACGGGCCTTGATCGCGCGCAGGACCTGGCGCTTCCCTTTGAGCGAATGGTTCTCGGGCAGGAACAGCGTCAGCCGCAGAACTCCGACCACCATCGATCATCGCCCTGGTTCATCGCCGGCCCAAAGCCGTCGGCCCGCCGCTTACGGTTGCGGCTGCTTTTCCACCCCGGCGCCGGCACCGCGCGCCGCTTCGGTGCGCGGAACGCCGAGCTTGCGCAGCACCGCCTCCATC
>JBOHWF010000104.1:0-3637 GCA_050736455.1 Binataceae bacterium (SeqCode) | reverse complement strand
GCCGTACACCAACCTGCAAACCATCAGCGGCGGCACCGAAAAAATCATGACCTACAGCGACTACGTCAGTGGCAGTGGGTATACTCATTGGAATGATTTCTACGATATCACCTACAACGGTGGCTGAGATGAGAAATCTACTCGCATTGGGGTTGATCGCGATACTGCCATTGACGGCAGCCTGCAAGACTCCGATCCGCTGGCCGTTTAACGCCAGCAATGGATCGGCGGCACAGCCGCCAGCCAGCCCGGGCCAGCAGGAAGCCGCGGTCGCGGGTTTGAGCACCCTGCGGCAGCTTGTAACGGCGCAAAATTATGCGGCGCTGGGGTTTGCTTCCGCCGATCAAGCGCAGCACGCGCAGTTGGGCGAGCCGATCGGGGTTTACACAATCGGCCTCGATGCGCTCAAGAAATATAGTCCCAGCGTCAAGCTGGCCGACCTGCTCACCGATACGCATCGCTGGATGTACCCGGTTCAGGTCGATCAACGAGTCACTTCTTCGCTGTACGTTACCCAGGCAAGCGACGGCTTTCGCGCTTCGGTATTTGGCGACGCGGTGGTTGCCAAGGCCGTCAGTTCCTATCGCTCTGAGAAGAACGACATCGTGATTTATGTGCCGGCCGCGAAGGTTTATTTCGTCGGCCGCAAGACCGAGGGTGGAACGAGCCTGGTCCCGGCCTTTGATGATCCCAAGCTGAATTTCAAGGCGGGCCAAGCGGTGGCGGTTGGCGTGGCTATCGCGGCGTTGCAACGGGCCGTCAGCGGCTATAACGGCCTGCCGCAGTAGTCGTATCGCGAGGCTACTGAATGATCATCTCAAGCGATGATCACGTCGGGCAGTGATCACGCGACGATACTGACGAGTTTGTCCGGCACGTAGATGACCTTTTTCGGCGGCTTGCCGTCGAGATGCCTGCGGACGGCCGCGCTGCCGAGCGCCATTCCGCGCACGGCCTCCTCGGCTGTCCCGGCCTCGACCTGGAGTCGATCGCGAACCTTGCCGTTGACTTGCACCACCACCGTGACAGTCTCGTCGCGCGTCAGGTCTGGATCGTACTTCGGCCAGGCTTCGAGATGGATTGAACCTGAGTGGCCGAGGGCGCGCCAGAATTCCTCGGCGACAAACGGCGCGAGCGGAGCGAGCATCAAGACGTAGCTCTCGATCGCAAAGCGTCCGAGCTCTTCGGGCGCGAGCTTCTGGATATAATTGAGCTGCTCCATCAGGGTCGCGAGCGCGGTGTTGAAGCGCATCCGCTCGACGTGATCAGTCACTGTGCGAATGGTCTTGTGCGCGCGGCGGAGCGTCTCGAGAGTTGGCGCGCCGTCGGGGCATCCGGCGGCGACATAACGGCGCATCACGGTCCAGACCCGCGCGAGGTATCGCGCAGTGCCAAAAACGCCCTCCTCATTCCAGTTGGTGGCTTCCTCGAAGGGCCCCATGAAGAGCTCCCAGAGCCGCAACGCGTCAGCGCCATACTTTTCGACCATCGCGTCGGGCGTGACGACGTTGCCCTTGCTCTTGGACATCTTCTGGCCGTCTTCGGCCCAGATCATGCCCTGGTTGCGCAGGGCCGGAAACGGCTCGGTAAAATTGATTAGGCCGGCGTCGTACATCACCTTGGTCCACATCCGCGCGTATAGCAGATGCATCACGGCGTGCTCGGCGCCGCCGACGTAAAGGTCAACCGGCAGCCAGTAATCGCCCGCACGCTTCTCGAACGGCGCGAGGTCGTAATGCGGCGAGGCGAAGCGCAGGAAATACCACGACGAGCAGGCGAAGCCGTCGAGCGTATCGGTCTCGCGCTGGGCCGGGCCGCCGCAACGCGGGCAGGTGGTGTTGACGAATGCGGGAGCGTTGGCGAGCGGCGAGCGGCCGGTGCCCGAGGGCTGATAGTCAGTCATGTCGGGCAGCAGGACCGGCAACTGATCGTCGGGCACGGCAACGATGCCGTCGCGGGCGCAGTAGATAATCGGAATGGGACAGCCCCAATAGCGCTGGCGCGAGATCAGCCAGTCGCGCATCCGGTAGCTGACGGTCGCGCGGCCGAGGCCCCGCTCTTCGACGTATTTGCAGATCGCGCGGATCGCGTCGGCGGTCTGCATCCCATCGAGGAAGCCCGAATTGATCGCGACGCCGTGATCGCTAAACGCGCGATCGCTGGGGCCCGCGCTACCGTCGGCGGGGGCGGTGACCACCGGGATTTCGAGTCCGTACATTTGCGCAAACTCGAAGTCGCGCTGATCCTCGCCCGGCGCCGCCATGATCGCGCCGGTGCCGTAGCCCATCAGGACGTAGTCGGCGATCCAGATCGGCACGTCGCGGTTGGAAAAGGGATTGCGCGCGTGCGCGCCGGTAAAGACGCCGGACTTTTCCTTGACGGTCGAGAGCCGCTCGATCTCGGTCTGGCGCCGCGCCGCGGCCACGTAGGCCTCGACCTGCGCGCGGTGCGTCGGCGTGGTGATCCGAGCGACCAGCGGATGCTCGGGGGCGAGCACCATAAATGAGACGCCGAAGACGGTGTCGGGACGGGTGGTAAAAAAGCGCACCTCCTTAGTCGGATGGCCGCTGACGGCGAAAGCGATCTCGGCGCCCTCGGAGCGGCCGATCCAGTTGCGCTGCATCAGCTTGATCGGCTCGGGCCAATCGATACCGTCGAGGTCGGCGAGCAGGCGATCGGCATAGTCGGTGATTTTGAAGAACCACTGCTCGAGGTCTTTTTTCGTCACCGGGGTCTCGGGATGCCGCCAGCAGCAGCCGTTGACAACCTGCTCGTTGGCGAGGATGGTCCGGCAGATTTCGCACCACCACTGCGAACCCATCGCGCGATAGGCCAGTCCGCGCTTATAGAGCAGCAGGAAAAACCACTGGGTCCATTTGTAATATTCGGGGGTAGCCGAATTGATTTCGCGGCTCCAGTCGTAGGCGCATCCGGCCAATTTCAACTGACGCTTGAAGTTTGCGGCATAGCGCGGCACGGTCTCCTTGGGATGGAGTTTCTTGAGGATCGCGTCGTTTTCTGCAGGCAGGCCGAAGGCGTCCCAGCCCATCGCATGGAGGACGTTGAAACCGGCCATCCGCTTGTAGCGGCCGATGACGTCGCAGGGGACATAGTTGTGCAGATGGCCGACGCTGAGGCCGTCGCCGGAGGGATAGGGAAACATTTCGAGGCCGTAGAACTTCGGGCGGCCAGGTTCCTCGCGCGTGCGATAGAGGTCGGTGCGCTCCCACTCGTCGCGCCACTTCGGCTCGATCAGCTTAGGGTCGTAGCGTTCATCCATCGGCATTACGTGACGATTCTCCACTCAGAATCTAGACGCAGCTCGCGGACTCGCCTGCTCGCTCCGTGCGGCAACTGCGCTCCGCTAGCGGATCGAGTTTAGCCCGCTGAGGCAGACTCGGGAAACGCGAATGTGTCCGTTTCGCGGTTATTTCCTGCAACAGATAGTCAGGCCGTCGGCGACTGGCAGCATCACCGCGTCGACGCGCGCGTCGGTGGCGAGAAAATCGTTGAGCTCGCGGATGGCGCGGGTGTCGGCGGTCTGATTCGACGGCTTGAGGACCTCGCCGCTCCAGAGCACGTTGTCGATCAGAATCAAGCCGCCGGGCCGCGTCCGCGCGAGAATTTCCTCGTAGTA
>JBOHWF010000103.1:0-3407 GCA_050736455.1 Binataceae bacterium (SeqCode) | reverse complement strand
CTTCTTCACCTACATGAACCTGTTCACCTTCGCGATGCTGCTCCTGGTGCTCGCCGACAATCTGGTCTTGATGTTTGTCGGCTGGGAGGGCGTCGGGCTTTGCTCCTACCTGCTGATCGCGTTCTGGTACACCAACCCCGAATACGCCTACAACGGCCGCAAAGCCTTCATCGTCAACCGGATTGGCGACGCCGGGTTTCTACTCGGGATCTTCACCATCGCCGCGGCGCTGGCGTCGCACGGCGTCTGGACGCTGAGCTTCGACGGCCTGCGCGCTCATGCGGAGCTGCTGCAGCCGGTCGCGCTGGCGGCGAGCCTGCTGCTCTTTCTCGGCGCGACCGGCAAATCGGCGCAGATTCCGCTCTATGTCTGGCTACCTGATGCGATGGTCGGACCGACTCCCGTCAGCGCGCTGATCCACGCCGCTACGATGGTTACGGCCGGCGTCTATATGATCGCGCGGCTGAGCTTCCTCTACGCGCTAGCGCCCGACGCGATGCTGGTGGTCGCGGTGATCGGCGGCGTGACCTCGTTCTTCGCCGCGACGGTCGCGATCGTGCAGACCGACATCAAGCGCGTGCTCGCCTATTCGACCATCAGCCAGATCGGTTACATGATGCTGGGGGTAGGCGTCGGCGCCTTCGCCGCCGGCATTTTTCATCTCATGACGCACGCCTTCTTCAAGGCGCTGCTCTTTCTCTGCGCCGGCTCGGTGATGCATGCGCTCGACGGTGAGCAGGACATGACCCGGATGGGCGCGCTCTCGGGCAAGCTGCGCATCACCTGGATGACGATGCTGATCGCGACGCTCGCAATCAGCGGCGTGCCGCCGTTCGCGGGATTCTTCTCGAAGGATCTCGTGCTCGAGTCGGCCTATACGTCAGGCCATCGCGGACTCTGGCTGCTCGACGTCGTGACCGCCGGGCTGACGTCGTTCTACATGTTCCGGCTGATCTTTTTGACCTTCCATGGCGACTCGCGCGTCGTGCCCGACAAGGCCGATCACGTTCACGAATCGCCACCGGTGATGACGCTTCCACTGATCGTGCTGGCGGTCTTTTCGGTTATCGCCGGATGGGTCGGCCTGCCCGACGGCTTCCTGTGGGGCGACGCCTTCGCGCGCTTTCTCGCACCCGCGGTCGCGCACCCGGTCGGAGCCGTTAGCGCCGCCCCAACACTCGTGCTGAGCGCAATCGCGACCGTGGCCGCGATCGCGGGAATCGTCGCCGCCTGGGTCCTCTACCTGCGTTTGCCGGGCCTGCCTTCTCTGCTGGCCTACCGGGCTAGCGCCCTCTATTCGACGCTTGCGCACAAATTCTATGTCGATGAAATTTACGACGCGCTGGTCTCGCGGCCGTTGTTCTGGCTTTCGACCAACGTGTTGCGGCGCGGCGTTGACGACGCGGTGATCGACGGGATGGTTGACGGCGCCGGAGTCGGCGTCGAGGGTGGCGGCGAGGTGTTGCGCCGCGTCGAGACCGGCAATGTCCAGCATTACGCTTTCGTCTATCTGATCGGCGCGCTGCTGATCGCGGCCTACTACACTTTCCTGGCTATCGGGTGACTGAGTAATGAGTGGGGTTGCACTGACCGCGCTGATTTTTGCGCCGATCCTCGGCGCGGTCGCGGTGTTGATGCAAGGCGAGGACGAAGCGGTCTGGCGCTCCGCCTTCATTTTCTCATTGCTCCCGCTCGCGATTAGCCTGTACCTGTTCGCGGCGTTCGAGCCCGGCCGCGCGGGCTACCAATTTGTCGAGCAATACCGCTGGATTCCACAGTTCGGCATCTCGTATCACGTAGGCCTCGACGGTATCAGCCTCTTTCTAATCATCCTGACGACCCTGCTCATCACGCTTTCGATTCTCTATTCCGGCGGCGGCGATATCACGACGCGGCCGCGCGAGTTCTGCTTCCTGATGCTGCTGCTCGAGACCGGCCTGCTCGGCGCGCTGCTCGCGATCGATCTCTTCCTCTTTTACGCCTTCTGGGAACTCATGCTGGTGCCGATGTATTTTCTGATCGGCATCTGGGGTCACGGGCGCAAGCTCTACGCGACGTTCAAATTCGTGCTTTTCACCATGCTCGGATCGCTCCTGATGCTGGTCGCGATCCTCTACCTGGTCGGCGCCGCGCGCACCCATCTGGGCTTCCTCACGTTCGATCTGCCCAAGCTGTACGACATCCCGCTGACGAGGACTGAGAGCCGCTGGCTGTTCGCCGGTTTCGCGATCGCCTTTGCGATCAAGGTGCCGATGTGGCCGGTGCATACCTGGCTGCCCGATGCCCATACCGAGGCTCCTACGGCAGGGTCGGTGATCCTCGCGGGCGTGATGCTTAAGATGGGCACCTACGGCTTTCTCCGCTTCGCCATCCCGCTGTTTCCCACCACCGCGGTCGAGGCCGCGCCGCTGTTTATGGCGCTCGCCGTCGTCGGCATCATCTACGGCGCGCTGCTCGCGATGGTGCAACCGGATCTCAAGCGGCTGATCGCCTATTCATCGGTGAGTCATCTGGGCTTCGTGATGCTCGGCATCTTCGCGCTCGATCCGCAGGGGGTCGAAGGCGCGGTTTACCAGATGCTCAATCATGGACTTTCAACCGGCGCGCTGTTTCTGCTGGTCGGGATGCTTTACCTGCGCCGCCAGACGCGCGAAATTTCGGAATTCGGCGGGCTCTGGAAGAGCGTGCCGATCTACGCCGGGATCTTTATGTTTGTGATGCTCGCGTCGATCGGCCTGCCGGGCCTCAACGGTTTCGTCGGCGAGTTTTTGATTCTGTTCGGCTCGTTCCTGAGCCTGAAGCTGGCCGCAGGTTTTGCCGTCGTCGGCCTTATCCTCGGCGCGCTCTATATGATGTGGGCGTATGAGCGTGTGATGTGGGGTCCGATCACCAAGGTGGTCAACGAGACGATCGCCGACCTGGGCGCGCGCGAAATCGCCGTACTCGTGCCGCTGATGGGTCTGATGCTCCTGCTCGGACTTCATCCGCAGCCCCTGCTGTCGCGGATGGAGCCGTCGGTGGCGGAACTGCTCGGCCGGGTTCACGCCGCCGAGGCGCGCGCGCATCGTCCCGCGCCGCGCGCCCTCGCGCTGCTGCCGTTCGTAGCGGAGCGGGTGGCGCAGCGCCCACCGGCGCCTGATGGGACAGTTGCGCAATGACGCCCTTTAACTTCGCCGCGGTTGATTTTGCCTGGTTGCCGATCCTGCCGCTGATTGCGGTGGCGATGGGCGCGATCGTGGTTCTACTCGCCGGCGTGCGCGTTGAGGATGAAGACAGCGGCGGTCTGGGCTTTCTCGCTCTCGTGACCCTGCTCGTCGCTTTGGTGCTCGTGTTGTTCACGCTGGGGCAAAACCATCCGGCCTTTGGCGGCGCGCTGGTGACCGACGATTACGCCGCATTTTTTGAGG
>JBOHWF010000102.1:0-26682 GCA_050736455.1 Binataceae bacterium (SeqCode) | reverse complement strand
CGGTCTCGACCACCAGCGTGGCGGCGTCGGCAGCGATCACGGGCCGCGCGTCGCGCAGATACCAGCGCAGAGCGGGCGGCCACACTCCCGCGTGAAAGACCGTGCGGCCGGCCGGCGCGATCGCCTTCAGTATCGCGGCGCACTGCATTGCGGTTTGCGGCGTGGTCGCGCCCTCGCCCCAATAGAGACTCGCGTGGCGAGCCCACGGCGCGTCACTCGGATCGGGTGCGTAATTCACGAAGTTCGTCAGCAACTGGACGTAGATTGTCGCCAGTCCGAGCACGCCGATAAGCCGCCGTATCAGCGGCCATGACCACGTGCGGTTCAGATATTCGATCGCGAAGCCGCCGAGCAGCGCAGCGGGAACAATGATCATCAATATCTGCTCGGGCGTGTGCACAGATGTGGCTAGGTAGAGCATCAGACTCAGCGCGGTCCACAGGGTCGTGAAGCCGGCAAAGCCGGAGCGGGCGCGGGCCGTTAACACCGTGAGGAAGCCCGCGGCGGCGGCGAGCAGAATCAGAAATTCATAAAAAGTCAGTGGCAGGATTAGTACGTCGAAGGCCGTCCAGGAGTTACTCGCACGCAGTGGCAGGAACGACGCCAGTACCTGTTTGATGCCGTCGAGTGAGGATTCGCTGGCCATTCCCGAGACGACGCCGACGGCGATACCGATCACAAATGTGATTACTGCCATGCCGCTGTAGCGCGTGAACCAGACGCGGATTCGCAACCACCGATCGATCGTTACCAGGATTGCAAACAGCCCCAGAATTATCATCGCAACGCTGAATATGACTGCGATGAAGAGTCCGATCGGGCTAGCGCTGACCATCAGACCGCCAGCGACTCCCAGCGCCGCCGCCCGTCCAACACTTGGCCGGGCTTTCAGCGCCATGAACAGCACGACGGTCAACAAGCCCAGGGTGACGGCGGCGAGCGTGGTCGTCGCGCTGCGCGAGAACCAGGTGACCGTCGGCGACAGCGCGAGCATCGCGCCCGCGCCGATCGCGCCGGCGCGCCCGACGTAAGGACGCAGCGCGAACGCGAGCGCCACCAGCAGGAGGCCGCACGCAACGAAGATCGCGCGCGCCGCGATATCGCTTGCGCCGCACAGGGCAAAAATTCCGGCGCTGATCAGATCCAGCCATCCCGACCACGAAGGATGAAAGCCCGCCGCACCGGCTTCGTTCGTGCGGTTTATCAGATCGAAGGCGAACAGCGCCTGGCGCGCCTCGGCTGGCGTCAGCGGCCGCGCGCCGAGTGCGATGAGCCGGGTGAGCAGCGTCCACGCGCCGATCAGCAGCCACGCGAGGTGCTCAACCGTTACGACTTGCAGGGGGCGTTCGAGCCGCGCATGGCTGGGATCGGGCGGCGGCGGCGCGGGCGTCGGAACTTCGTGCCGCGGAGCCGCCGCGTCGGCGCCGAGTTGCCACTCTTCACGCGTCGGAACCTGAAGAGATTTCTCCATGAACTCAGCCGGAGTGGCCTTCACTCGGTAACTGACTGCATCACGCGGCCGCCAGCGGCATCGCAGATATCGATACGCACCGGCGCGGTGACGTGGTACATGCTCTTGGCGCGGTCCACCCCGGCCTTGAGATCGGTGGTAAATTTTGCCGCAGCAAACGGCGGCATCTGCTCCATCGGGAAATTATTCATCAACACGCGCGCCTGCGTGGTCGAGGCCCACTCGATCGACCCAACTTTGTCGCCGGCCACTGGCAGATCCCGCATCACCTGAGCGATCGCTTCGCGAAAGTTGGTTGGCGCCGGCAACGAGTCAGCTGCGACTGCGCGGGATGGCGTCAACGTTCCGCCCTCGACCTCCGACCCGCCAACCGCGGTTGCAGAACCGAGCGACGCGATCATCTGGGTCACGCGGTTGCGCGACTGATCGTCGGGCGCGAGTTTGAGAGCCCGGTCAAGCGCGGCGCGCGCCGCCCGATCGTTGCTGTTGCCGTACGCCACTCCAAGATTGAAGTTGGCCTCGAAAAAATCCGGATGTGCCCGCAGCACGCGCTGGTACTGCGCGATCGCAGCGTCGGCGGCGCCGCTCGACAGCAGCATCGTGGCCATGTCCGTCCGGACTTCCGGATCATCGGGCTTGCGCGCCAGGTAATGCTCGTACGCCGCGACCGCCGCATCAGCGCGGCCCTGGTCAAAATCGAGGTTGCCGATGCCGCGCAGCGCCTCGGTATTCTCCGGATCGATCTTGAGCACATGAGAGTAAGCATCCGCGGCTTTGGCGTAATACGCGGAATCGAATGCCGCGGCGCGCAGGGTCACCGCGCCCAACTGATTCCAGGCGGCCAGATCGCGCGGCTGCGCGCGCGCCTTGCTCTCCACTTCGGTGATAAAGGCGACGGCATCTTTCGGCAACGTGAGTTTCGGATGGTTCGCCGGTAGCTGATCGCCGTCAGCGCTGGCGACTGAGCTTTGCGGCGGGGCCGCCGCGATCAGCGCGTCACGCGCCGGGATTTGCCGGAGAATCAGCCAGCTCACGAGGGCGCCGAACACGATCAAGGCGCTGAAAATCGCCGTAAACGGCGCCAGCGTGAGCGGCGGTTTCGCGTCGCCTCGGGCCGCCGTTGCGCCCGACCTGGTGCCCGCGGACGAGGCGGTAGCGGCGGCAATTAGCGCCGTTCCACACTCGGCGCAGTAGCGGGCGTTCAGGAGCAGTTGGGAACCGCATTGGGGACAAAAACGCATAACTGGGATCACCGTCGCGCAAACCCCGCGCTCAACTATCGGCGGCTCGCGCAAAACACGATATGCAAAATGATGCGACGCCGCCAGCCACGCTCCGGTCACGCCGGCGGTTGCGCGGTTCCATCGCAGGCGCGGGATGCGCTAGGATCGCCTGTTCGTCGAAACGCGTTCCGCACAGGTGGCGCGCATTCGAAGAACAATCAAACACCAGGGAGCAATTCGCCGATGCAAATGTATGATTCCTTCGGACCCAATCCGCGCGCCAACCGCATGGTTTTGCTGGAGAAAGGCCTCACCTTCCCGATGAAGGTTGTGGACCTGATGCAGGCGGAAAATCGTCAGCCCCCGTACACCGATCGCAATCCCGGCGGGCAGCTACCCGGCCTCGAACTCGACAATGGCAAGTGTATCGGCGAGACCGTCGCGATCTGGGAATACCTCGAAGAAAAACATCCGACACCGCCGCTAATCGGCGCGACGGCTGAGGATCGCGCCGAGACCCGCCAATGGCAGCGGCGGATCGAGCAAAATATCACCGAGAACGTTTACAACGGTTTTCGCTTCGCCGAAGGCTATGAGTTGTTCAAGAATCGCGTCCCGTGCGAGCCCGAGGCCGCCCCGGGTCTCAAGCGCATCACTCAGGCGCGGCTCAAATGGCTCGACGGGCTGATCGCCGGCCGCGACTTCATCGTGCCGAATCGCTTCACTATCGCGGACGTCATTCTGTACTGCGCGCTCGACTTCGCCGCCGGCGTCGGCCAGACCATCGACCCGTCGCTCAGCAACGTCAACGCCTGGTTCAAGCGCATCGACGCGCGCCCGAGCGCCAAGGCCAGCCTGCATCCCGCCTCCGCCCAGCTCAAGATGAAAGGCTAGGGCCAGACGCGAAGGTCAGATGGCGGCGGACGCCGAGATCGCGCGGCAACTGCGGGAATTTGCGCGCGCCCATAGCGGCGATCCCGCGGCCGAAGTGAGCGCGGTTAGTTTGCTGCCGGGTCATGCCGGGCAGAGCTATAGTTTCGAGCTCAATCGCGCGGCGGGCGGCGGGCGAGTTCGCGAACCGCTCGTGCTGCGGCTGGCGCCCGCGGGCGTGCGCGCGGTCGGGACCGCCGACGTCGCGCGGCAGGCGCGTATCATGGCGTCACTCGCTGATACTGCGGTGCCAGTGCCGCCTATCAGGTGGTTCGGTGACGAGCCGCGCTGGTTTGGCCGCCCGTATTTCGTCGCCGGCTTCGTCAATGGCGACAAGCTCGCGCTGGGCGAACATGAATTTCCGCCCGCGCAGCAGCGCGCGCTCGCGCGCATCACGGTCGAGACCCTCGCCGCATTGCATGCGGTCCCATGGGAGCCGCGTCGTGCCGCCTGGGGCGAGCCGCGTACGCTGGCCGACGAGATGACGCGACTCGACGCCTTGCTCGATCGTCCGACGCTCGAGCCCGCGATGATCGTCTCGGCGCCCCGGCTGCGCGAGCGCCTGCAGTCGACATTTCCCGACGATCCGCGGGTCGGCTGCGTGCATGGCGATCTGAACTGGTCGAATTGCCTCTACGCGGACGGCCGGCTGTGCGCCGTGATCGATTGGGAGCTGGCGCAGATTGGCGCGGTGCTGATCGACCTCGGCTGGCTATGCCTGTTTTCCGACCGCGACACTTGGGTCAAGCAAGACCTCGTTCCGCCGCACATCCTGCCGCCGGACGAACTCGCGGAGGCTTACCGCTCCTCAGCCGCGATACCGGTCACCGACGCCGAAGTGCGATGGTTTCGCGCGTTCGCCTGTTACCGCTTCGGCGTCATCACGGCTTTCAACGTGATGTTGCATCGGCGCGGCAAACGTCACGATCCGACCTGGGAGGATATCGCGCTGACTGGACCGCGATTTTTCGAGCGCGGCCTCGAGCTCGCGGGCTAGCAGTAGCGGAGCGCGATTGCGGCGCGCAGCGCGCAGGCGAGTCTGCGAGCTGCGTCAAGCCTCAGAGTCGACGCGCGAATCTCAGTGCTTCAGTCTCGCCAGGCTTTCCTTATAGGGAGCGCGGGCGATGCCGCGTTCAGTGATGATCGCGGTCACCAATTCGGCTGGCGTGACGTCGAAAGCCGGATTGAAGACAGTCACTCCGCGCGGCGTAATCGCCGTGCCGTGAAACTCAGTCAACTCTTCAGGCGCGCGTTGTTCGATCGGAATCGCGGCGCCGTCGGCACAGGCGAGATCGATCGACGACAGCGGCGCCGCCACGTAGAAAGGCACGCGATGACGATCGGCCAGGACCGCGAGCGGGTAGGTGCCGATCTTGTTCGCCACGTCGCCGTTGGCCGCGGTGCGATCGGTGCCGACGATGACGCAGGCGATCGTGCCGGCGCGCAGGACCGAACCTGCCATACTATCGGCGATCACGGTCACGGGGATGTGATCCTTGCGCAATTCCCAAGCGGTCAAGCGCGAGCCCTGCAGAAAGGGCCGGGTCTCGTCCGCGAACACGCTGACGCGCTTGCCCTGTGCGCGGGCGGCGCGGATTACGCCCAACGCGGTGCCATAGCCGGCGGTCGCGAGCGCGCCCGCGTTGCAGTGCGTCAGCACGGTGGCCGGCGAATCGATTAGCGCGGCGCCATGCATGCCCAGTTCGCGATTCAGTGCGATGTCTTCACGGCAGATGGCGATGGCCTCTGCCCGCATGCGGCGAAAGAGCCGCGCGGCGTCGAGCGCCAGGCTCGCTTCGAGCACTTGTCCCATCCGCGCGACTGCCCATGCCAGGTTGACCGCGGTCGGCCGCGTCAATTTCAGCGCTTGTGCGACGTGCTCGAAGCGCTTGCGGGCCGCCGCGCCGGCGCTCCCGCGGATCCCTAACGCAACTCCCATCGCCGCCGCCACGCCGATCGCCGGCGCGCCGCGAATCACCATCGTGCGAATCGCCGCGGCGACGCCTTGATAGTCCCGATAGGTGCGAATCACCTCGCGCGCCGGCAGCAGACGCTGATCGATCATGCGCACGGTATCGGCGCGCCATTCAATAGTCTTAACTGGCATAGCGCGGCTCCCGCGGCTTGGAGCAGCTCGGACGCGCCGCCCTCAGCGGCGCGAGAAGTCATCGACGCGATGACGCAAGAGGAAGTTTCAATAATAGTTCATGCGCGCTCGTATAATCCGCGTGCCTTGCGCTTTACCGAACCGGCTTCGATCCAGCGAGTAATCGCGGCAAAAATCTCCGACGGCCGTTTGCGTGCAACTGAGCGAATGACGCGAACGTCAGCAGCTTTGAATTGTTTGGGCAATTGCTGGAGGATACCACTCCAATTTACCCGGCCCGCGGAACGTCGTCCGCCGCGCACCGCCTTGGCCGCGCCAGCAACCGGACCCAACCCTCTGCCACTGAGGCGATCGAGCGCGGCGGCCTCCTGACGCAAGCTTGCCAGTTCGGTTTCCTTACCGCGGATCTCCGTGCGCAGACTGAGCAATAAAGCGCGGGCCTGTCGCTGAACTTGTTGGAAAGCGCCGCCCCTTTGACTGCGTTTTCTACGAGGCATTCAACCTTCTCCTTTGCACCGGAACTTGATTATATTTTGAAACTACACAAGACCGGAGTCTTGCACAAGGTAGCTAGTGGCAAACTGGATTCATGGTGAGTGTGGATAACATTCCGATATCCTGCCGATGATTCTGCCGATGACCCTGGCCGCGTGCGAAGTTGTCGGTATCTCAGCGGCGATGAAGAGACCTCACTCAGCGCAAGGTCACTTCGCCGCCGATTATATACAGCAGGTATCTCTCGAGTACTCTTCTGCATGCGCGTCGTCCGCGACCTGTCGAACCTCGGCCTCGAGACCGATGCGGTCATCTCAAGGCAATGCCCTTGGGCTGCTACTTGAGGCCAAAGGTTCCGACGCTATGTTCGGATGGTCAGGTAGTGCTATAAGAAGGCGACCATGCCCGGCGCAGCCGGTTCTGGAGGAGAGCCTAATGGGCCGCAGACTGTATGTAGGAAACTTGGCTTGGACCGTAACTGATCAGGATTTGCACGATGCCTTCGCGGAGGTGGGCGGCGTGGAGAATTCCCAGGTGATCATCGACCGCGCAACCAACCGATCGCGCGGTTTTGGCTTTGTTGAGATGGCCACCGATGTTGCCGCCGAAGAGGCGATCAAAAAACTCAATGGCCGCGACATCAAAGGGCGCGCGATCCGCGTGAACGAAGCGCAGGCGCGCAGCGGTGGCGGTGGCGGGCGGTCGTTTGGTGGCGATCGCGATCGCTAAAGCGCAATCATCCGTACCGACTGCCCCACAATTGACCGCTCCTCGGAGGTCGCAAAGAAGGACCGAGCGAATTGCTTCGCCCGGCCCCCCGCCAACCGGGAAAAGGGGGGGCAAACCCCGGCTAGCAACTCTTATTGTACGCAACCTTAGGTGACTTGCAATAACTAATTACATCTCACAAAGTAAATTCTTGCGCCGCTTCGGACGGGGTCGAGCGGGCGCCCGGCCGCCCGGAATGACTCGACTCCACGCGTGTCAACCTGCCGCTGCGCTCTCGGTTTCTCCTGTTCGTTTCACGAGGATCGCCTTCAGAACTTTCGGCGGCGACATCGGCAATTCGCTCATTCGCACTCCGACTGCTTGATAGATCGCCTCCGCGATCGCCGCCATTGGCGGCACGATACCGACCTCGCCAACCCCGCGCACACCCAGCGGGTGATGCGGATTAGCCACTTCGACGATTTGCGTCTCAATCATCGGCAGGTCGAGACAGGTGGGCATGCGATAATCCAGCAGTCCGGAATTTCTCAACACGCCGCGGTCGTCGTAGAAATATTCCTCGTTGAGGGCCCAGCCGATACCCTGCGCGAGCGCGCCCTGCATCTGCCCCTCGACGTAACTCGGATGGATCGCGCGGCCGACGTCCTGGGCGATCGTCGCGCGCAGAATCCGCACCTTGCCGGTGTCGGGATCAACCTCGACATCCACACAGACTGCGGCGAAGGCATTGCCGACGGCGCCGACGGCGCCGGCGTTGAGGCTCGCGCGGCCGGTCACCGGACCGCCAGTCGCGATCAGCTTTGGGGCGATCTGACTCAATGCTAGCGGCGACCCGCCGTTGCGGCGAGCGCGAAAGACTCCGGCATCGAACTCGACCTCATCTGGATCCGCGTCCCACAGGCGGGCGGCCCGGATTTTGAGCTCGCGCAGGGCGTCGTGCGCGGCGTTGAAGACGGCCAGCCCGGTGGACAGCGTGACACGGCTACCGCCGGTGACGTCGTTGTGCCCGATGGCGTCGGTGTCGGCGACCATCGGCCGCACGTCGCGAACATGCACCCCCAGCACTTCTGCCGCGATCATGGCCATCGCAGCGCGCGACCCGCCGATATCCACGGACCCGGTCACGACGCTGACCGTGCCGTCGGTATGGATATTCACGTCGGCGGAAGATTGGAGACCGCCGTTGAACCAGAAGCCCGCAGCGACGCCGCGCCCGCGATGCTTTCCAGTCAGTTTCGAACGGTAGTGATCGCTGTCGCGCAGCGCCGCCAGCGTCTCGATGAAGCCGATCTTCTTGAACGGCGGTCCCGCCGGCTGTGGCAAGCCCTCGTGAGCTGCGTTGCGCAGGCGGAATTCGATCGGATCAAGGCCGGTGCGTTCGGCCAACTCGCTCAGCGCGGCTTCGCAGGCGAAGGCCGAGGCAGGTGAACCGGGGGCGCGATAGGCCGCGACCTTGGGCCGGTTGACGACGACGTCGAAGGCGTCGATTAGAAGATTTTCGATCTTGTAGGGCGCCAGCGTGGTCATCGCCGCGGGCGCGAATGGCGATCCGGGAAAGGCTCCAGCCTCATACGCCATCCAGACTTCGGCGGCGGTGATCCGTCCGGCGTGGGTCGCGCCCAACTTGACACGGAAGTGGGTCCCAGAAGTCGGGCCGGTCGCGCGCAGGACCTCGGCGCGGGTCATAACCATCTTGACCGGACGGCCCGCCTTCTTCGCGAGCAGCACCGCCAAGGGTTCCAGATAGATAGTGGTCTTGCCGCCAAAGCCGCCGCCGATTTCGGCGGGCACCACGCGAATCCTGCCCTCCGGCATCGTGAGCACGGCCGCGGTCAGCGTGCGGACATTGAAGGAGCCCTGGGTCGAGCAGTAAATCGTCACGTGATCGTCCGAGTCCCACGCGGCCAACGCATTCTGCGGCTCGATATAGCCCTGATGGACGGCCTCGGTCCGATACTCGCGCTCGACGACGAAATCGGCCGCCTTGAAGCCGGCCGCGAGATCGCCGCGCTGGAACTGAATATGTCCGGCGACGTTGCCGGGCTCGTCGGGTCCTTCGAGCTTGCCCGGATCGATCCGCGACTGCATCCGCATCTGACGCAGTTCCGGCAGCAGCACTGGCGCGTCCGGCCGCATCGCGGCGTCCGCCGTCATCACGGGCGGCAACACCTGGTACTCGACCTCGATTAGTTCGAGCGCCTCTTCCGCGACATGCTTATTGATCGCGGCGACCGCGGCGACCGCATGGCCGTCGTAAAGCACCTTGCCGCGCGCCATCACGTTGAGCGACAGGTAGTGAGTGTTGACGACCAACTCGCCGACCTGCGCCATCGCGCCCTTGACCTCGGGCAGATCGGCGCCCGTCAGCACCGCATAGACGCCGGGATGGCGCGCAGCTCTTTCAGTGTTGATCGAGATGATACGAGCGTGAGCGTGCGGGCTGCGGAGCACTTTGCCATGCAGCATTTTCGCCAAGGCGTAGTCCGCTCCGTACTTCGCACGTCCGGTGACCTTGTCTTCGCCGTCGTGCCGGATCGGACGGGTGCCGATCACACGAAAGCCTGCGCTGGCAGCGCCGTTGATGTCCGCCATCATGCCACCCTCCTACACCAGCGATAAGGTCAGCCGCCGCCGATCGCCGGGATGAAAAAGATCTCGCTCGAATCCCTGACGCGGTCGAACAGGCCGCCAGTGCCCATCTCGCCGTCGATCGAAACCGCGATCGAGGGTTTCATCTCACCGTTCTGGATCAACTGATCGCGAAAACCGGGGAACTGCCGCTCGAGGTCTTCGATCACCTGACCGAGATTGTGGCCGCTGACGGTTGCCCGTTCGGCGCCGTCGGTGAGTTTGCGCAGGAGGGCCGGGATTACAACGATGGCCATCGCTAAAAAGGGCCGAGCCCTGGGCCTCGGCCCTTTCCTCGCATACTTTCTTGCGTCAGCGGCCTGCGGCGGCGGCCTGACTGTCGGCGCCGTTGCGCTTCTTGAGCAGCGCCTTGAGCAGGCGCGGCGGCGACATCGGCAGCACCTCCATTCTGACCCCGGTCGCGCGGGCGATCGCATTGGCGACCGCGGCCACCGGCGGCACGATCGGCACCTCGCCCACCCCGCGCGAGCCAATCGGATGGCCGGGTGCGGGAACTTCGACCAGCACGGTCTCGATCTCGGGCAGGTCGAGACAGGTCGGCATGCGATAGTCGAGCAGTCCAAAGTTTCGCAGGTTGCCCTTGTCGTCGTAAACGTATTCTTCGTTGAGCGCCCAGCCGATACCTTGCGCGGTGCCGCCCTGCATCTGGCCTTCGACGTAGCTCGGATGGATGGCTTTGCCGACGTCCTGAACGCAAGTCGCCCGCAGGATCTTGACCTTGCCGGTGTCCGGATCGACCTCGACATCGACGCAGGTCGCCGCGAAGGAGGGCCCGACGCCGCGAACGTTGACGTTGGCGCGGCCGCTAACGGTTCCGCCGGTGCGCGCAAACTTCTTCGCCACCTCCGCGAGCGTCATTTTCTTCGACGGATCGGCCGCGGTGCTCAGCACACCGTCCTGGTACGCGACCTCTTCCGGCTTGGTCTCCCAGAGTTTGGCGGCGCGCTCCTTGAGCTGGCGCACGGCATCCTCAGCGGCTTGAAAGACCGCGACGCCGGTGGTAACCGCAGTCCGGCTGCCTGCGGTCATATCGGTGTAGCTGATCGTGTCAGTATCGGCGACCAGGGGCCGCACCGCGGTCGCCGCGATGCCGAGCACCTCGGCGGCGATCATCGCCTGCGCCGCGCGGGTCCCGCCGATATCCACCGAGCCCATCACAAGGCTCGCCGTGCCGTCACCGTGGAGGTTGACGACGGCCGCGGACTGCATCCCGATATTGAACCAGAAGCCGGTGGCGACACCGCGTCCGCGCCAGGCGCCCTCGAGCTTCGACTGATAATGCGGGCTGCGCTTGAGCGCTTCGAGGGTTTCGACATAGCCGATCCGTTTGTAGGGCGGTCCGGCGGTCTGCGGGCTGCCCTCGGCCGCGGCATTGCGCAGTCGAAAGTCGACCGGATCGAGTCCGCACCTTTGCGCCAGTTCGTCGATCACGGTCTCGGAGGCCATCGCCGCATTGGTGGCGCCCGGGGCGCGATAGGCCGCGGTCTTGGGCCGGTTCACCACGACATCGTAAGCGTCGATGATCATGTTCGGGATGACGTAGGGTGCGATGATGGTCATCGCGCCGGCCCCGACAGGCGAACCCGGGTAAGCGCCCGCCTCGTACGCCATCCAGACTTGGGCGGCAACCAGTTTGCCGTCCTTGGTGCAGCCCATTTTGCACTTGATTGTCGAACCCGAAGTCGGCCCGGTCGCACGCAGCACGTCAGCGCGCGACATTACCATCTTGACCGGCTTGCCGGTTATCTTTGATAAGACCAGCGCGATCGGTTCGAGATAGATCGTCAGCTTGCCGCCGAAGCCGCCGCCAATTTCAGCCGGGACGACCTTGAGGTTGGTCTCGGCGATGCCGGCGACCGCAGCGGTCAGCGCACGGGCGCCAAATCCGCCCTGCGTCGAACACCAGAGCGTCGCCTTGCCGTCGGAGTCGTATTTCGCCACGGCATTGTGCGGCTCGATATAGCCTTGATGGACCATCGCGGTCTTGAATTCGCGCTCGACCACGTAATCCGCGGACTTGAAGCCCTCCGCGACGTCGCCGCGCTTGAACTGCAGGTGGCTGGCGACATTGGTCTGTTTGTCGCCCTCTTCCTTGTTGCGAAGGCTGGAGAGAAGGATGGTAGCGCCCGGCTTGATGGCTTCCTCGACCGTCATGACCGGCGGCAGGACCTCGTATTCGACCTCGATCAGCTTAACCGCCTCCTCGGCGATGTGCGGGCTGGTCGCGCAGACCGCGGCGATCGCGTGACCGTCGTACAAGACCTTGTCGCGAGCCATCAGGTTCTGAGAGAGATGGGCGAGATTGATCGGGGCTTCGCCGGCCGATTCCACCCGATCCGGCAGCTCCGGCAGATTCGCCGAGGTGATCACTGCAATCACGCCCGGCAGCGCCGCAGCCTGGTCGGTCTTGATCGACTTGATCCGCGCATGGGAATAAGGGCTGCGCAGCATCTTGCCGAACAGCATGTCCGGGAAGGCATAGTCCGCGCCGTACATGGCGCGTCCCGTCACTTTGTCGACGCCGTCATGCCGGATGGGCCGCGTGCCGATTACTTTGAAGTTCCTGCCGTTTGAAGCTGCCATCGCGTGACCTCGGTGAAGAAGTAAAAAAATTATCGATCGAGAAGGATACGCATGTCGTCCGCGGCAATCAGGCCGCGCGCGCCCCGGAATTGAGCGTTTTTGCCGCGTCGACGACCGCCCGGACGATTTTGTCATAACCGGTGCAGCGGCAGAGATTCCCAGCCAGAGCGTAGCGAATTTCAGCCTCGGTCGGATTCGGATTACGATCGAGCAGGGCCTTGCTCGACATCAGAAAGCCCGGCGTGCAGATGCCGCATTGAAGGCTCGCGTGCTCGAGGAACTTCTGCTGCAACACATGCAAGCCGTCGCGGCTCGCGAGGCCCTCGATCGTCTCGATCTTCTTGCCCTGGGCCTCCATCGCGAAGACCAGGCAGGAGCAGGCCGCGCGCCCGTCGATAACGACCGTACAGGCCCCGCAGTCTCCAGTCAGGCAGCCTTCCTTGCTGCCGGTCAGCCCGAGTGTATCGCGCAGGGCTTCGAGCAGACTCTCGCGCGGCTCGCAAAGGAATTCAGTGACTTCGCCATTGATCGTGGTTTCGACTACTTTTTTCTTTGCCATTTCGTCTTTTGTTCGCTACTCGGTCGAATGCCGGTTTGATGCTAACGGCTCGAGGCGCGCCGCGCGCGTTCGATCGCGATCGCCAGCGCGCGCCGCGTGAGTACGCCGACCACATGGCGGCGGAACTCCGCGGTACCGCGCATGTCGTCGATCGGTGAGCTAGCCGCGATCGCGAGTTGCGCCGCCTTCTCGATCGACGCGGCGTCGAGCTTTTTACCGACCAGCGCCGCCGAGGCCTCTTTCGCAAAAATCGGCGTCGGGCCGACGGCGCCCAAGGCAATCCGCGCCTCGTTACAGCGGTCTTCGGACGGGTCGATCGTGACGGCGACGCCGACACCGACCACCGCGATATCCATCTCGTTGCGCGGGATAAAGCGCAGATAGGCGTCGCTCGAATGGGCCGCCGGCGACGGAATATGTATCTCCACCAGCAGCTCGTCAGGTTCGAGCACCGTGCGGCCGGGCGACGTGCAGAAATCCTCGGCGGCGACCATCCGTTCACCCTTGGGTCCGACCACCCGGCCCTTGGCGGCGAGTGCGATCAGGGCGGGCGTGGTGTCGGCGGCGGGCGAGCCATTGCACAGATTTCCTCCGACTGACGCGCGGCTCTGGATCTGCAGCGAGCCGATCAGATGAGCGGCCTCCGTCAGGCCCGGATAGTAGCGGCGCATGTCGGCGTTTTCGTGAATCTCGATCGCGGGGACAGCCGCGCCCAGTCGCAGCCCGTGTTGCAGGCTGAACGAGATCTGCCGCATATCAGCGATATGCTTTAGATCGATCACATGTTCCGGCCGGCGCACGCCCGCGCGCAGCTGAATGATCAGGTCGGTGCCGCCGCAGAGCGCCCGCGCCTTTTCGCCGTGCCGCGCGAGCAACTTGACCGCCTGATCGACGGTAGTTGGAGCTTCGTAGTTAATCGCGTGCAAACCGCAACCCTCCCGGGGGAATAATCAGAGTATTCGCCGACTGTGAGACCCAACTTAGTCAAAGGCTCGCGAAAAGACCACCCCCGACTGATAAACCTTCGCGCAGCACGCCTCCGCCGGCGTTCTGCGCCCAGTCCTGTTGGATTATTCTCTGAAGCCCAACCGCGCTACGACTTCGGCGGCGGTGCGCGCGAGGATCGGCACATGCGCACCCATGGCCTCGAAGCGCGGATCGTGCGTCTGGCCGCGCACGAAGCGCACGTAGATCTGCTGCACGACCGTCGCCGTCTTCCAGAGCGCCCAGGCGCGATAGTAGGCCGCGTCCTTGACGTCACGGCCGGTGCGCTCCGCATAACGCGCGATCAGCTCGGCGCGCGTCATGAAGCCCGGCCGCGTCGTATGCGCATGGCCGTCGCTCAGCGCGATCAGGTCGGGCGGGTCGTCGGCGTCGCGCCAATAATTCAGCGCGGTGCCCAAATCGATCAATGGGTCGCCCAGCGTCGACATCTCCCAGTCGAACGCCCCCACCACTGCGCCCGAGTTGTCCGGCGCGAACATCACATTGTGGAGGAAGAAATCGTTGTGCAGCAGTACCGGCTTCTGCGGCGCGGGCATGTTTTCGAGGAACCAGGCGCCGAGCCGGTTCATCAGCGGCAGCTCTGCCGTCTTGGCCTTCTCCCAGCGATCGGTCCAGCCGGCGATCTGGCGCTTGAGGAAGCCGTCGGGACGGCCCAATCCGGCTAGCCCGAGCTGCTCGTAATCGACCGCGTGCAGATCGGCCAGCGCGTCGATAAAGCCCTCAGACATCGCGCGGCAGCTCGCGGGATCGGTCTTGATCTTGGGGTCGAGCGGATGGCGGTTCGGGATCGTAAAGCCGGCCTTACGCTGCATCACGAAGAAGGGCGCGCCGAGAATCGCAGCGTCGTCGCAGAACAGGATTGCGCGCGGCGCCTGCGCGAAACTCTCCCACAGCCGCGACAGCACCCGATACTCGCGCGCCATGTCGTGACCGCCGGGCGGCAGCGGTCCGAAGGGCGGCCGCCGCACGACCCATTCGTGGTCGTCGCCGAAGCGCAACAGATAGGTCAGGTTCGAATGGCCGCCGCGGAACTGTTTCACCGCCAGCGGCTGATCGGCGCCGGGCGTCTGATGCGCGCTCAGATACGCCGCCAGCCCGCGCCAGTCGAGTTGCTCTTCATCTCGCACGTCGCCGAACTCGGGCAGCGGCTGATTAGGATCTTCGTGAACGTCCGCCATGCTTGAAGCAGATAGCGCTAGGTGAACTGGCGGATCAAGGCCGCGTAGCGCTCGAGCAGCGGCCACTGCTCGTCACGGCGAGTCTGCATGATCAAAAACACGATCCGCTTGAAGCCGAGTTTGATCAGCTCTGGGATCCGGTTTTCAAGCCCGCCGGGCGCGAATTCCTCGGTGGTCTGGATGCTGAAATCGAGCGCGTCGGCAGAGCGACCGCGCCGGGCGACCTCGGCGCGAATCGCGGCGATTCCGCCCGCAAGGTCGTACCCGCCGTCGATCGGGAACCAGCCGTCGCAGTATTCAGCGACGCGCTGGGGAACCCATTTCGATGCCGCCCCGATCAGCACCGGCGGCCCGCCCGCCTGCACCGGCTTGGGCCAGCACCAAATCGGATCGAAATTCACGAACTTGCCGTGATACTCGGCGACGTCTTTCGTCCAGATCTCGCGCATCGCCAGAATGCGCTCGCGCGTGACCTGCCAGCGGTCCTGGAGCTCGACGCCATGGTCGGCCATCTCCTCGGCGTTCCAGCCCCCGCCGATCCCGAATACCACTCGCCCGTTGGAGATGCGGTCGAGGGTCGCGATCGCCTTGGCCAGATTGATCGTGTGATGCTCCGGCACCAGGCAGACGCCGGTGCCAACCTTGAGCTTCGTCGTGACCACGGCGGCGGCGGTCAGGGCGACGAACGGATCGTAGAACTGCTTGAAGAGTTCAGGTAACTCCCCGCCCAGCGGCGAAGGGGTCTTGCAACTGGTCGGGATATGCGAATGCTCGCCGAACCAAAGCGATTCGAACCGGTGCGCCTCGACCCACTGGCCCAATTCAGGGGGCGGAATCGAATCATGTGTCGGAACTGTCGCAATGCCGAAATCTGCCACGACCTGTACCTCCGAACGACAAGCCAAAAAGTCGTGAAACCGAAGCTCGGAAGTTGGCTTGTCCCTTATCGATCGGTTTAGTGGACACCGCCGTCGCTACGAATCTTCTCGTCGGTGATCCAGGCTGCCTCCTCGCTAGGGTGACACAAACCAGAGAGTCGTTCATCAGAGACCGTCAAACTATCCTCAGTGCGGTTTGACGGCTGGCTGGCTGATTGACTAGAAAGGTTCTCAACTCGGACCACCTTCGGGAGCAAACAACGATGGAACTCAATCGGCCGCAAGTGGATGTCGGCATCTTCACCAATCGGATCGACGCGATGAAGGCTTTCTATGGCGACAACCTCGGCCTCCAGTTCGAGTCCGTGCTGCCGGTGGGCGGAGGCTTCACGCAGCATCGTTATGTCGCCAACGGCTCGATCATCAAGCTGATGGAATCGCGCGATCCGCTGCCACGGCGTCATCCGGGTGGTTACGAGACGCTGATTATCGCGAGCAGCAAGGTCACGCAGCCCGAAGTGCTCAACGATCCCGACGGCAACACGGTAGAGCTGGTGCCGCCGGGACACGGCGACGTCACGCAACAGGTTGCGGTGCGATTGGGTGTCAGCGACGTCGATCTATTCGACGATTTTTACACCAAAGCGTTTCCGGCCAAACGACTCGACCACCATCGCTATCTGATCGGCGAGACCACGTTCGCGACCTTCCGACATCCGCTGGCGCGTCGGTTGAAGCCCGCGCCGATGGCGAATCTGCTCGAGGTCGTGAAGGCGATGGCGTCACTGGGGATTCGCTACGTGACTGTCCAGGTGAAGAACTGTGACGCGGCGTTCGCGGAATTGACCGGGGCGGGCGCCAATGTCGGGGTGGCGCCGGCCAATTTCGGCAACGTCGCGCGGGCCGCCTTCGTGCGCGATCCCGACGGCAACTACATCGAACTCGCGCAACGCCCTATCTAGTTAGGCGGCGCGCCGCCGGGCGGGCGCGGCGATATAGGCGGCGACCTGCTTTCGGCTGGCGCCCATTTTTATAAGGGCGCGAACCATCAGATCTATGCTGACGGAGCGATCCGTCGCCTCGATCTTCGCTACTCGAGACTGGCTCGACCCCAGTAATCGACCAAGCTGCGCTTGGGTCATTTTTCGCCGCGTCCGTTCTTCTTTCACCGCATCCGCCAACCCCAGTTTAAGCTCAACCATGGCGATCTCTTCGTCACTCAGACCAAGAAATTCTGCCGCGCCGCCAATGGTCCACCCGGCGGATTCGAGCAGCCTCTTTTTGCGCTTCTCCATGGTTAATCACCTGGCGATTTCATCATAGCGCCGCAGGCGCGCCCTTGTTCGCACGACGATCTGGAGTGGCGTTTGCCTCGTCTTCTTGCTGAACACTTCTGCGATCACGATGGCGTCACGGTCGATTCGATAAAGCACTCGCCACGCTTCGTCGCGGTCTAAGATCCTGAGTTCGTGGCATCGGCTACTCACCGAAGGCATTGGCCGGGAATGCGGTAGAGCAATCAGTTCACCACGTTGTAGACGCCTCAATAACAATCCGGCTTCGATCCGAGCTTCTTTTGAGAACGGCGGCGTTTTGATTTCACCATGTAACCAGACCAACGGTTTATCGCGAGTCGGCGTCGACATTGGTTTATGTCAGATCCGACATTATCAGCTATCGAGGATTATCTCAATCGATCGGCAAACTTCGTCGCCGACCAACAGCAGCTGGCGGTTCGTAGCCGCTCAGGCCCAGCGCGAGCGCAGGACTAGCGCGAGGGCTGCCGAGCGGAGCGAGCAGGCGAGTCTGCGAGCTGCGTTGAGAATTCTTTCGTCCGTCTGCGCGAGCAGGGCCGGCTAGGCCCAGCGTGAACGCGGACGGTTGCGCGGCGAGCGCGCATAACCGGAACGAAACAGCACGACCGGCTTCGGCGCGGTGATCTCGGGCTGGGCGAAACCGTCAACGGTCTCGCGTTCGAGCGTAATCCCGAGCGTGCGCTCGATGCGCCCCAGCGACAGGCGTTCCTCGGGCGTGACCAGGCTAATCGCGTGCCCCTCGCGGCCTGCGCGCGCCGTGCGGCCGATCCGATGGATGTAATTCTCGGGCTCGTCGGGCAAGTCGTAGTTGATAATGTGCGAGACCCCCGGAATATCGAGACCGCGCGCGGCGACATCGGTCGCCACCAGGATGCGATAGGCGCGTCTGCGGAAGCCCGCGAGCGCCGCGGTGCGCTGGCTTTGCGAGAGATCGCCGTGAATCGCGATCGCCTTGACGCCGCTGCGCTTGAGCGCCTGGGCGACGCGATCGGTGCGGCTCTTGGTGCGAGCGAAGACGATCGCGCTCTCGACTTCGGGTCGCCGCAGGATCGCGAACAGAATCGCCTGCTTGTCGGCGTGCGCGACCGTGCAGAGCGTCTGTACGATCGCGGCGGGCGGCGCTGGTTTGTCGCCGATATTCACGCGCTGTGGCTGATGCAAAAACTCGCGCGCAATCGCGCTCGCTTCCACGCCCATTGTCGCCGAGAACATCAGGGTCTGGCGCTTGTGCGGCGCCAGCTTCATGATGCGCCGCACCTGCGGCATAAAGCCCATGTCGAGCAGCCGGTCAGCCTCGTCGATCACCACCGCGGTCAGATGATTGAGTTTGACGTAGCCGCGTTCGAGATGATCCAGCAGCCGCCCCGGGCAGGCGACCAGCACGTGCGCGCCGGCGTGGATTTCGTCGATCTGCCGGCGCATCGATTCGCCCCCGACGATCACCGCGGCGCGCAGCCCGGTATGCCGCGCAAGTACCTGGAACTCGCGGCCGACCTGGGCCGCCAGCTCGCGCGTCGGCTCGATCACCAGCATCGAGGCCGCGCCCGCGCCGTCGCGATGCATCCGGTCGATGAGCGGGATCAGAAAGGCCGCGGTCTTGCCGCTGCCGGTCTCGGCCGTGGCGACGACGTCCACACCGCTCTGGATCAGCGGGATGGCGCCGGTCTGAATCGGGGTGGCCACATGATGGCCGCGGTCGCGAATTGAACGATGGAGTTCAGGGGAAAGGGTAAAAGCAGAGAACGACAAGCGAATCCTTTTGGTTGGTTAGCCGGATGCGGCGTGGGGTATGAATGAATTGTGAGGTTGAGCCTGCAAGCGGTGCGAGGCGCGCCACGATAAGTCCGGGTCACACGTCGGGCTACACACAACTTATATGACGCGGGCGCGCCGCGCAATGCGGTCCCGAGCGGCTGGCGCGGTCTGACGCCGGATCGCTGCGATGGTTGACCACCGGGCGGAATCAGCTATAACCGTGAAGGAAGTTCCGGACTAGGAGAGTCTGCCAATGGCCATCACGGGTTCCGTTGCCGAAGCCAGCGATCGTGACATCGACACACTTCAAGGGCGCAATCCGACCGACTGGTTGAACGGATGGAAGAGCCTGTTCGTCGGCTGCGCCGCGCTGCTCGGGGCGAATCTCTTCCTGTGGATCTGGGATTACAAATTCGCGCTTTTGGTAGGTTTGGATTCGAGTACTCACGCCTTCACGATGCATTACCGGACGCTGTTCTGGGGCGAACTGCTGTCGCTCGGGGTGTTTACCGGTATCTGGTACGGATGGCTGATGCGCACTGGGCGCGCGCTCGAGGGGCAGCCGATTACCCCGGCCGAGGAAGTCCGCCGCATCGCGGTGCTCTGGAGCATTATCGGCGCAACCAGCCTCTCGCTCTATATCGAAGCGAGCTTCTGGCCCAACTGGGACGGCGCCTGGCATCAGACCATGGTGCGCGATACCGCTCTGACCCCGACCCATATCCCGATGTTCTACTTCTTCTTCCCGCTGTCGATCATTCTCGCGCTCGGCGCTTACCTCTACGGCACCTATCGGATTCCAGCGCTGTATGCGTGGAAGAAGGGCTTCCCGTGGTCGTTCTTTCTGCTGATCACCGCGGCAGTGCTCGAGACCGTGCAGGTCGCCTTCAACGAATGGGGCCACAGCCTGTGGCTCTCGGAGGAATTTTTCGCGGTGCCTTTCCACTGGCCGTTCGTGACCTACGGCTGGCTCGCGAGCGGGATGTTCGCCGTGTGGGGCGAGACCATCATTCGGTTGTTCGGCATCGAGAAAGAGGCGCGCACGGTCGAGATTCCGGCGCAGACCGCGGCGGCCGGCGGGCGCTAGATCCGCCTTCGTAGAATCAGACTTCAACCGAGCGCTCGAGGAGTAGCGTTATGGCGGCGGCGACCACCGGAATGACCGCAGCAGAAAAGCAAAAGCGGCTCGAGCTGCGCGATCTGCTCAATGCGAAATATCAATGGATCGATCGCTCTTGGGACGCGGTCTTCTGGATAACCGCGATTTTCGTCGTTGCCGGCGCCGCCGACATCACGAAACTGCTCTTTGCCGGCGACTGGGATTTCTGGACTGACTGGAAAGACCCCCAATGGTGGCCGGTCGTCACGGCCTTTGCCACGATTATTATCCCGTCTGCCCTGCAATGGATTCAGTGGGTGGCGTGGCGCTTCCCCACCGGTGCGACCTACACCTGCTGCTGCCTGTTCCTCGCGAGCTGGATCGGCCGCTGGTTTCAGTGGCACGTCGCCGAGTCTTATCCGATCAATTTTGTCTGGCCGATCTCGACTATCCCGGCGGCGATCATCCTCGACTGGCTGCTGATGAAAACGCGGAGCTTCCTGTTGACATCGCTGATCGGCGGTCCGGTCTGGGCCGTTATGATCTGGGGCTTTAACTACATTCCGCTCGCTCCATACTTGCAACCTGCGCAATTTATGCATCACGTTTTGACGGTCTCTGATGTGCAGGGTATCGCTTACATTCGCTCACAGACGCCCGAATACATGCGCCATATCGAGCGCGGCGCGCTCCGCAGCTTCCTCGGCGAGACGCAGTATGTGTCGCTGGTGTTTGGCGGCTCGCTCGCGATGCTCGGGTATTGGGTGGGTCAGCTCATCGGCCGCTATCTCGCCGTGTGGCCGATCGGCAAGTACATCAAGACCTACTGAGACACCAGGCGGGACGTGCTGCAGGCGAGTCTGCGAGCCGCGTCAGATAGAGTTCGGCTAGAGTCTAGTTCCGGAGATAGTTCGGATGCTGACAAAAACAAGAAAACACCTGCTGCGCGGCTTGATTGCCGCCACCGTCTGGATGCCGATAGCCGCCGGCGTCGCCCATGCGCATGGCGGGATGGCCGGGCCCGACGAGATGGGTCCGCCAATGGGCACATCAATCGCGATCGGACTCGCCTGCTACTACCTGATCACTTTATGGCCGGCGCGGCGGCACGATGACAGCGAGCGCAAGTCGTCGGCGCGATCGGCACGCCGCCCTCGCTAGAGTATCGTTCTATCGAGCTGAGACGGGTTGCGTAGGGGAAAAAGCGTGAGACGCCTGCGATACATATCAATTGTCTGGCTCGCCATTTTCGCACTGGCGGGCCTTCCCCGCGCTGCCTTCGCGCATGGCGAAGCCGCCGACGAGCCCTTCCTTAAAGATCTCACGGTCGCCTTCTACGATGTCCATATTTCGCCGACGTCGGTCAAAGTCGGCGAGCCGGTGACCATCACCGGCAAGCTGACCGTCCTCGATACCTGGCCCTATACGCTCGATCCGCCCCATACCGCCTATATCACCCCGGTCGTGCCGGGACCGGTCTTCGCGCTAACCGATCGTCTGGTTAACGGCGATCCCGACTTCGGCTCGATTCTGGTCGAGAAGGGCGGGACTTACGACTACAGCATGACGATGCTGGGTCGGATCCCCGGTCAATGGCACGTTCATCCCGGGATCGCGGTGCAGGGGACTGGTACGCTAATCGGTCCGGGGGAATGGGTGACGGTCGCGCCCAGCGGCAAGCCCTTTGTGATGCCGGTGACGCTGCTTTCGGGCAAGACCGTGGACCTCGAGCACCTCGGCGGCGCGTTCGTCTGGTGGTGGTCGTTCGCCAGCTTTGTCATCGGGATGGCCTGGATGGTCTATTGGGTTGTGCCGAAGCGCACGGTGACGCGGCTGGCGGTCACCGCGCAGCTCCCGGTCAACGACGACGCGCCTGATATCGGGCTGATCACGCCGCGCGATCACTTCTGGATGGATTTGCTCGCCGGCCTGACGATCGTGCTGCTGGTGGTCGGCTGGGTCCGGATGGCAGTGAAATATCCGGTGCGCTTGCCGCAGCAAACCGACCGCTTCGAGCCGGTTTCGCTTACCCCGACTGAGCACATGGCGCAGGTGCGTTCGACCGGTGCGAGCTTCGACCAGCAAAGCGATACCCTTTTAATCAACGCCGAAGTAAAGAACATCAGCTCCAGTCCGATCACGCTCAAAAGCTACGTGATGGCGATGGCGACCTTCGTCAATGGCAGCCAGGAAGAGTTGGCCGCGGCCGGGCCGTCGCATTATGTCGGGCGACTCACGGTCGATCCGGAAGGCCCGATCGCGCCCGGCCAGACCCGCAAAGTCACGCTTAAGATGACCAGCGGGATCTTTGAAGAGGAGCGGATGATACCCTTGCACGACCCGCAGCAGTTGATCGCGGGTCTGGTCGGCTTCACCGACAGCGCTGGTCACGGCGACCGCGTCAATCTCAAGTCTGTCCTGATACCGACGGAATTCCGCCCTCAGTATCTGCCCTGATAGCTGATCGAAGGGATCGCGACGGTGAAAGCGGCGGTGCTCAACGGTTACGACACGACGCTCGGCCGCGCGGACTTCGTCAGCTATCAGGAAGTGCCTGAACCGAGGATTCAAGCGCCCACTGAGGTAATCGTGCGTATCGGCGGCGCCGGCGTCTGCCGCACCGACCTCCACATTATCGAGGGGCTTTGGCGCGACCGCGTGCCGGTGGCCCTCCCGTACATCATGGGGCACGAGAATGCCGGCTGGGTCGAAGCCGTCGGGGTCTCGGTCGAGACCGTCAAGGTCGGCGATCCGGTCATCTGCCATCCGCTGCTGAGTAAGGGTGAGACGCTCGCCGGGCGGCGCGGCAACGATATGCACGCCGGCGGCGCGTTTCCCGGTATCGACTCCAACGGCGGTTACGCCGAGCTGCTCAAGACTGCCGAGCGCGCCCTGATCAAACTGCCCAAAACGCTCGCGCCCAAGGACGTCGCGCCCTATGCCGACGCCGGCCTGACCGCCTATCACGTCGCGAAAAAGGCCGCGCGCCATCTGTTGCCGGGGGAGTTCGCGGTCGTGATCGGCGCGGGTGGCCTCGGCCATATCGGAATCCAGGCGCTCAAGGCGCTATGCGCCGCGGCGATCATCGTGGTCGATCGCTCAGAACTTGCGCTCAATCTTGCAAAAGAATCGGGCGCCGACCACACGGTCAAGGCTGACGGCAATGAAGTCGAAGCCGTCCTCGCGCTAACCAACCGCAACGGCGCCGAGGCGGTGCTCGATTTTGTCGGCGAGGGCACGGCGGTCGCCAACGGCCTCGCGATGACGCGCAACGCGGGCTGCTATTACATCGTGGGCTACGGCGGCAAAGTCGAAATCGCCACGATGGAGATGATCGTCACCGAGAAGACGATCGTTGGGAACCTCGTTGGCACCTATCCCGATTTAGTCGAGCTGATGGCGCTGGCCGATCGTGGTCTGGTCAATCTCGCGACCAAAGAGTACAAACTGAGCGCGGCGAATTCCGCCCTACAGGATCTCAAAAATGGCGCGGTCAAGGGTCGCGCCGTGCTGATTCCCTAGAGTTCCATGACTCACAAGTTACAATTCCGCCGAGCTAGATCTGTTGTCATTCTGAGCGGAGTCCGCGAAGCGAGGAATCCCGGATTCTTCAGAAAATCAAATGGGTGCGGACGCCGTTATTTCCGGGATTCTGCGTTTCGCCCAGAATGACAAACGGTTGTCCTAGTCTCTCCGGCCCGATCCTCATCGTTATCGCCCTGATCGCCTTCGCACCCTCGGCCCGCGCTCAGTTGGCCGGCGCGCATGCGATTAGCGCCGAGGCGCGCGGGCAAGCGGCGCAGATCTTCGATGAACGTTGCTCCGCCTGTCACGGCGCCGAAGGACGCGGCGACGGGCCGGGCGCGGCCGCGCTCAAACCCAAACCGATCAATTTTCATAATCCGAACTGGCAGAAGTCGGTCTCCGACGATCAGATCGCCAAGGCCATCGTGAAGGGCGGGATGGCCGTCGGACTGAGTAATCAGATGGCGCCGAATCCCGACCTCGAAGATGAACCCGACGTCGTCAAAGCGCTGGTGGCACGGGTTCGCAGTTTGGACAAATAAGTGGTGAAGAAGTAAGAATGCTGGAGACGGTAGGCAGATGAACCGACGTGACTTTCTGAAAAATAGTGCGCTGGCCGCCGCCGGAGCTGCGGCGGCAGCGTCGTCGGGAGTAGCGGTGGTCGGCTACGCGGCTGACGCCGCGGCGGGCAAGCTGACGGTGCTGAATGACCACGAGGCGGCGACGATTCTCAAGATGGCGCGGCAGATCTTTCCGCACGATCAGCTTGCCGATTCGGCCTATCAGCCGACGGTGGAGGATCTCGACGCCGAGGCCGCGAAGACGCCGGCAACCGCGAAGATCCTCCGCGACGGCGTTGCGCAGCTCGACGGCGCGGGCGCAAAGCAATTCGTGGCGCTGTCACCCGATGAGCAGGTCGCGGCGCTCAAGCAGATCCAGGACTCGCCTTTCTTTCAGAAAGTGCACAGTACCGAACTCGTCTCGCTCTACAATAATCACGTGGTTTGGAAACAGTTCGGCTATCCCGGCGCGTCGTACCCGTTCGGCGGCTACATCCATCATGGCTTTAACGATCTGAACTGGCTGCCGGATCCGCCGCAATCCGCCAGCCCCAAACCATCGTAATAGATTATCCGCATGTTTCTGTATCGGCAGAGCAACCCGGGTGATCCCTCATAGCGGGATCGAGCGCAGAGCAGGGCGGCAAAAATGAAATTTATTCTTCATCTGGGACCGGTCATTCCCGCCACGATGGCAGAGCGCGAGCGCCTGCGGCCGATCGCTCATCGCACGGACCGCACCCAGCAAATGCTCGACGAGATGGTCGACGTGGCGCGCCTCGCGGAGCAGACGGGCTTCGACATCCTGACCTTTTCGGAGCATCACTTCTTCACCGACGGTCTGATTGCCGGCGCCAATCCGACGCCGCACATCCTTAACATGGCCGCCCACACGAAAAAAATAAAAATCGGGCCGCTCGGGTACGTCCTCCCGACGTGGGATCCGATCCGTCTCGCGACCGATGTCGCGTGGGCCGACCAGATGACCAAGGGGCGCGTCGTCGCCGGCTTCGCGCGCGGCGTATTCCCGCGCTGGGTCAACGTCTTCGGACAAAAGTACGGCGTCGAGCCGTCCGTTCAGGGCGGCGACGCGGAGCTTCACAATCGCGAGGTCTCGCAGGAACTCTTCGAGATCATCAAGGCCTGCTGGAAGGACGAAGCCTTCTCGTTCAAGGGCAAGTACTATCAGGTCCCGATGCCCGCTGAGGGCCTCCCCTGGCCGGCGGCAGATGTGACCGCACGCTACGGCGCTGCCGGCGAGGTCGATAATAACGGACGGGTGCGCAAAATTTCGGTGGTGCCGAAACCGTATCAAAAGCCGCACCCGCTATTGTTGCAAGCGATGACCTTGACCCGCGAGACTATCGGCTGGACGGCGCAACAAGGGATCGTACCGATGATCTTCCTGCCCTTTCCCGAGGTTGCGATTGAGGGCGCACGTTTCTATCGCGACGAGGCGGAAAAGGCCGGGCGGCATCTCCGTCTTGGGGAGAGCGTGGGCCTCGCCCGGATCGTCTCATTGGCGGCAACGCGCGAACGCGCGGTCGCGCTCGCCGAACAGGGGATCATGGGCCTGCTCGCGCTTTACCACTCGCGCTTTTATCCGAATATCCCGACGAGCATCGCGCCGGTGATGAAATCTGGTATCGCGTTCGTGGGGACGCCTGATGACGTGCGCCGGCAACTCGCCGCGGTCCAGGCCCAGCTCGATCCGGAGTATTTCCTGGTCTTTTGCGACCAGGGCTTGCTACCACTTGACGAAGTGAAACGTCAGGTTGAGATGTTCGCGGAGCTGATGCCGGAATTCCGCGCTTAGGGGAAGCGACACCAACAAGAATAGGATACGCGACGTGACGAAATACGATCTCAAGGACGATTCGGTCGTCGTCATAATCGGCTCGGGCGCCGGCGGCGGCACACTGGCCAACGAGCTCTGCCAGAAGGGCTTCAAGGTAGTTTTGCTCGAGGCCGGCAAGCGTCAGTCGTCCGGCACCTTCCACAACGACGAGTGGGCCGCGTTCAACCAGCTCGCCTGGCTGGATAAGCGCACGACGTCGGGCAGTTGGCGGGTGGCGAAGGATTTTCCCAACCTGCCGGCCTGGACCTGCAAGACTGTCGGCGGCACGACGACCCATTGGGCGGGCGCATCGTTGCGTCTGCAGGAGCACGAGCTCAAGACCAAGACTAGTTACTCCGATGTGACCGGCGCGAATCTGCTGGACTGGCCGCTCACCCTCGCCGAACTCGAGCCTTACTACGCCAAGGCCGAGAACAAGATGGGGGTGACGCGCACCAACGGGATTCCCGGCCTGCCCGGCAATAATAACTTCAAAGTCATGTATCACGGCGCGACCAAGATCGGTTACAAGACCGTTCATACGGGCCGGATGGCGATTAACAGCCGGCCGCGCGACGACCGCTCGGCCTGCTGGCAGTTGGGCTTCTGTTTTCAAGGATGTAAATCCGGCGCGAAGTGGTCAACGCTCTATACTGAGATTCCCAAGGCCGAGGCCACCGGCAAACTTGATTTGCGGCCCGAGTCGCAAGTGCTGCAGATTCTCAGTGATGCGAGCGGCAAAGCGTCAGGCGTAGTCTACGCCGGCACGAATGGTGAGCAGAA
>JBOHWF010000101.1:0-1616 GCA_050736455.1 Binataceae bacterium (SeqCode) | reverse complement strand
GATTCATTCCATCCGGCTCTGTTCGGCGGTAGCGGCCGCGCACGCCCGCTCGACACTCTCGCCGGATGCGATCTCAGCCGCGTCTATATTTCCGGCGGCCTCACGCCCGACAATGTCGCTGCGGCTGTGCGCCTGAACCCGTTCGGCGTCGATGTCGCCAGTGGCGTCGAGTCCGCACCCGGTATTAAGGACGCCGCTCGGTTAAGGAGCTTTATCGCCAATGCAAAGTCTGCCTGATCGGCACGGACGCTTCGGCCTCTACGGCGGCCGCTACGTTGCCGAAACCCTGATGCCGGCGTTGTTCGAGCTCGAACGCGCCTACAAAGACGCGAAACGCGATCTAAAGTTTCGCAACGAGTTGAAACGGCTTGCGCGCGAGTACGTCGGCCGGCCCACCCCGCTGTTTTTTTGCGCCAACCTCAGCGCCCGCCTCGGCGGCGCGAAAATTTACCTGAAACGCGAGGACCTTTGCCACACCGGCGCGCACAAGGTCAACAACACGCTCGGCCAGGCGCTGCTGGCAGTCCGCATGGGTAAGGCGCGCATCACCGCAGAGACCGGCGCGGGACAGCACGGCGTCGCCACCGCCACGATGGCTGCGCTGTTCAGAAAAGAGTGCGAAGTCTTCATGGGCAGCGTCGATGTCGAACGCCAGTCGCTCAACGTATTCCGCATGAAGCTGCTCGGCGCGAAGGTTACCCCCGTCGATGCGGGCAGCAAGAGCCTCAAGGACGCGCTCAACGAGGCTTTGCGCGACTGGATCGCGACCGTGCGCAATACTTACTATCTAATCGGCACCGCTGCCGGGCCTCACCCGTATCCGATGATCGTGCGCGACTTTCAGGCGGTGATTGGCGCCGAGGCACGCCGCCAGATTCTCGACAAGGAACAGCGGTTGCCTGACATGTTGATCGCCTGCGTCAACGGCGGTTCCAACGCGATCGGCCTGTTCTATCCATTCATCAAGGATGCCGCCGTCCGCATGGTCGGCGTCGAGGCCGCCGGACTTGGGCTCAGCGGCCCGCTGCACGCAGCGACGATGACCGCCGGCTCCGTCGGCGTGCTGCATGGCAATCGCACTTACTTGCTGCAGGACGAGATGGGACAGATCCGCGAGACTCACTCGATCGCCCCCGGACTCGATTATCCGGGGGTCGGCCCCGAGCACGCCTGGCTCAAAGACACTTGCCGCGCCGAGTACGTTGCCGTCACCGACGCCGAGGCGCTCGACGCGCTCAAACTGCTCTCCGAGACCGAGGGCATTATCCCGGCGCTGGAGAGCGCGCACGCGCTGTCCTACGCCGCCAAGCTCGCCCCGACGCTGGCGCGCGAGCAGGTAATGATCGTTAATCTCTCGGGCCGCGGTGACAAGGATATGCAAACCGTGGCGCGCGAGTTCGGGGTAACTCTATGACGGCGGCCAAGTCGGCGCGCGGCCGCATCGCGAAGAAATTCCGCGAGCTGCGCGCGCACGGTGAGAGCGCCTTGGTCCCCTATATCGTCGCCGGCGATCCTGATCTCGCGCGCACGCAACAACTTGTTCTCGAGCTGGAAATGCGCGGCGCGGATCTGATCGAGTTGGGCGTCCCGTTTTCCGATCCGATGGCCGACGGCCC
>JBOHWF010000100.1:0-8065 GCA_050736455.1 Binataceae bacterium (SeqCode) | reverse complement strand
TAGTGCGGCAATCTCGACGCGAGGCCGCTGCAGCCCAGGAGAGCGCCGAACGAAACGCTGCGCTGGGAAAGGAACACGGATTCGCCGACGCGTTGGTTTACACGAACATCCAGTACGGCTGGTCAATCGCGAAACAGAGACGCTCCGACGAGGGGATCGAACTAATACGGCAAGGATTGGCCGCGCTTGGCGCCACCGGAACGAACTTAGGGCGACCGTATTGGCTGTCCCACTTGGCCGATATCTACTTGGACAAGGGCCGTTTTGCCGAGGGTCTGGACGTTGTGGCAGAAGCCCTCACTCTCGGAGAGCAGAATGAGGATCTCCAACTGGCGGCCGAGCTTCAACGGCTTCGTGGAGAGTTACTGCACCGACGCGACGAGTCTGGGATTACCGAAGCGCGGAAATGCTTTGAGCGCGCCGTTGAAATCGCGCGCGGCCAGGGGGCCAAGTCATTCGAGCTGCGCGCGACTACCAGCCTCGCACGCCTGCTCGCATCGCAGGGCCGCCGCGACGAGGCGCGCGCGATGCTGAGCGAAATCTATAACTGGTTCACCGAGGGCTTCGACACGGTCGATCTGAAGGAAGCGAAGGCTCTGCTCGATGAACTGCGCCGGTAGCTCCTGATCCCTCGCCCTTGTCCCGATAGCGCAGCGCGGTTGCTGCGCGGATCGAGCAGGCGAGTCTGCGAACTGCGTAAGGGATAAGGGAGAGGGACCAAGGGTGAGGGTTCATTCAGACCCCGTTGCTGCAAAGTGACCCTCACACGCGCGACGGCGCTGACGCGCTCGCCGCTTGCCCTCTCCTGATTTCTGGACGCAGCTCGCAGACTCGCCTGCTCGCTCCGCCTGCGGCTCCGCTGGCGAAGATAAGGGCGAGGGATCAAGCAAGCGAGCAGATCTCGATTCAGGATCGTTGAATGCTCCGCTTTGCCGCAACCTGCCAGAACTTTGTCGCGGCAAGGCGGTAACGCCCGCGGACTAAATCCGCACGTAGACGATCGAGCCTATCCAGACGAGGCTCGCGAACATCAGTCCGATGACGCGGATCGGATGCTGGTCGACGTCGAACAACCAGCGCATAAAGCGTAAGACCGGATTGAGATAAAGCGCGAGCCGCAAAATCGAGGCCGAGACGAATACCAGCAGCGTCCAGATTGAAGTTAGCAGCGTCGAGACGCCGAAGGCGAACAGAAAGATCTGGGCCGTCGAAAAGTATTCGACGTTACCCAGTGCAGTACGCGTCATCAGCAGCGAGACTGAGACGATCGTTTTCGCGATCATGAAAGGGCCGGTGATCAGCTCGCAGTGCTGTCTGCCATCGAGGTCGAAGCAGATGTTCGGCCAGGAGACCAGAATGGAAAGACCCCAATAGACCGTCATCGCGATCGCGTATGAGAACACGATGTCGATGATGATCCAGAGGCATACTCGGGACAGCGTCGTGCATTTCTGCACTTGGCTCAGAATCAGCCGTCCCTTGCCGAGCGAAGCGTAGTCCGGAAATACGCACAAGATGCAAAACGCGATGAACTCGCCGAACGCCAGAGTTGCCGGGGAGGCGCCCTTGGCGAGGGCTTCGTGCGCCGAGTGCATCACCCGCGGATGCTTGAAATAGATCGCCATGAAGATCGCGGAGACGAAAAAGGCCGAGGCCAGAAAGGACCGGCGGAAACAGTGCAGGGTGAGATGCCGCGTCCCGAAAATGATCGCGAACAGGTGGGTAATGGACTTGGCGACGAGGGAAACATCGTACGCCACGCGCGCGCTCTTGAGGAACGCTGCGATGTCCTGCCGCGCCTCGGGCCGCACCTCGGCTTCGAGCCGAACGCTGCCTAGATAGATCGCGGTGGCGAGCACTGCGCCGCTGGCGGGCGCTCCCAGGGCTGTCGAAAACTGTTGCAGCCAGTCCATCGCGTCAAGCATGGCGCATCGTTTTGACTCGGCACAATCCCAATTTGCGATGCTTCCGGCCGAGCGGGCCGCGCGGCCCCAGACCGTTAAGCGTCACGAACCCGCCCTACCCTTACGCGGTTTCACCTGTGGCGCGACTGTGCGCTAGGATGAGTCCGACGGGACGCTCATGGGCTCGATCGTTCAACTCAGCCGACGGCCGCCGATGATCCGCAAACCGCCGGTCGTGTCGGCAGAGGCCGCGGCGCGCGACGAAGCGGCGTCAATAAAAATTCTGCTGTGGACTTTTGCGCTCGCCGCGATCGCGATGTGCGTAACCGTCGTGGTGACGCTCGCGCGGAGCTGGGACGAGTTGCTCTGGATCTCGGCCTTCGTGCTGGTTTTCGCACTGTTGAAAATCGCGCTCGCCAACGCGCTGTTTTACGTGATGATCAACTGCGACAAGGATCGCCGCGAAATACCGCTCAAGCCTGCCAGCGTACTCAAGCCGCCGCCACGAGTTATTCGCGGCACGCGCCGTTTGACCGGCACGCTCACTCTCGCGGCCTCGGCCAAGTCACCGGGCGGCAGACTCACTCCGCGTGACTAAGAATCTTGACGCCGCTCGCAGACTCGCCTGCTCGCTACGCGCGGCAACCGCGCTCCGCTAGCGTCAAAAGCGCGCGTTGGGCACGGGCAATCCGGCGACGTCGGCGCGCGCGCGAAAGACCGAGCCTTTGAGCGCGCGATCATTGCTGTTGTTGGCCGTCACCGCGTAGAGGTCCCGCATATCGGGTCCGCCGAACGCGACGCTCGTCACCGACTTCGCTGGGACCTTGACGCGACGATCAAGCGTGCCGTCGGGCTTGAAGCGGACGACCTCGCCGGGACCCATCACGACGGCGACCCAGACCCCGCCCTCGGCGTCGACGGTCATCCCGTCGGGAGCGCCCTCCGGCACCTTCGCGAAGAGTCGGCGCGGTCCGACCGTGCGATCCGGCCGCACGTCATAGACCCAGACGCCCGACTGCGAATCGCAATGGTAGAGCAGTTTGCGATCGGGGCTGAAGCCGAGCCCGTTGGTGACTTCGACGCCGTCGGCTAGTTTCGTCACTTTGCCGGGCGGGTCGATCCGGAAGAGCGACCCCGGCGGCGGCGCGGTCTTGAAATCGAAACCGGCATGGATATCGAAACCAAAAGTTCCAAACCAGACGCTGCCCTGGTCGTCGGTCGTGAGATCATTGATGCCGAAGAGCGGCTTGCCGTCCCACTCAGCGAAGAGATCTTGAAGCCGGCCGGTCTTCTCGTCCCAATGGGCGAGAGTGCGGCCGCTGACGATCAAGCCCCCGCCTTGGTTGAGCGCGATACCGCCAACGAACTTGCGATCGGCGATCAGCGTCTCGATCCGCCCGTCTGGATTCCGCCGCATCACGCCGGCGCCGCGGATGTCGCTGTAGTAAAGCCGGTTCTGCGCGTCGATCCGTGGTCCTTCGACCAAGCCGTAACCGGTCGCCAGCGTTTCGAATTGCATCGCGATGCTCCTTGCCCGGCACAAGCTGGCGCGTGATCGCCAGCCTGCGCCGGAGGTGATTCGTGCCTATCGTCGAGAAAATTCTAGGAGCAGAGCACGTCGTTGGCGTGCATCGTGTCGAGGTACTCCTTGACTTGGTGAACCTTGCCGTCACGCACCTGGAACAGGAAATGGTACTTGTTCTGGTAGGTCTTGCCGTTCTTCATCTTGGCGTAAGATTCGGCTTCGACCGCTACGCGATCGCCTTCGGCGGTCACACCAAGCGGCGTCACGCGCAGGCCGCCGTCGATTTTCGTGCCGAGACTGCCCATCAGTTCCCCGAATTGCGCCTTGGTCTTGGTGCCCGAGAGGGGAAAGGTGCCCAGCACCCACCAGGTCGCCGAATCTGCGAGCAGGCCCATCAGGGCGGGGCCGTTGCCGGAGTTAATCGCCTCGAACAGTCCCATCACCACTTTCTTGTTGTCTTCCGCGCCCATCTTTTTTCACCTCTGCGGTTAAGTTTAGCCATCGATTGATCGCAACTTAGTCCCGAATCCGGCCCAGTTGCAAACGCCAAGTCCGTCAGCATTGAACGACGGACGCAAGGAGCGCCCCGGGGGCCGCGACGGCAACTTAAGAAGGCGGCGGCTGACGAGTTTGATCGAGACGGTGGCGGCGGATTCCGCGGACGATGGCGGAAACCCCGGCAGCGACGAAGATTACGACCAGGATCAGCACGATCAGTCCGGCAAACAGGCCGTATACGAGCATCGCGGCTTCCATCGAAGGCTTCCTGAATGAACCTTAACGCGCCGGGCGGGTCGCGACAATCGCACCAAAATTTCTTTGAGCGATCGCCTTTGCGTAACTTTTCCCAAACGACCTGCCAAGAACCTTCGTAACCAGTAGTCCGGCCCGATTCGCGTAAACGACGCAGCGGCAGGAGTGAGTCGGAGTAACTGTGCGATCGAAGGGAGGGAGTCGTGAGGGCGCGCCCGAGAGTGGCAGACGTGGTTTTAGCCGGCCTGGCGGCCCTAGGGCTAGCCGGCAATGCGTTCGCTACCGATTCCGGCATTTCCGGCGACGTGACGCCGATTCAGCGTCAACTGCAAAAGCTCAAGAACGACGAGGCGGCGGAGCGCACGCGCATGCAGAGCGACGAAAAGCTGATCCATGCACTCGAGCAGCGGCTCGATCAGCTTGATGCGCACAGTCACGAGCTCCAGCAGAACGCGGGTAAACTCGACGCCGCCAATCATCAGTTGGAAGACGCGACCAGCCAAAAGCTTCAGACGCTGCAGGAACAGCTTGCTGGCGGCGTTTCACCGGCTCAGTTCGACACTGCGATGGAGCGATTCCTCGGAACTCATCAGTTCACAGTGGCCGGCGACGCTGCGGCCGGCTTCATCTACAATCGTCAAACCGCACAGAATACCTTCTCGCTGCAGTTCCAACCGATCATTCTCTACCGCCTGAATGATTGGATTCTGTTTGAAGGCTCGATTTCTGCGGCGCTGCCGATCGGATCGGGCGCAAGTTTCAACCTGCCGGTGGCGACTGCGCAGATTTTCCTAAATGACTATCTCGAGGTAAACGCCGGAATTTTCGATCAGCCGTTCGGCGATTGGTATGAGGATCAGAGTCCGTTGTGGGTCAATCGCTTCATCACGGCGCCGCTGCTCTATGGGGTAGAGGCGATCGTGCCGCCGACCGATATCGGCATCCAACTGCGTGGCTCAGTGCAGTGGGGCCAGCTCGGACAGGACGTTGATTACACTAGCTGGATCGGTAACGGCCCGAGCTTCGACACCTCGCTGCCCACGCCGGTCGTCGGGCAGACGCTCAATCCGGTGAATAACATCGCCTTGAATACCAACGGACGCGCTTATGGTACGCGCATCCGGCTCTACCCACTGCCAATCGACGATGATCTCGGCCGCCTCGAAGTTGGAGCTTCGACTTACAACGGCAAGTGGCAGAACTCGCTCTGGTTCAACTCCTGGGGGGTGGACTTCGCCTATCTCCGCAAGAATCTTCAAGTGCGCGGGGAGTTCGCCGAAAGCTATCGGCAAATGCCCAACGGCGGCGCTTCCGATAATCGCCAGGGTTGGTACTTGCAGACTGGCTATTTTCTTCAGAACTTGCCGGCCACCCATCTGAGCGAAGGCCTCGACGATACGATCCACAAGCTCGAACTGCTGGCGCGTTATTCAGGCGTCAACCAGCGCGCCATTGTGACCAACGAAATCAGCACGGCCCCAGCCATCGGCTTCAACGGCTCGCCCTCGATCTTCACGCCCCATGCACGCGAGGTGGCGTTCGGCCTCGACTATTGGATCGAACCGTCGATTGTGTGGCAGAGCGAGCTCGACCTCGAGCTGCCGGGCGCCGGTGGCAGCCTGCTGACTTTCAACGGTTCCTCATCGACGCCGACAATCCGGCCAGCGCGCACGACTGTCAACGATCAGGCGATCCTGACGCAGTTGGCGATCGGTTTCTAAACACTCGCCAAACCTGGATCGAATCTAATGAAACCCCAGACTCTGCCAAAAACAATCCTGGTAAGTGTCGCCGCCGCCTTGCTGCTATGGACCGGCTCGGTGCTCGCGACTACGGCGCAAACCCCGCAGGACCGCAAACTCTTCGTCGAAGGCGCGAAGCTGTGGCCGGTTTACTGCGCGCAGTGTCATAACGCGCGACCCGGCTCGCAATTCTCACCGGCGCAGTGGGACACGATCACGATGCATATGCGGACGCAGTCGATTATGCCGGCCAAGGATATGCGCGCAATCAAGGAGTTTCTGAAAGAGGCGCGTTGAGTCCGTCGCTGGGTTAGCAAACACGAATCGACGGTTGGTTTCTGAGTATCACAAAGGAGAGAGGATGAAGTGGTTTTTGTAGTGAATAAAGCTCGGCGGCGAAAGGTTGTAGCTAGCGCAAGCCTGCTCGCGACCATGCTTTGGCTGACCGCGCCGCCGCTGGCGGCGCCTGCACGTGCCGGCGATGTCATCACGATCAAGATGAAGGACATGCCGCCCAGCTTCGAGCCGCAGCGGGTGACGGTCACGGCTGGTCAGATCGTCAAGTGGGAGAACGACGGCAACATGGTCCATCACGCGACCAACGATACCGAGGCGGTCATCAAGGCGTCTGACGTGACAGCGCCAAGCAAAGCCGCGGTGTTCGATTCTGGCTTCATGCGGCCGGGCGAGACCTTCAGTTACACCTTCAACGAGGCGGGCGTGTACAAGTACGTTTGCGCCGCACATGAAGCCTCCGGGATGAGCGGCGAGATCATAGTTCAGGCGGGCCCAACCAAGTCGGCGAGTGAAGCGACGGCCGACAAAAACGAATTGGCACGGAAGTAGTTAAACGTTTTAGCGGAAGAAAGGAGATAGACGGATGAGAGTACGAAAAGTAGGTAGTGTGATCGCCGGCGCTACGCTCGCGATCGGGATGATTGTAGGTGGCGCGCACGCGGCCTCAATGAAAAACCGCTACACGCAAACCAACTTGACCTCTGATGGAACGGTGACGGGCACCATCACGGATGCGCATTTGCTTAATCCGTGGGGGCTCACCTACTTCCCGGGTGGACCGTTCTGGATCTCGGACAACAACGGCGGGGTCTCGACGTTGTACGACGGTCTCGGCAACATCATTCCGCTGGTTGTCAATATCCCGGCGCCGCCCGGCTCGAGTGCGGCTGCTGGCTCGCCCACCGGGATAGTGTTTAACGCGAATGCTGGGTTCTTTCTTATTCCCGGAACGACGGATCCGACGTTTTTCATCTTTGCCACCGAGGACGGCACGATTGCCGCCTGGAGCGAGACATTCGATCTGCTCAACGCGCATATCGTGGTTGACAACTCGCAGGGTGGGAGCGCAATGGGTGCGGTCTATAAGGGCCTAGCAATGGGCAACACGAGCGCCGGGACTTTTCTCTACGCGACCAATTTCCGCTCGGGAAAGGTCGACGTTTTCGACACGAGCTTCACTCAAGTGACGCCGAGCGGCAGTTTCAAGGATCCGAAGGTGCCGGCGGGTTGGGCGCCGTTCGGGGTCACCAATATCCGCGGCAACCTGTTCGTGACCTGGGTCATGCAGGATGCGGCGAAGCATGACCCGGTAAATGGCAAGAATTCCGGCTACATCTCGATTTTCGATACCAACGGTAATCTGATCAAGGACTTCGCGGCGAAAACTCACTTGAATTCGCCGTGGGGGGTAGTCGAAGCGCCTTACAATTTTGGCAGCTTCAGCGGTGATCTGCTGGTAAGCAATTTCGGCGACGGGACGATCAACGCCTATTCGACCACCGGCAAATTCGACGGCCAGATGCTCAATACTTCGGGCAAGACGATTGCGCTCGGCAGTCTGTGGGCGCTGGTCTTCGGCGGTGCGCAGAACTCTGATCCTGCCACTCTTTACTTTACTACCGGCCTGGTTGACGAGGGTCATGGACTGTTCGGTGCGCTGACGCCCGAGGGAGTTGCCGGGCCTTCGACGACGCCCAGCATCGCGGCGACGCCGACGCCGGATCCCACTTCTACTCCCAAGGCCACGCCGACGCCCTACATGCCGTAGTAGTTACAGCGCGCGACCTCGCCGCCGACCACTCAGCGCGCCAAGTTGGACGGCGAACGGTGGGATAGCCTCACGG
>JBOHWF010000099.1:0-2262 GCA_050736455.1 Binataceae bacterium (SeqCode) | reverse complement strand
AAACTGACGATTCCGGTCCCATACCGCCTTCTTGGCCTGTTGTTCAGGACTGGATTGGTCCACATAAAGATGCGTTGGGTCGAAATCGAAACTTTTGCTGGATTTTGTATTGTCCACGCCTTCGATTTTGAAGATAGCAAAGGCTTGGTCAGACCGTGCAGTCACTGGGCCAGCTGCCGTGTCATACCCTTTGCATATGCCGACCTGGCGATAGGAAATAGTAGTGGGAGGGGCGAAACCATGACCGCAGCCAGATAGCACGATCGACAAGGTGACCAACATGGGAACGGATAATAAGCACGCGCTTGACGTTTTCATGGCTCGCGGTCGTTCATGGCCATAACATCCCTTCCATATAAGGGAACGAGGGATAGCCTGCTGCAGCTTTTGCCTCGGTGAGCGCCTTTACGTCCGCCTTCGTGTCGTCGTAAGTGACGACGGCCGTTTTGGTCTTGCCCGAGACTGCGACATTGGTGACACCCGGAACAGCCGCGAGGCTTTCCTTCACGACGTACGGACAGGCCGCGCAATACCAATTCCGCACCGCGAGCGTCACTGTCGTTTCGCCCGCAAAGGCGGACGTGGCGAGCCCGCCGAGCGCGAGGGACATGACGAGCATTTTGGTCATGGGCCGGTTCTTTCACGATTTGAGGATCAGTGGTGCAAGGAGGTCGAAGGCCAGCGCCCCGGCGACGAGGATCGTTGCCAGGATCAGTCCGAACATCACGAAGCGGTTCGGCAAGGGCCGGGCACAGGCCTCGCCTTCCGCGCAAGCGCTGTTCTTGCGACGGTAAACCAACCAGTAGCCGTAGCCGAGGCAGGCAAGGGTCGCCGCGATGAAATAGGGCTGATAGGGAGCGAGCGCCGTGAGGTTCCCGATCCACGCGCCGCTGACGCCGAGGCTGAACAGCACCAAGGGCGCGATACAGCAAGACGATGCCGCAATCGCCCCGAAAATGCCGCCGAGCGCGGTGAGTCGCATCGCCGCCGCGCTAGAGTCATCGCGTTGAACATTCATCATCGCTTCCTCGATTGCTCGGATAGTGATAAGGTCTGTAGTTACTACGGGGTCAAGTCGGTCAAGGATCACAAACATGCGACCGCTGACCATAGCTGCGCTCGCGACGGCTTCCGGGGTCCATGTGGAGACTGTGCGATATTACGAGCGCATCGGCCTGATGCCGAAACCTGCCCGGACCGCAAGCAATTACCGGAGTTATGGGCCGGAGCATGTCGAACGGCTGTCTTTTATCCGCCGCGCCCGCGAGATCGGCGTTTCCATCGGCGAGATCAAGGAATTGCTCGTTCTCGCCGAACCGGGCCGGGCATCTTGCGCCGAGGTTCAAACCCTGACTACGATCCATCTCGGCGAGGTCCGCGCCAAGATCGTCGATCTTCGCAGGCTAGAGGCTATTCTCGCCGGCGCCCTGGAACGCTGCCTTATGGAGCCCGCGCCCGCGTGTCCGGTGCTTGATATGCTCGCATCGCCGCGGCCATCCTGAAGGTGCCGACCGCGCTCCTAAAGGAGGCCATGGCCGAACCGGCTCCGGCTGATGCTCCGCCCTAGTGGCCGGCTTTTTCCTTGCTGCCGACAATTCTCTGCTGACAATTCAGGCTCCATTCATCGATGGCCGGCTTACTATGTTCCCCTGCTCAAGGCGCACGGGGCCCCGTTAAGCTACCCTGGCAAGGAGAGACGGATGGTTAATGCTCCAGATGCTCTTGGCGCCCTCGTCGCTTTGAACCGTTTTGGGCTCGGCGCGCGGCCGGGCGACCTCGCCGCCGCGGCGGGCGATCCGCGAGGCCTTCTGAAGGAGGAGGTGGGCGCAGCAGATGCGGCCGTGGTAACATCCGATCTTCCCCCAGCCTGCACCGCGTTGCAGCAGCTGTTTGCCGATCAGGAGCGCAAACGCCAGGAACGGGAGCGCAACGCTCAGGTTCTGGCGTCGGCCCGGGCGAACGGCATGACGGCACCTGGCGCGGGCCTGACGCCCATGGCCGCTCCGCCCGCGTCAAACCCTGCGATGAAGAATGGGCCGGCGCCCGATTCCAACCCCAAGCCGCCGGACCCCCCCTTGGCGCAGAAGCTGTTTCGTGCCGAGGCGAAGGCGCGCCTACAGAAACAGACTAGCGCTACGGCGGGATATGTCGAACGGCTCGTTGCTTTTTGGTCGAACCATTTCGCCGTGTCGGTGGCAAAAGGCCAATTTGTCCGCGTCGCCGCGGGGCCTTTCGAGCGCGAGGCTATCCGCCCCTATGTGC
>JBOHWF010000098.1:0-1755 GCA_050736455.1 Binataceae bacterium (SeqCode) | reverse complement strand
CGGTAGGTCTCGTCGCGGCCTTGCTGCGCCTTGGCCCCGAGCGCGATCCGCATCCAGCGCTTTATGAGACGGCGATGCGGATCGCCGGCGGTATCGACAGGCCAGAGATATTGCCGCCGCTTATGGTGCGCTTCGAGGCCAAGATTCGTGCCCAAATGGGGTTCGGCCTCGATCTCGGGACATGCGCCGCGACGGGGGCCACAAACGATCTCGTTTATGTGTCGCCAAAGTCCGGACGCGCTGTCTCAAAGGCAGCGGGCGAGCCGTACAAAGCACGGCTTCTGCCGCTGCCGGCTTTTCTACGGGACGAAATCGCGGCGCCGCCTCCCGCCGACATAAGGAATGGTTTCCGGCTGACCGGCTTTTTTTTGCTGCGCGATCTTTTCGGCCCGCGCGGTCAAACCCTGCCGGAGGCGCGCGGCGCCTATCTCGCCGAACTCGCCAAGCGCTTTGGTTGGGTATGATTAATTTTCGGATTTGGCTCGCTCGGAGCTCAGTGACTATTTGACGATTTCCAGAACGTGAAGCGTGTGAACCGATACGCCGGGCGTTCGAGACAGCATTGCGTGAGAATATCGGGTACTTGGCCCACAAGTAGTGAGAGTGGTTCGGCTACAGGTTGTTATGGTTATCTGTTATTGGGGGAACTCGTGGAAAAAGTTGATATCAAGAAAGAGCTGAAGCACCTCTATCAACCCTCGGCAAAAGAAGTTGTTCAGGTCGATGTTCCAACGATGAATTACTTGATGGTGGATGGCGAAGGCGATCCCAACACCTCGCACGCATACGCTGACGCCGTTGAAGCTTTATTCACCGTCTCGTATGCTGCAAAGTTCATGATTAAAAAGGGGCCGTCAGCAATTGATTATGCGGTCATGCCGCTGGAGGGGCTATGGTGGGCCGATGATATGTTGAAGTTCTCAATCGAGGACAAATCCAGCTGGAAATGGACAATGATGATTATGCAGCCTTCCTTTGTCACACGGGAAATCATCGACTGTGCCATTGCCGATGTGAAAAAGAAGAAGAATCCAATATCAATTTCCAAGCTGCGTTAAGAAGTCTTTGCAGAGGGTAAGTGCGCACAAATCATGCATATTGGTCCGTTCTCCGAAGAAGGACCAACAATTAAGAAAGTGCACCGGTTCATTGAGTCCCGAAGCAAACTGACTGGAAAACATCACGAAATCTATTTGACTGATATTCGGAAAGCTGCTCCGGCGAAATGGAAAGCCATCATCAGGCAGCCAATGCGATGATCGCTAGCAAAATTACTTGATCTTGGTTTCCTTGAATTCGACGTGCTTGCGGACGACCGGGTCGTATTTCTTGAATGCCAGCTTTTCCGTTTTGGTGCGGGCGTTTTTCTTGGTCACATAGAAGTAGCCGGTGTCCGCCGTGGACAAAAGCTTGATTTTGATGATTGCGGCCTTCGCCATTTTGTCGTTCCTTCATGCGGCGCGGGGCGCGCGTGCCAGACCTGGGTAATATAAGCGAGCCGCGACCATACGGATTGCGCCCCGCTTGTCAATAAACGGACGCTGGCTTCCCGCGAAAGTGTCAATCGAATCCAAGCTTGCAAAGCGCCGCCGGGCGTAAAAGCTCTCGCCTTGGCAACGCGGCATGCAATTGAATGAGCGAGAACACTTGGGAGCAAGGCGATGACCGGGTTCGAGGACGTTACGGGAACAGCGTTTATCGTGGCAGAATACCGCGCTCGCGAAAACACGGAAACCAATCCGTTATATATTGATC
>JBOHWF010000097.1:0-4170 GCA_050736455.1 Binataceae bacterium (SeqCode) | reverse complement strand
TTGATACCCAGATCGGTTTCGAACTGCTGTGCTATTCGCTGGTGGGCGCTATAACGGCGCTCAATATACAGCGCTCCTCATTGCGCAAGCCGACTCCACTCGAGATCGTGCTCTTTATATATGGACTGTACGCGCTGGCGTCGGTCGCATGGTCGTACGATCCCACGATCAGCGTAGTTCGGGCCACACAACTACTCATACTGCTCGCCTTCATCTTCACGGCGATACGCGTACTGAATCCGGTCCAGACGCTGTATGCGATGGGCGTCACGGTGACGCTTGCGGTACTCGGTTTCGCGTTCCTGGCCGCGGTGGTTCCAGGGGCCAATGGCGCGCGGACGGATTTTTATGGGTACTCGCGCTTTACCTGGTTCGCAGTTCATCCAATTGAGGCCGCCAACGAAGCCGGAATCGCGCTGGTCTTCGTGTCTTCTATTGCGCTGCACCTGACTAGGTCGTGGCGAACACGGTTTTTCGGTCTGCCTTTGTGGCTGGTGGCGGCGCTGCTCGCGCTGATCCTGCTCCAAACTCGCACGAGGACTGCGCTCGTCGCGGTTGCAGTCGCTCTCGCGGTGATGTTCGGCCCGGCCGTGCTCAAGCACGGCTCGGGAGTCCTGACCGGCGGGAATCGCTCACCGATCACGCGCCTGCTGATGCTGGCCGGGGCTGTGGTTGGCGCGGCGGTCGTATTGCGGTTCGCCGGCGCGCTTCATCCGCGGGAGATGTTCCTGCAGACGGTTTACCGGGGCGAATCAAGTTCGCAATTGACTGGACTCAATGGCCGCGCCGAGTTGTGGGCGGGGCTTATGCAGTTGTCCGCTCAGCGTCCCCTCACTGGATATGGGTTCGTCGCCTCGCGCTCGGTGCTGTTGAGCGTCCTCCCATGGGCGGGCGAGGCGCACAACGCCTTTCTCGAAACTCTTCTCGACCTGGGATTGGTGGGAGTGTTGCTGCTGTGGGTGCCACTGGTGTTCTGCATCGTTCGGCCGATCCCCGCCTCGATCAGGATAAGCCGCCCGACTTATTGGGCCTTCGCACTAGCCAAAACCCTTCTGATCTATTTCGTCGTCGAGGGCATGACCGATCAAGCCTTCGCCAACTTCGCTGGCTACAGCGCGGCGGCCACGGTGGCGTGCCTGCTCGCTTGCGATATGGCCCGTACTACATATTCCAACGCCCCGCGCCGGTTGTACGGCGCCACCGCGTAGAGTTGCGAAGGATTTATCCCGCTAGAGGTTTTAGCGCCATTGATGCCACCCAGCTCACCACCCGATCGATGCATCTTCTGCGAATCGACCAGTCCAGTATTCTGGCAAACTAAAGCTGCGGACGGCGATGAATACAACGTGTGGAGGTGCACCGAATGCGGATCAGGATTCGTCTGGCCGCGGCCGACCGAGACCAGGCTTGCGTCTTTTTACCTCGATTCTGATGACTATTGCCAAAACCTCACTCATATGGAGGCCGACGCCAGATATCACCCTACGTCATCACAGGAGGCTGAGGCTGTCCTTAAGAAATGCGGCACCTTGACCGGTGGCAGGAGGCTGCTCGACGTCGGAGCGGGCCGCGGAACATATTCTTGCGTGGCCTTGCGGCAGGGCTTCAAGGTTGACGCGATTGAGCCGAACGAGAGCGCACGACAAAAGTTCAAGGAGCTGAATGGGTTTCTGCCGCAGGACGGCTTTTTGGACGAATACGTCGAAGCCTCTAATAAACCTTACGATGTGTTGCTCCTCAGTCATGTCCTCGAACACATAGCTGATCCGGAGAGGACCGCGGCACAATTATATGCGCTAACCGCGCCTGATGGGCTGGTCGCGATCGCGGTACCGCACTTTGGGTCGCTCTTGTCTAGAATTCAGGGCCGAAACGATATGTTTGTGTGTCCTCCCGAGCATCTAAACTTCTTCTCCAAGCGTGGGCTGGCGATGCTGTTGGAAAGGAATGGTTACCGTCTCAGGCACATCGAAACTACTTCGAAAGTTCCTAAGTACAGAATACAAACAGTCTTGCGCGTCCGGCTTCTCGCGAGCGCCGGTTGGCGAAGCCTTTACCTTGCGATGCGGCTGGCCGACCGGTGCAGATTAGGAATGACCATCACTGCGTATTTTCAAAAGCCCGCGCATGACTCCGCGCCGCAGCAGATGACTTGCCCGAGGGTAATAAGTCAAAAGCTATTCGCAAGCCCGACGGCAGCACCGAAGCGAGCAGTGCATTAAACGAGGTAGAGAAATGATTAAGAAATTGTCGGCCGCGATGCTGCTCGCCAGCCTACTAATAATCGGCAACAGCCATCGAGCACTTTCAGCTACACAGGCGACGTTAATGCTGTACGTGGCGCCTCACGGCAGCGATTCATCGTCGGGATCAGCGGAGGCGCCTTTCGCAACGATCCAACGCGCGCTAACCGTCGCGGTCCCCAATACGACGATCAACATTACAGCCGGTCAGTACACCGGGCCAATCTCACTGCCGGCGATCGACGACTTGTCTCTGGTGGGACAAGGCCGGGTACTAATCAGCGGCAGCCACGGCATCATGACGCAGACCGGGCCGATGAAGGGACTGACGCTTTCGGGCCTCACGTTTCTGAAGAACAAAGATGTGTATCAAGGCGGAGCTGCGGTATCTCTGGAACAAAATGCCAGCCGCGGACTGAACGTCCAAAACTGCGCTTTCCTGGACAACGGCTGGGCCGGTTTGACTATTGGCTACTGGAATGACGTCAAGATCAAGAAGTTCATCGGGTCCGGCAACGGCGAAAACGCATTGTCGGTCTATCGAGTTCAAAACCTTGTCGAAACCGAGGTTACGCTGACAGGTAACAACGTAGTGGGATACGCACATGGCTACATCGGCGACGACGCAAATGGCGAAAAACTCCTGCGAATTCACGGCGGAACCTTGAGCAACGTTACCGCTACGGACAACCTGACTGGCGGGGTGTGGTTCGACACCGACAATGAGAACATCACGGTTCGCCACCTGGTCAGCGAACGCAATTTGACCAACGGGTTCTTCTGTGAAGCGACTCAAGGGCCGATAACTCTCACGAATTCGGTGATCGCTTATAATGGCTACAGCGGAATCGTTACAGGTAATTGCCAATCCCTGACTGTCACGAACACCGTTATTTACGGCAACGTCAAAGCGCAGATTCAACCAGCGTCGAGCGGCCCGCGCACTTTTAACAACTACGTGACCGGGGCGCCGGTGAGTGTGTTCAACAAAAATTGGACGCTGACTAACGATCAAATCGGAACGCAGGCGAAATATCCGGGCGGCTATCTGTGGGGCAATGCGATGGCTGACCGCGATTGGCCAGCCTTCCTATTGTCCTTGACCTCGAACTCGAATGACTGGTATTCCCCCAACAATCCCTACCCGTTTGCGCTGCCGACCAACACGACCCACTTTGCGGGCTGGCAGCGCTACACCAGACAAGATCGGGCGTCATCTGGACGCGAATTCCCAGCACCGGCGGCGCAGACGTCAGCGAAAGCAGCGCCGGTCGATGGCGCAATCCCGCGTTCTTTGCGCGACGCGGCCCTGTGGAGTCATTGACGATGACGGACGCGCCCATAAAATTCCTCGGTTACGGCTCGCGATGGGACCTCATCGTGGCCAAGTGCCGCGATAAGCGGGTTCTCCACCTCGGTTGCATCGGCATGACCGAGGAATCGCTCGAACGCAAGTGCCAGGCGATGTCAGCGGGTGAAGTGCTGCACCCACATTTGCGCAAGGCAGCTCGCGAGCTCGTCGGCGTAGACTACGACGGCAAAGCGGTGGCGGCGCTTAACGCCGCCGGATTTACGGAAATCATCTGCTGCAATGTGTATTCACTCGCGGCGCAGCTCGCCGCCCAGGCCCCATTCGACGTCGTCTTATGCGGCGACCTGATAGAGCATCTGAGCGAGCCCGGCAGGATGCTGACTGCGGTCAAGGCCACGATGACGCGCGACAGCGAATTGCTAATCACGACGCCCAACGCGTATGGGATCATCAACCTCATCCGCTATGGCCTGGGACGCCATACCGAAGGCGGCGATCATGTACTGTCTTTCAACGTCTTCTCGCTGCGCAACCTACTGTCGCGAAGCGGCTTCACGATAACCGAACTCCGTAGCTGCTATGACCGCAAGCCGTGCGGGATGCTGGGCCGGGTAT
>JBOHWF010000096.1:0-2109 GCA_050736455.1 Binataceae bacterium (SeqCode) | reverse complement strand
CGCGGGCTCTGTCAAAGTGCATACCGTGAGAATCAGTTCAACGAAACCCATCGTCGGCTCCTTCGATAAAACAGACTTGCGAGCACATATCGCTCCCGGCCGCTTGCGGCAGCGATCGCAATACGCGATTCTATTTGGCCTTTACGACCCCCAAAGCGGCGGCCATTTCCGCGATTGACGCTCAGTTTTTTTTGTAATCGAGGTAGGCAAAACGCTGATCCGTGGGGGTCCCTTCCAAAGCGCCGCCGGCCTTGCCCGGCTGCCAAAGCACGACTTCCTCGATCTTTTTCGCCAGTTCGAAATCCTTGTCCGTGATCCCCTTGGCGGCATGGTTCTGGAGGCGGACTTCGACCCAAGCGTAAGAGGCGGTGAGATCTGGATGGTGCCAAGCGGCCTCGGCGAGATGACCAACCGTGTTGATCACCATAAGCGTGCCTTTCCAGCTCACCGTCCTATAGGTGCGGCGAATCCAACCTCCTTCATAGACCCAGCGCGGCAATTCTTGTTCGAGGCGCGCCTTGATTTCGGCTTCGTTATAGGTTTTTTCCTTGGCAACTTCGCTCATCGTCAAATTCCAATCCTTGGCTCACGTGGCCCCGTTCCTACGCATGCACGGCCATTCTAATATGAATTATGTGAAGACACGAAATCCGGATGTTTTGCCGTGTTTGCTCACGGCATTCCGGCCTCCCGCGGCCAGATGTCTTTCGCTCGCCGCGAAAACATGTTTAAAGAGCCGGGTGCCGGACTCTAGATTAGGGGAGCTAGATCATGCTACGGTTCTGTCTTCGCTCTTATGTAACCTCCATCGTTTGGCTAGCGCTCGTCGGATCGGCTTCGGCCTTCGCCGTTTATGGCGCCATCGCCGACAAGTGGCAACATCTCGGTGGCGAGCGCGGTGCTCTGGGTCCTGCTCTGAGTGATGAAGCGGATGCCCCGGGTGGCGGTCGGTTTAATCGGTTTGCGTACGGCTACATCTATTGGCGACCGCAGACGGGTGCGTTCGCAATTTATGGGCTGATCGCTACCAAGTGGAGCCAACTCGGCGGCATAAACGGCTATGGCTATCCGATCAATGATGAGGCGCCGGCTGATCGCGGCGGACGTTTCAACGACTTCGACCGCGCAAACTCGATTTACTTTCATCCTTCCTACGGTACCCGCGCTGTATACGGAGCGATCCGTGCTAAGTGGCGATCGCTGGGCGCCGAGCGTAGCTTCCTGGGCTATCCTGTTACTGACGAGCAGCCGGCAGCAAATCTCGGGCGGTTCAGTGCATTCGCGGGTGGGCTAATTTACTGGCACGCGGACGTCGGCGCGAACGCCATCTATGGTGAAATTGGAAAAAGATGGCTTCAGCTGGGGGCTGAACGAAGCTCATGTGGTTACCCTACCAGTGATGAAGCAGACTTCGACGACGGGCGCGATGGGTCGGTATATGGCTACGGTACCGGCAAGCGCTTCCGACGCTCGACTTTCATGAGGGGTCAGATTCTCTGGTCAAAAGCCAGAAACCAAGTCTATGTCGAATGTGGTAAGCAAACGACCATGCAACCACCACCCTCGGGTGAAGCCTGTAACTTCACTGCCGTTGCCTCGAACAATCAATGCTTGAACGCAGATGGAACGCCATCGTCATTGCCGAGCGGTGGAACGACCGGCACTGGCTGCGGTAGCGATGCAACTCGGGCGCAAGCGCGGGCCAAGCTCGTTCTTGGGCAGGCCGTGTGTCTGACCGAAGGGAACACACCGCAGCCCGGCTGTTGTACATTCAGTTCAAAAACTGCAGCGGGATGTGGTTGCCGATGAACGACAGCTCCGCGGGGGACACGCTGTGATCGCCCTGCCGCTGCCGGGTTAAGGGAACTAAAATAACGAGGCGCAGGAAAAATAGTATCAGGGAGATTCGATTTTAGAAGAGATGCGTGGTTCGAGACCAGCCGCTTGGCGCCGCCGGAGGCGCGAAGCAGCGTTGCGGCTGATCGTTCTTACAGTTACGCTTGAGGCTGCTTCGGTTGTCGCGGCTGAGCCAAATGCGGACTCCCCGGAGCGGAACTGGCCTTGCCACCAAATTCTGGTCGGGCAGCTCTCCTTGGCCGCGGTGTGGTC
>JBOHWF010000095.1:0-5902 GCA_050736455.1 Binataceae bacterium (SeqCode) | reverse complement strand
GGGCCACGCCACTCGCGGCCGTGAAAGCATCCTCGGCCGCTATCGCGAGGGTTTTGGCGCGATCGCGCGCGGTGGACGAGCATTGAACTGCTCGAGTATGCTCAACCGAGGCAGTTCGAAGCTCGGCTCAAAAAATCCTGCGGGAGGTCGCACCGATGCCGACCGTTCAAATCAAAGACGAAGACAAAGTTGGAAGCCAGGCGCGGTTCAAATACGAGCCTTCCGAGTATCTCCAAAAGCTCTACCAGACCGGCACGCCCGACCTCGCCTGGATGAACCTGCATGGCGAATGGGGCATCCGCGCTCGACCGGGCAATCTCGGGCTGCGGCTGAAAGATATCCAGCTTGGCAGCTACGGCGTGGTGCCCGAGCGCGGCGGCGAGCATCGCTCGATGGCGCCGCGTGGCGCGAGCATCCCGGCCGACGTTCCGTCGCTCGGCTTCGACGTCAATGACAAGGCCGAGTGCTGGGCCGACAACGCGATGGAGCTCTACGAGGAGGCGGTCGCCCGTCAATGGAGTTCCGCCCGCGATATCCCGTGGGACGAGCTCAAGCCGTTGCCCGACGATCTCGAACGCGCGATGTGCCAGCTCTGCACCTTTCTGACCGAGGTCGAATTCATCGCCGCCGACGCGCCGACGCGCTGGATGAGCCGGATCAATCAGGACTTCCTCGAAATCAAGCTTTTTCTGGCGACGCAGGCGATGGATGAAGCGCGCCACACCGAGGTTTTCCGCAAGCGCGCGCTGGCCAACGGCGGCGGCCTCGGCACGGCCAGCAGCTACAGCGAGCTTTCGTTGAAGCGGATTCTCGATTCGCCGAGCTTTTCGGCGCAAACTGCCCGCCTCCATCTGCTCGGCGAGGGCTTCGTGCTCACGATGTTCCGCCAGGGCGAGTTCATCGCGCCGAGCCGCGTCGACGCCGAGATCTTCCGCCGCTGCATGCAGGACGAATCCCGCCACGTCGGCTACGGCACCATCCATCTGCGCGAACAGCTCAAGTCGCGGCCCGAGCTGGCGAGCGAAATTCACGACCAGCTCGATGACGCCGAGCAGATTCTGCTCCAGCTTTTCAGCGTGCCCGAACAGGTCGAGCCGATGGCCATCCTGATGGGCGGCGGGATCGCGCACTTCGACAAGGGCATGGAGATGCAGGGCCAGCTCTGGCGTCGGATCGTCAACGAATATCTCCAGCGCTGCGATTCCGCCGGCCTCGAGCGGCGTCCGCGATGCCTGCTGCCGACCGACTTCGCCAAGCTCTTCGCGTGCTAAAGCGGGGCCGAACGAGTTCGCGAGTGAAGCCGACTAGGCGAGTCGTGATCCTGGCCGCGCCTCGCGGACTCGGCCGCCCCCCGGAGCTGCGTCAGAAATCCTGAGATGGCGGCGTTTCCCGAACCCGCCTGGTTCCTCGCACTAGGTCGCCTGATGGAGGCCGAGGGCGAAGTTTTTCGCCGTCTTGGCTACGCCGAGGTCCGCTTTGCCATTCGAATCCTGAGCGACGACGGCGAACTTACTGAACAAACTACCGGACTCGAATTCAACGGCTATGCCTTGGTTCGTGCCGAAGTCCTCGACGATACGGCCACGTTCGATCCTGATTTTATCCTCTGCGGACGCCGCGAGATCTGGGAGCGGATGCTCGCCGAGATTCGCCAAAACGGCCGCCCGGCGCTACGCCATACGCTAAGCTCGCTCGCCCTGATGGGCGAGGAGCTGTGGCTCGAATCGAACGACCAGCTCCGCGAAGACAAGTTCTACCGCGTCAACCAGACGCTGCAGGAATTCTTCAATCTGGCGGCGCAACTCGCTCCATAGTCGCCGACCTGCGTCTTGATCGTTATCCGTTACGGAAGTTCAACATGACAAAATCGAGCGGCAAGACCGCGCTGATCACCGGCTCGACGGATGGCGTCGGCCGACTGGTTGCAATTAAGCTCGCGGCTGCGGCGCCCACGTCCTGGTGCATGGGCGCGACCGGGAGCGCGGCGAACGCGTGGTAGGTGAGATCAAGGAAAGTGGTGGAACGTCAGAATTTCTGGCGGCGGATCTCTCCGTCTTGGCTGAGGTCCGGAGCTTGGCCGCGGTCGTCCTCCATAAAGCGGACCGGCTCGATATCCTGATCAACAATGCTGGCGTCGGCAGCGGCGGCGTCAGCGGGACGCGGCAGGCCAGCGCCGACGGGCACGAGCTGCGTTTCGCGGTCAATTATCTGGCCGGGTTCGTGCTAGCACAGCGGCTGCTGCCCTTACTGAGGCGAAGCGCGCCCGCGCGAATCATCAATGTTGCTTCGGTCGGGCAGCAGCCGATCGATTTTACCGACGTGATGCTGACGCGCGGCTACAGCGGCCCTCGGGCATACGGCCAGAGTAAGCTCGCGCAAATAATGTTCACCATCGACCTCGCTCGCAAACTCGAAGGATCCGGGGTCACCGTCAACTGCCTTCATCCGGCAAGCCTGATGGACACCACCATGGTCCGCCAAGCCGGCCGGACGCCCGTGAGCAGTGTCGAAGAGGGCGCCGCTGCGATTCTCCATCTCGCTGCATCGCCCGCCCTCGAAAACCGCAGCGGCCTCTACTTCAACGGCCTGCGGGAGGCGCGGGCCGACGAGCAGGCCTATCACGCCGCAGCGCGCGAACGGCTCCGGACGCTCAGCCTGCAGCTCACCGGTCTGTCGACCAAAATCACGTGAGAAAAAACCGATGGCCAAGTTTCGCGTTGGCTTGATCGGGGCCGGCGTTGTCGGCCGGGTCCACGCCGCTGCGCTCGCTTCTTCGAGCGACGCGATCCTCGCTGGAATCGCAGATATTTCTCCGGCTGCGAGGGCGACTGCAGATGCGCACCGTGTCGCTTTTTTTGCCGACGCGGAACGGTTGCTTGATTCTGTTCGACCCGACGCGGTGATCGTCGCGTCAAATAATCAGGACCATCTTCCGAGCGGACTTGCCTGCATCGCGCGAGGCGTGCCGGTACTCGTCGAGAAGCCGATCGCGGATACGCTGGTAGCCGCGATCCAGTTGGCCGAAGCCGCCGAACGGGCTGGAGTGAAGTTACTGGTTGGCCATCACCGCCGCCACAGTCCGATCGTTGCGGCTGCACGGCAGGCGATCGCCGATGGCCGGCTGGGCAGAATCACTGCGATCGCGGTTTCAGCCATGTTTCTGAAGCCGGATCAATACTTCGATACGCCGTGGCGGCGCGAAGCGGGCGGCGGACCGATCCTGATCAACATGATCCATGAAATCGACCTGCTGCGTTTTCTGTGCGGCGAGATTGAGACCGTTCAGGCCGTGCGCTCGGACCGCGTGCGAAAGCTTCCGGTTGAAGATACCGCGGCCGCGCTGCTTCACTTCAAAAGCGGGGTGGTCGCGACGATCACGCTCTCCGACGCCGTGGCTTCGCCGTGGAGCTGGGACCTTGTCGCCGGCGAGTTTCCCGGCTTTCCGCGCTATGATGTCGCGCCATTTCAGATCACTGGTACCGAAGCCTCTCTGGGGCTCCCGAATCTGGAACTTTGGCGTTATACCGCCGTCCGCGGTTGGCAGGAGAAGCTCGACCGCGAAACACTACCCTATCGACCGGAGAATCCGTTCGAGCGGCAGGTCCGGCATTTTTGCGCGGTGCTGCGCGGCGACGAAGAGCCTGTATGCGGAGGCTTCGACGCCGCCCGCACCCTCGCCGCAACCCTGGCGGTATTCGAGGCCGCGCAGAGCGGAAGGGCAGTACGACCCGAGCAGACGCCGTCAGCGTTGCGATGAGCGAGACCCCTCCCGACGGGCGTCCGCCTCAGGGCCTGACGACGGCGCGCGTGACCGCTTTGGTCGACGGCGTTTTCGCGATCGTGCTCACTCTGCTGGTGCTCGACCTGCATGCCCCCACGGCGACGAGCCGCGCCGAGCTGGCCGCGAGACTGCGCGACCTCGCCCCCTCGATGGTCGCGTACCTCGTGAGTTTCGTCGTGCTGGGAATCTTCTGGTACGGCCATCACATGGAGATGCACTGGATCGTGCGCTCCGATCGCGTCCATCTGGGCATCACGCTCGCTTTTCTGTTGACGATCAGTTTCGTGCCCTTCTCGGCGGCTTTGCTCGGCCAAAATCAGCGATTGCCATTGGCGTCGGCGGTTTACGCTGCCAACATGTGCGCCGTCGGTGCGATGCGCTATATCCACTGGATTTATGCGACCCACGGCTTTCGCCTGACGGCGCCCGACCAACCACTTGGCCAGATTCGCTACGTGCGGCGCGTGTTCATGCTGGTGCCGCTGCTTTATCTCGTGGCCGGCGCGGTCGCCTGGCTTAGCCCGCCGGTCGCGATCGCCTGCTTCGTCTTGATCCCGATGGCTTATCTGGCGCCGTCACGGGATACGCGCCATCTGACCTCGATGCCGCGGCGCACCTGAAACTCCCCGCCCTATTTCACGGCCGGTAGATGCTTCGCCTTGAGACCGCTCACGAGTTGATCATAGCCGTCGGCGTTGATGATCTCGTTGAACTGATCGCGATAGTTTGCGAGCGTGCTGACGTTATCCACAACGATGTCGAAGAGCCGCCAGCCGATTGGGGTTTTGCATAACATGTAGTCGACGTGCAGCGGTTCCTGCACCATCGCGAGGTGGACGTCGCCATGCACCACCGCGGTTTTCGGATCGTCGTAGGTGACCGCGTTTCTGAGGCCATTCGAGGCCGCCTCGACGGTGTTTTGCTGCAGCGTCGTCAGATAGGTCGCCAGGACGTAGTCCTCGAACAGCGGCACGAACGCCTTGCGCCGCGCCGCCGACAGACTTTTCCAATGCGTCCCGAGCGCCGACTTCGACATGTAGGCAAAATCGAAATGTTTCTCCGCGATTACCCGCAGTTGCCGATCATGCTCGGCGGTCCTCAGTGTCTGATTGGCAAAGACCGGCGACGCCTCGGCGATCGTCGCGCGAACTTGCGTTACGGGCGCAGGTTCCGCGTTGGCCAGGCCGCGCGTGCTCATCAGCATTGCGGCCAAAACTGCTAACATCAATGCAGCTTTAGGGCGCATCGTTCAACCTCTCTCCTCGGCCGTGGGTACTGGATCAGTTTGACTGGTTTTTATGCTTGAGGCCTCTTGCTGTCATTCCCGCGCGCGGATTAGCGAAGGTGCTTCGCACATAACCGATTGCCGTAAACCCTTGACGCCGCGCGAGGAATCCCGGATTCCGCGACGCTCTCACACCGCGCCTCGCAAGACTCGGCCGCCCCCTGGCGCGAGGATGACAAACCGCGCGGACTTTAGATCAAAATCAAACTGAACCAGTACCCGGCCATGACATCGTTCCACAAGCCCGGATTAAATTGCTATGGTGAACGACCGTTCAACCGAGCCGTCTGGGGGGAATCCAGGCCGCGGCTGAGACAAGGATTGCGAATGAGCAGGAGCGGGCGCAACGGCCTCGATCGAGAGTATCATCAGCAGGAACTAACCCTTCCCGATGGCCGCCGCGTGACCTTGCGCCTGATGCAGGCGGCGGACAAAGCCGCGATGTTGAGCTTCTCCCGCGCACTGCCACCCAACGACCTGCTGTTCCTGCGCACCGATATCACGCTCTCCGACGCGCTCGACGATTGGATCCGCAATCTCGAGCGCGGCGCCACCGTCACCGTGATCGCCGAGGGCGGCGGTGAGGTCGTCGGCTACGCCAGCCTGCATCACGATCAGACGCAATGGACTCGCCGCGTTGGCGAAATTCGGGTGCTGCTGGGACCGCAGTATCGCGGCGCCGGACTGGGCCGCCGGCTGGCCGAGGAAGTCTTTCACATTGGCCGCGCCCGCGGGGTCAAAAAGATGGCGGCCATGCTGACCCCGGATCAGGCCGGCGCGCGCGCCGCCTTCGAGCGCCTGGGCTTTCAGGTCGAGGCCCTGTTACAGAGCTGGGT
>JBOHWF010000094.1:0-3578 GCA_050736455.1 Binataceae bacterium (SeqCode) | reverse complement strand
AGCCGCTTCAAAACACCGATATGCGGGGCAGTGATTCTGATCGCCGAGGCCGCACGCAACGTGTCCAAGAGGGCGATTATCCGGGACTTGGCAGACGCCAACCCAAGCGGTCAAGCAGGGAACACGCTATCGGTACTATGATTCAATCTCTCTCCTCACCGGGGCGGGAAGGAACCGTTCAAGCAGCCGGCGGATACCGGCCGGCAATTTGGAAGGCCTGATGATCAACAGGCTTCGCACATTTCTCGCCGGCCCCGGAGCGATCCTCGATGCCATCGACAGTGAATCGTCCAGCGGTACAGGGCGGAGCCAACTGGTCGAACGTGGCGGTCAGGTCGCGGACGAACTCGGAGGCCAGGCGCCCGGCGAACTCAGAGTGACGCTCATGACCCTGCTCTGCCGCGTGAAAATAAGATCCGATCGCGCCGACATCACGCTCACTCGATGCCTGCTGACCCAGCTGCTCGCCGGGTCGCTTGATCTGAAGATGCAGTTTCAAGAACCGACGAATGCATCAGATGATATCCTGAGGTTGACGGTGCCGGTAAGCCTGAAGCGCGCCGGCCGCGAAATGCGAATGCTGGTCGAGAATGCCGATGACCAGGCGGCAGCCGATCCGAGCTTGCTCAGAATCCTTGCGCGCGCACACCACATCCAGGCGCGCCTGATCCAAAACAGTAAGCTGAGCGTGCACGATATCGCTCGCGAGGAGCGCGTGTCGGCAGCCCACCTCTATTCCCTCTTGCGTCTTCCCTGGCTAGCGCCCGACATCACCGCGGCCATCATCTGTGGTAGAAAACCGCCGCAACTCACCGCCCAGACATTGATGCGGCTGACGCCGCGGCTGCCGACCGACCGGGCTGAACAGCGAAAGCTGCTCGGTTTCCGCTGAGAACACGTCGTCGTTCAGAAAATTCCGCGCGCCCCCCTTGGCGTCGCGTGCAATCGCTTTGGCTTTGCGTGCGATGTCGACTGCTCAGTCCACGAAAAAAGTAACCCCCGAAATGGCGCCGGAGAGATTTTCATGGTGACCGGAGCCGAAATCGCGCGTGCAACCGTCTCTGCCACAAATCGCTTTGAACACGAGACCGGTAAACCCTGCAAATTCGCGAGAAAATAGGCTTCCTGGAAAGACAAAAACACTTGCAATATCAGGTACCTAATAACTGGCGGAGGGAGCGGGATTCGAACCCGCGATACGGTTTCCCGCATACACACTTTCCAGGCGTGCGCCTTCAACCACTCGGCCACCCCTCCGCAGTCCGCATACGCGATTCCGGCTGGTCCTCTTAACCACAAGGCGAGACGGATATCCGCGAGAGGCGTGCACTATAGTGTGGCGAGCCGCCAGCACAAGCGAGCGCCGGCAGCAATCGTAGGTAGCACTCGATTTGTCCGGTCCAGGTAGCACGTGAACTTTCCGGCGCGTCAAAGTCCCTCTTTTTTGGGCACTAATATACTTGACACAGTAGGTGGCTTTAAGCCCTTCCCGCGTACATATGTTCAGAATCCTCAAACACCACAGCCTTAATGATTACCACTGCCGGCTCTATGAAATAGACGACACGCACTGTCGGCATTCCAATCGACCTAGCGCCTTCAAAGACGAGAGATCGCACAAGTCCGCTCTCGCTAATCGCAGGACCGGCGCTAAAAGGGTCACGGGCTAGGGCCCATGTGACTGCTTCCCACGCCTCCTCTGTTCGCGGCCACCGTAAATAGGCCGCGTTAACGTCCTTCTCAACGGTCCGCTCTTCTCGGACATCGCGCACTTTAGTTGAGGTCGAGTTTGGTGGTTATTTTCTTTGCCCACTCCAATTCGTCATCTTTCGGTGCGCGAATCCGAACCGCAAGGCTAGCCGCCATCGGAATAACCTCTCCTAGGCTAGCAATTTGCCAAGCGTAGTCGTGTGATTTGGTGCTGATACTTTGAGCGGTTTCGTAGGTCGCGATATGCTCGATCCACCAGTCAATGATCGCCATTTCGGAGAGCGTGAAAGGCTGCATATCTGGCTTTGCGAGAGCGGTCAGGCGCTCGAGCTTTCCCTGACGCGCGACGCGGATCGCACCATCTTGTTCCAGTTCCTTCCGAATTGGCATGATAGCCTTTGGAACGGGACCAAATTGCTGACGAGTATACGTCGCGCCAGTGATCGACGTGCCTGTATGAGCAAAGGCTTCCGTATCTGAGAACCACAGAACTTTGTTGAGCTTGACCGCGCCGAACCAGTCGCGCTTACCCGCGCGCCAAATGACGTAGTGAACAAGTCGTTTGAATTTATCGCGATTGAAAGCCATCGGCCGCCTGCTACTCATAGGCCATAGCAGCGAATCCATAGTCAGCTGCTGGTTAACGTCGGCCTTCGCTTGCCCTTGTCGCGTTTTTCGTACCGGCGCTGTTCGTCTCTCATTTGCTTGGGCGTAACCTTTAGCAGCCCGCGCGTGAGATTGCGGAATTTCGCCATTGGAGTGCTGCCGCTTGCCCCGGTTTTGCCTTCGCTGCCCTCAAACGGTCGCTCTGGTTTCATTGTCGGTCAGCCCTTTGTAAGTGAGACGGATGCCGTTCACCCACGATAACACGGCTGCGAAGCGCCCGTAATCATTGTTAGCGCGCTCGTTGAAACGAAACGCCTGTTCATCGAGATAGCGGAATAGGTGGAACGGCTCTACGCTAACATATGTTCCCTTCAAGCCGCGTTTCAAAAGGCTCCAGAAATTTTCCAGCCCGTTCGTGTGGACCTGCCCCCGAACGTATTCGACAGCGTGATCAACGACCTCATGCTTGTAATCGCCGCTGAGGCCATGATAGCCGCCAGCTGTATCGGTGTAGAGGCTTGAGCCAGGAGCGACGACCGCACGGACTTCTGCATGCAAAACGGCCTTACGGGTACTTTTAATGACGCGAGCCCTGACGCGGCTCTGGGCTTCGCCCCCGGAGCGCTCCATGATTCCCATGACGATCGCCTTGCCAGCTCCGCCAGTTCCTTTGATCGCGGCTTCTCGCCGAGACTTGTGCATGTTCTTCGAAAGGCCTCCCACGAAGGTTTCGTCGGCCTCAACATGGCCTTCGGCTTTGATGAGCGAGCCGGCCTGCATGGCAAGGCGGATGCGGTGAAGCATGAACCAAGCCGTTTTTTGCGTCACGCCGATCGCGCGATGCACTTCATAGGAACTTACGCCATTCTTGCAGTTGGCAACCATCCAAATAGTGACGAACCACTTATCCAACGGGAGCGGGCTATCCTCGAAAATCGAGCCAGCCTTGGCCGTGAACTGACGCTTTGAGTGAGCCTCTTTGCATTCCCACACGCGGCGCGTCTTGATGAACCGCACATCGACACGGCCGCACGTCGGACAATGCACGCCGTTCGGCCAACGAAGGCTAACCATCGTGTTTAGGGTCACGTCCGGGTCCGAAAAGAAGCGGACGGCTTCGATGAGGGTTTGGGGTTCGGTACTCATGACCGAGACAATGGCACGTCTCGGTCACTGTGTCAAGTATATTAGGGCCTTTTTTGGAGGGTGCGGCGATGCGCCGGAGGGAGTAATGGCACAGCCTGAGGATGCTAGATCAGGAT
>JBOHWF010000093.1:0-33435 GCA_050736455.1 Binataceae bacterium (SeqCode) | reverse complement strand
GCATACGCTCTTCCAGACCTCGCTCAGATATACCGCGATCACGCGTTACGACGAGCACTTCGCGACCATGCTGCTGGTCGATGACGGCCGCGCGCGCGGGGTCGTCGCGATCGAGCTGCGGACCGGGCGGGTGCGGGCGATCATGGCGAAAGCGGTGATTATCTGCACCGGCGGATGTGGCCGCGTCTTTCCCTTCTCCACCAACGCGAATATCTGCACCGGCGACGGCCTGGCGCTCGCGTATCGGGCGGGCGCGCCGCTCAAAGACATGGAGATGGTCCAGTACCATCCGACCGGGCTGCCCTTCACCGGCATCCTGATCACCGAAGCGGCGCGCGCCGAGGGCGGCTGGCTGCTCAACAAGGACAATTACCGTTTCCTGCAGGATTACGACCTCGGCAAACCGACGCCGACTCCGGTCTTCCGCAGCATGGAGCTGGGGCCGCGCGATCGGGTCTCGCAGGCGATCATCGGGGAAATCGAGAAGGGCCGCGCCTTCCACGGACCGTACGGCGATTACGTCCATCTCGACCTGCGCCATCTGGGCGAGCACAAGATCGAATCGCGCCTGCCGATGGTGCGTGAACTCTGCCTCAAGTACGAAAATCTCGATCCGGTGAAGGAGCCGATCCGGGTGCGTCCGGTCCAGCACTACATGATGGGCGGCGTCCACACGGATATTGAGGGCGCGACACCGCTTAAGGGCCTTTATGCCGCGGGCGAAGCCGCCTGCGTGAGTATCAACGGCGCCAACCGGCTCGGCTCGAACTCGTTGGGCGAGATTCTGGTCTTTGGCGCGCGCGCCGGCCGCAATGCGGTCGAATATATCGGCGGCGCGGGTGAGGGCAATCGCAATCATCTGCTGGCGCAGGCGGCCGACGAGGAGCGCCGGCTCGAGCAGAGCCTGCTGCACAAGAACGGGGGGAGTGAGCGGATCGCGACCTTGCGCGAAGAGATGCAGAAGACCATGGAAAGCGGCTGCGGCATCTATCGCGAGCGCGCCGCGCTCGAGGCGTCGGCCGACAAGCTTCGCGAACTACACGAGCGCGCCCGCAACCTCACGCTCGACGACCACACCCGCACCTTCAATACGCAACTGACGCAGGCGCTCGAACTGGGCTTTATGCTCGAGGTCGCCGAGACCATCGTGCACAGCGCGCTTCGCCGCGAGGAGTCGCGCGGCGCCCATCAGCGGCGCGACTTTCCCAAGCGCGACGATCAGCGCTATCTCGCCCATTCGGTGGTGCATCGCAACGCCGAAGGCCCGCCGCGCATCGACTACCTGCCGGTGGTGATTACGCGCTGGCCGCCGGGTGAACGGATCTACGGAAGGGATCACTGAAACATGAGCGACACGATCGTCCTGGAAGTCGCGCGTTATGATCCGGAGCGCGCCGCGGAACCTGCGTACCAAAGCTTCGAGGTCCCGTTGCGCGCCGACTGGATGGTGCTCGACGGCCTCAACCACATCAAGGATCAACTCGACGGGTCGCTGACGTTTCGCTGGTCGTGCCGCATGGGTATCTGCGGCAGTTGCGGCATGATGGTCAACGGCGTGCCGAAGCTGACCTGCGAGACGCTGCTGATGGAATTTGCGCCGGGCCCGGTGCGCATCGGCCCGCTCGATCATTTCCCGGTGGTCAAAGACCTCGTGATCGAGATGGACGACTTCGTCGGCAAGCTGCAGAAGGTGCGCCCGTGGATCGTGCGCAAGGACGACTTTCAACCCCAGCGCGAATTCATTCAAACGCCGGCGCAGCTCGACGCCTTTAAGCAATTCAGCCTGTGCATCAACTGCATGCTCTGCTACGCGGCCTGTCCGGTTTACGGGCTCGATCCCTCATTCACCGGCCCGGCGGCGCTGGCGCTGGCTGAGCGCTACAACCTGGATTCGCGCGATCAGGGCTCGACCGAACGCACCGACGTCCTTTCGCAGCACGACGGTATCTGGGATTGCACGGTGATCGGCGAGTGCTCCGTGGTCTGTCCCAAGCACGTCGATCCGTCGCTCGCGATCCAGCAATACAAAATCACGGCGACGAGCGATTGGTTCAAGACCTGGCTGATGCCCTGGGGAAACAAGTAACCGCGATGCCTCAATACAGCGCCTACCAGCCCAAGCCCTACCGGCCGCGCATGTCGCCCTACTGGTATCTGGATCGATGGCCGTACTTGCGCTTCATGGTGCGCGAGACCAGTTGCGTTTTTGTTGCCTACTTCGCGGTGGTGATGCTCCTGCAGATCCGCGCGATCGAGCATGGCGCGGGCGCCTACGCCCAATTTCAGGCCTGGATGAGTTGTCCCGCGGTGATGATTCTCAACGCGATCGCTCTGGGATTAGTCATTTTTCATGCTGTCACCTGGTTCGCGCTGGTACCGCGGGTGTTCGCGCGTCACATGCTGGGAACTTCGATTCCTGATCTGTTCGCGGCGGTTCCGAACTATGGCGCCTGGTTCGTCGCCTCGCTCGTCGTCGCGCTCTTCGCCTTGAGGTTGATCTAAATGGCGGCGCGCAGGTCTAACCGGCCGCTGGCGTGGCTGCTGTTCGGGACCGGCGGCTTTCTGGTCGCATTCTTTTTTCCGATCCACATCTTCCTGACGGGCTTCGCCGAGCCGCTGGGCCTGGTGGCGACGCCCAGCCGCGCGAGCATGCTGACCTTGCTCGAGCATCCGCTGACCCGGCTCTACCTTGCAGTACTGCTGATCTTCGCATTCTGGCACGCCGCCTACCGGCTGCGCGACACCATCTGCGACGCGCTCGACGTGCGCCGGCTCGATGTCGTGGTCGTCTCGCTCTGCTATGCGGGCGCGACGGTCGGCACAATCGCGACGATCGTGCTCCTCGCGTGTGTGCCGTAGGCGATGACCCTCACCCGCGCTCGCAACGCTCGCTTGCCCTCTCCTTTGGACAAGGGCGAGGGATCACGGAAGGAGTAGGTGCATGAAATTCGGTCTGCTCTACATTCCCGACTACACCCCCGAGCGCTACAAATCGGCGAGCCATTACTATGGCGAGATGATCGAGCAGATTCAGTGCGAAGAGGAATTGGGTTTCGACGGGGTCTTTTTCGCCGAGCACTACGTCGGCGGTTACGCCTTTCCCTCGCCGCCGGTATTTGCCGCGGCGGTCGCCCAGCGCACCAAGCGCATCCGCCTCGGCACCGGAGTGACGCTGCTGCCGCTGAGCAATCCGATTCGCACCGCCGAAGAATACGCGATGCTCGACGTCCTCAGCGACGGCCGGCTTGATTTCGGCATCGGTCGCGGCGTGCTTAAGGCCGAATATGAGCTGTTCGGCGTCGACGAGACCGAAAGCCACGCGCGCTATCACGAGTCGCTCGAGATCATCGTGCAGGCGTGGACCCAGGAGCGCGTCACCTACGACGGCAAGTACTACAAGGTCCGCGACGTGCTGCCGCTGCCCAAGCCGGTCCAGCAGCCGCATCCGCCGATCTGGAGCGCGTGCGCGGTCACGCCCGAGAGCTTCACCTTTGCCGGGCACAAGGGCTTCAATCCGATGATCGTGCCGTTCGCCTATCCGAAACATGAGGTTCTGCAAGACAAACTCAAGTACTACTGGTCGGCGCTGGCCGAGGCCGGGCACGATCCCAAGACGCGCGAGGTCCTCGGCGTCTATCATCTCTATGTCGCGGATTCCGACGAGGAGGCGCTCGCGCTCGGCGGAGAGCATTTCCTCAAGTATTGGCAGTTCTTCAGCGCGCTCGACCGGGAAGAGTTCAAGGGCGCCGATTACAAGGAGTACAAGGGCGGCCTCTCCAAACTTTTCGGTAACGCCACCTATGAGGATCTCGACAAGGGCGATTGCGTGATGTTCGGCACGCCAGAGCGGGTTACGCAGCGCCTGCGGCACGCAGAGAAAAGTTTCGGGCTGACCTATCCGATCTTTGAAGTGAACTTCGGCCGCTTCCCGCACAAGGAGACGCTGCGCTCGCTGGAGAAGTTCGCCAAGTACGTGATGCCTCAGTTCAAATAGCGTCGGGATCCAACGCGATCAGGAGCGTAACTGCCGCGCGACGTTCCTGGCGGCCAATTGTTTGCCTGCGATGACGTCTTCAATATCACCGGCAATCTTGGTCGGGTTGGTATCCGAAGCCAGATATTGAATCAGCAGATGGCCGTCGGCGCCGACCAGAAAAAACTCGAGCACATGATCCACGGTACCGTCGGCTTCCCGCTGGCGACGCAGGTTGAATTGCGCCATCACGCGATCGATCGCTTTGGGTGGCCCGGTCAGAAAGAGCCAACCCTGGCGGTCGGCGCCCTGCTCCTTGGCATAGGCGCGCAACGCCGCCGGGTTATCGTGTTCTGGATCGACAGTAAGCGAGACAAACCGGGTCTTGGGGCCAAGCGCCGGACCGAGCTGATCTGCGATCGCTTTCATCCGCGCGGTCAGCACCAGGCAAGGGCCCGGGCAGGTCGTGTAGATGAAGTCGAAAAAGACAGGCTTTCCTTTGAGCGAAGCCAGCGAAATCGCGTGATTATTCTGATCGGTCAGCACGATATCGGGCAAACAATCCGCGGTGCGCACAGAGAACGCACCTGGCGCTTCGACATTGCTGTTGCAGCCGAAATTGGCTATAGGCAGAATGGCCAGCGTCATAATGAGTGCGCACAATCGGCCGTATCGCCACAAGTGTTCGTTCATATAGTTACTCACTCACTTCGCACCGAAAAGCTAAACTGAGTATTTCGACCCAGCCTGAACTAATGAGCTGGCGGTGTATTGGCAAGTAACGCGGCTATCCCAATAACGCCGAACAGCAGGATTGATTCCACGGCGACGTCGCGCAACAGAGCCCTGCGCGCATTGGCTGCGGCGAGTTCCGGCATGAGCATAAAGCGGTTGTAAGCTCCAATCAAAAGTACGATCGAAGCGGCGCCGATTTTAATCAAAAGCACACGGCCGTACGCGGCATACATGAGTAGCGCCGGATCGCCCATCAGCGCGTGATAGGCGGTATATATCCCGCTCAGCAGCAGCACGGCAACCGTCCATCCGGCCAGGCGCGAGACCCACGGCGCGGTGCGCTCGACCCAAGAGTCGGAGAGGTGTGCGTGCCTTGCGCCGAGCCACAAGCCAAGGATTGCGCCGATCCAAACGGCCGCGGCCATTTGGTGAGTAAAGTAGATCGCGACGGCCACGCCACCCCGGTCGATCGCGTGACTCGTCAAACTCTCGCAGAGCAGCAACGCTGCGGACGCGTAAAGCAGAAGCCTCGCACTGCGCGCACGATCGAGCACTGGCCATGGCATCGCGGCCACCAAGATCACGATCGGCAGCCGCCATTGCCAAACAGCGCCCGCGTGGGTCTCGCGAAGTACCTGAGGCGCGAGCGGGATCGCATTCCACCAGTTTGTCCCGGCCATTCCCGCGGTGATCTGCACGAACAACAAAGGCGAGACCAGCAAGACCGTTAGTCCGAGCAAGCGCCACAGGCTAATCAAACTGGCGATCAACTGGTCGCGCTCGGCGCCGGCGTCGTTGCCGAGACTGAGCGCGAAGGCTGCGGTACCGAACATTAGGAGTTGGGCGGTCAGTACCGGCCAGGCGAGCAAGGCGCGCACAGTGCTACGATCCGCCTTGGCCGACGGTGAACTCGTAAGAGCCGGTCGTATGATGCGTGTCGATACAGACTACCGCCCACGTAACCTTGTAGTCGCCCGGTCTCAGCATCGGGACGTTGACCCGTAGCGTGTAACCATCGGGATCAATCTCCGGCGTCCCCGCCACTTGATCCTTGCCGTCAGGCCCGAGCACCTGCAACTGCGCAAACAGCTGCTCGATCGGCGCGTCGAACTTGATTGAGACCGTTGCAGGTGGCGCATTGACAATAGCGCCTGCCGCGGGCGTCTCTTTCTCCGGGAATGAATGAGCTGAGCCGATCGCTGCCGCCATTACCACTAGCGTGATCAGCGAACCGGTCAGTGTTGCTTGTGTACGTGCTTTCATCCGCCATATCCTCGATTGATTGTCCAGTTCCCGATTTTGGGAAATAGCGAATCGTAAAATATGTCAACCAGGCCAAGCACCGCGGCGTGAGTACCGGGTCGGCTCGCGTTGTTGAGCGCGAATTGGGTCGCCATCGCCAGTTCGAAATGATGCCTGACATAGGCGACGCCTGGAGTCGCCAACAGAGTCGGAAAGGTCTGGCCCGACGGTCCCGAAATCAGTTGGTCGTAATTGATCTCGTTGAACAAAAACATATTGCGCAGGGGCGACGGCAGTCCGAGGTCTGTGACATTATTGCTCAAGTACGGGAGTGAGTACTCGATTACGGCGTCGGAGAACATGTGATGGCTGGTATGGCCGCCCAACGCTGGCACGTAACCAAAGTCGCTCTGGATCGCAAACGGCCGGAAATACTTGAGCCATTGCCTGTTAGGAAGATCGCCCAGCGCTTTCTCCCAGAGAAACACAGGACCAAGACTCGTGTGACTCTCCGGCCGGAAGTCGGCATTGCCCGTCGGCAGTTGCAGTTGCAGCGCGATTGAAAGCAAAAATTCGTGCTCGAACGAATAGAAAAAAGCATACTTGGCGAACATCGTCAGATTGCCAAAGCCGTTGAGGCTGGATCCCTGATAAGGCGAGAGGTAGCTCCATGAGCTGCTCGCCCCGGCACTGAACCTCGGCATGTAGTTTTTATCAATCCAGAGCACCTTCTCGATCGAAGAAGCGATCGAGTAGGTATTCGCATTGCTGCTCCTGACCCAGGAAGGTTGCAGAATATCTAGTTCATTGGCGGGAGTCGGATCTTGGGTCACGATCGGTTCGATAAACGCGTAATCGCCAACTACGCCGTGCGCGAGAGCGATCGGCGGACGGACCCCGACTGCGAAGATTAGTAGTAAGATAACGGCAAATACTCTCATGACTATCCCGTCGCGGCGATTTGGTGCGCCGCACCGCGCCTCGGTTGCGCGAGGCCGTGGTTGAAAAACTCGACCAGCTCGAGAACTGTAAGATTAGCGAAGAGCGAGCTTCGGCGGCGGCGCGGGAGGAGGATCCGCAAAGCGCGAGCGCATCGGCTGGAAGCCGCGGTAGGCCATTCCAGAAAGTTCAGCCGGCCGCTCTAGCCTTCCGGCAGGCATCAGCGGCAATGAACATTGAATCGAAGCGGTCGCGGTGGCCTGCGCCGGGTGACAGATATCGAGGGCGTAGGCGGGCGCACGCCCGCCCGCGGCCGCCGCCACCAGCGGCAACCCCGCGCTCATCATGCAGAGCGCGAGCAAAAGCGCGAGGCCCGGAGATTTGCCGTCGCTTAGAATAGCTGGCGCCCCTGTTTCAGGTCCGCGACCTTCACCTCGACGAGGCCGTCGTGCTGGCGATTCGGCAACGTGGCGGGCACGCACGAGGCCTTGCCGGCCTCGAGCGCTCGAATCGGGTAGCGGTTACCGCAGAGGCGGCAGATCACTTCACCGCGCGATGCAGTATAGCCTTTATGAAAGCTCGAGCACTGATGACAGGCGTCGAGCACTGAGTGCACGACCCCCTCGTCGTCGCGCGCGAGAATGAAACGCACCTGATCGCCGGCATCGCTGTAGCAGAAGAATGAAGTCGCGCCGCGGGCCAGATCCGCGATGGGAATTTCGAGCCGCTCGCCACCGCTGACGTGCGTGCATCGCGGCCGCATCGCCGGGATCGTGGTGGCCAACGCCGCGATCGCGATAATCACTGCAGCCCCGGCCCAGATGCGCGGGATGCGCTTCACGAGACAAGGATTGCATTCTCGCGCGAGGTGCGCAACGAATTGCGCGACTCAGCGGAATGGAGTTTCGCCGCTTAGGCCTGCGCCGTCGCGTCAAGCCGCTGGTTGCTGGCGCGGTCGAGCTCGGCGAGGAGCCTCCGCGCCTGATTCTCGACCACCGTACCTTCGAAGAATCGCGGATTCATTCCGCAGTGTAGCTTGACCGGATTGGTAAAAACGAAATCGCGAAAATCGGCCTCGCTCATCAGCCCATGCTCGACGCCTTCGTAGGCTTCCGCGGCGGCGTCACGCATGTCGAGCAGATCGTAGTGACCGAGGTCAGAGCCGTAGATCGCGTTGAGCCGCGCGCCGTGCGGATTGCGCCGGGCGTCGAAAGCCCATGAAGTAATGCGATCGTCACCCTCGCAGCCGAAGAAAAAATTGGGCACGAAACGATCGTAGATGTCGGCAGCGCAGTCAATTCCGCAGTGGCGCCATTCGTCCCACTCCGACGGATCACCGCCGCCCCCGCCCTCCAGCTCTGACAGGAAGAGCTCGCCGTCGAGACGGCCGGCGGTGAAGCCGTCGCCATACTCGCGGCAGAGCCGGCGGAACAACTCGCGATCGAGATTTTTGGGATTCACATTGTCGAGCGTCTTCAGATTGCGCTTATGCCAGCGCTCGTATAGCGCGCAGTAGAGGCTGACCGCCCAGCCGACGCCGCCTTCCTTGAAGGCGAACTTGAGCGTCGGGAAGCGCCGCGTCACGCCACCGAGAAACAGCGCCTTGCAGATGCCTTCAGCCGCCGCGGCAAAATGGCCGATCTGGTTGTACATGAAGTTCGAGATCGAGGTCCGCATGCCCCAGTTGAGCCCAAACGAATGGAACGATGGCGTGATCTTGAGCTCGACGCATTTGGCCCAGACCGGATCGTAGTCGTACTCGCTGTCGAGGCAGAGATTGTCCATCCATGTGAGATGGCGCGCCAGGTGCGGGGCCTGCTTGGCCAGCGCCGGGATCGGACGTTTGACGAAGGCCGCCATCATCGCGACCTTGAGGCCGAGTCCAGCCATATGCTCGAGTTCAGCGATCGCTTCGGCGGGCGTGTGCATCGGGACGCAAGCGGCGGGAGTTATGCGATCGGCGTACTCGCGAAAAATTTCCGCGTGATAATTGTTGAAGGCGCGGCAGACGACCTGGCGCAACTCGTCGTCCTCGATATGCGGCGCGAACAGCCCCTGGCTGGGATTCAGAATCGTGAAGTCGAGGCCCATCTCGTCGAGCCGCTGATACAGCAGGCGGGGTAATGCCGCGGTGGCACGATCGTACGTGTTCTTCGCCGGATAGGGCCAGAACACCGGCCGCGGCGCACGCGCCTCGCGGCGCTCGGCAGGCGTCAGGTGGTTCCAGCGGAAGTAGAAGGCGGTATCGAAGGCTGTCTTATAGCGCTCGAGGATCGCACTGCCGCCGACGTCGCGGATGTAATCGAGCAGGGCCGGCTCGAATTCGACGACGTGGCCGTCCGAATCGATAATCGGATGCCCAACGCGCTCGCGAATCTCCGCAGACCGTGACTTGGCAGCGCTGTTCTTGGTCATGACGAACTAGGCCTCTCCGCAAACAGTGCACTCCGAACCGGCGGCGGGCAATAGCAAGAACGTGGAGACTAATTGCGCTCATTGAACCGGAGCTGCAGGGACGCTTTCTCCGGATTAGATCGTCAACAGTCTGCCGAGCGCGGCTTGTACCGCCTGGCGGTCTCGCACACCGAGACTTCCTACCTTGCCAAGAATCAGCCGATTGTCCAGGGTAAAGAGCTTCATGCGCACTTTCGAGAGCGCTCGCAGCCCGCACTCCGCCGAGGTGATGGCAACGTCGAGCGGCCACGGCGGGTTCTTCGCGCTGGTGACCATCGCGAGCAGTGTATGACCACTCGCCGAAGAAAAGTTCTCTGACGACAGCGCCAGGGCCGGGCGCCGTTTGCCCGTGCGTCGATCAGTGAAAGGGAAGGGTACGATCACAATTTCGAAAGGTCTAAAGGTCGCCAAACGCTTCGTCGTCGTTGTCAGAATTCCACTCGGTCAAGGATTTTTCCAACGCGCGCAAGAATTCCAAGTCCAGGGGTTCGCCTCGACGAATTGAAATTCCGCCGCGTGCGGACTCCTCGAACAACACGGCGTCACCGGGGCTGAGGCTCAGGCGCTCCCGCACCGCCATCGGGATCGTGGCCTGACCTTTGCTGGTGAGGCGGCTCTGGCCGACTGGCCGCGATTTCGCGCCTTTCCTGGCCGAGTGTAGCATCGCTTTACCCTCCCCTTCCCCGCTAGTAATACCGTAAGGACGTCGGAGAAGCCAGCGACTAAGGAGTTATGGGCGCAGCTCGTAGAGGACCGCGAAATCATCCGCGACCGGCAGCCGCGCAAAGCGCGAGAAGCCCGCGCCCGTCGCGAGTTCGCGCGCTTTCGCCTCGCCCATCGCGGTGCCGATTCCCGCCCCGCCGTGGGCAAGCGAGGTAGTCATGCAGTAGAGCGTGCTGACCGAGTAGATCATCTTGCCCATCGGGCGGAGATTCTCGCCGACCTTGTCCGACACGTTCACTTCCTGGACCAGGTAGGTGCCGTCGGCCTTGAGTGATCGGCGGATGCCCGCCATCAGGCCGGCCGGATCGACGGCGTCATGCACGACGTCAAAAGTTGCGACAAAGTCGAACGCGCTCGCCGGCAGATTCGCGCCGTTGCCGACCTCGAACGTGACCCGATCGGCGACGCCCTCGGCGACGGCGTTGCGCCGCGCGCGCTCGATCGATTCGGCGTGCACGTCGTAGCCTGCCAGCCGCGCCTTCGGATAGGCCTTCGCGATCATGATCGCGGCGCGTCCGCCGCCACAGCCGACGTCGGCCGCGAGGCCGCCTTCGTTCAGCGCCGCGACCACTTGCGGCATCGCAGGAACCCACTTGCGCAGCAGCTTATGCAGGTAACGCGTGCGTGAGTTGCGTTCGGCGGCCTCGAAGAACGAGGGCGGATACTCGGCCTGGCTGACGCCTCGACCGTTACGGAAGGCCTCCTCGACCTTTGGCGCAACCGTCACGGCTGCCTGCGCCATCTGGAAGTAGCTGGCGACAAAAAACGGCGAGTCGTCGTCGGCGAGCGCCGCAGCATACTCGGGCGTGAGCAGATAGCTCTCGGCGCCCGCGTCGTACTCGACATAGTGAGCCGCGGCCATCGCGCCGAGCCATTCGCGCACGTAGCGTTCGCTGAGACTGCTCTTCGCCGCGAGCTGATCGCTTGTCAGGGGACCCGCATTCATCATCGCCTTGAATAGTCCCGTGCGATCGCCGATATAGCAGAGCGCGCCGTGCACCACGGTCGCGACGTCGCCGACCACGGCCTGCGCGACCTGCTTGGCCTTCTCGAGATCGAGCTTTTGCGTCGATGCCATTTCTTCCTTCCTCGCGTTGAAGAAAATCCGTCTTGAATCTGGTCTGCGCGCGCCGATCAGCCCGCCATCGTGAGGCCACCGCTCACGCTGAGCACCTGACCGGTCACGAAGTCCGCGTCCGCCGAAGCGAGAAAAGCCACCGCGCCCGCCAGATCCTGCGGCTGTCCCAAACGGCGCATCGGGATGCCGCGCTTCATCGCTTCGAGCACCTTGGGCTGGTCCGCCATGGCGCTGCGCAACAGCGCGGTTTCGGTCGGTCCGGGGCAGATTGTGTTGACCGTGATGTTGTAGCGGGCGAGCTCGCGCGCGAGCGTCTTTGAAAATCCGATGATCCCGGCCTTACAGCCGGAATAGACCGCTTCACCGAGCGAGCCGACACGCCCGGCGTCCGACGCGGTCGAAACGATTTTGCCGCCACCCCGCGCCTGCAATTTCGGAATCACCGCCTTGCAGCAATGGATGACGCCGCGGAAATTGATCGCGATTACCTTCTCCCAGGTCTCCGGCGTGCTTTGGATGAACGGCTCGACCTTGTCCCAGCCCGCGTTGTTGATCAGGACGTCAATGCCGCCGAATGCTGCCGCGACCTGCTCGACCGCGGCCAACGCACTCTCGAGACTGGCTACGTCGAGCTTGACCGCCATCGCCGTGTGTCCCGCGGCCTCGAGCTCCTTTGCAGTGGCTGCCGCTGGACCTTCCTGAATGTCCGCGATTGCGACGCTCGCGCCTTCCTCCGCGAGCCGCGTCGCGATGGCGCGTCCAATCCCTTGAGCCGCGCCCGTCACGATCGCAATCTTCCCGGCAAACCGAGTAATCCCTGATGCCATCCTGCGCCTCCGATTGGGCCAACATAGCGCATTCGTCTGCTCGGCGTTAGCTATCTGGCCGCCGGTCGTTGTATACGTGCGGAAACAGAGGAGGGCTCTTGCCGATGCCAGGCGATTACAGCGATTACGAATTTATCCAGGTCGAGGTGGCGGAGCGCGTCGCCACGCTAACCGTCAACCGGCCCGACCGGCTCAACGCGGTCAACACCCCGATGCATCACGAGCTCGAGCAGGTCTGGCTCGATCTCGCCGCGGACAACGACGTCAACGCGATCGTCTTCACCGGCGCGGGTCGCGCGTTCTGCGCCGGCGGCGACATCAAGGGGATGGCGGAAGGCGGCTTCGTCGGCGCTTCCGGCAAAGTCGGCCGCGGCCGCGGACGCGGTCCGATCGCGGCGTCGAACGGGCGCCGGCTGGTCGAGAATATGCTCGACGTCGAGCAGCCGATTATCGGCGCGATCAACGGCGACGCGATCGGGCTTGGCGCGACGCTCGCGCTGCTGTGCGATATCACCGTCGTCTCCGAGAAAGCGCGCTTCGCCGATACCCACGTCAAGGTCGGCGTCGTCGCCGGCGACGGGGGTGCGGTCATCTGGCCGCTCCTGATTGGACCGCATCGCGCCAAGGAATTCCTCATGCGGGGCAACTTCATCAACGGCGCGGAAGCCGGCCGTATTGGGATGGTGAATTACGCCGTGCCGCCGGAGCAGGTCATGAGCAAGGCGCGCGAGCTCGCGCAAGAATTGGCGGACGGCCCGACCTGGGCGATTCGCTGGAGCAAGCTCGCGGTCAACAAATGGCTCAAGGACCAGGCGAACCTGATCATGGACGCGGGCATCGCCTATGAAATGATGACCTTCAAGACGGCCGATCACGAGGAAGCGGTCAAGGCCTTCCTCGAGAAGCGCAAGCCGAATTTCGTCCGCTCCAAGGGTTAGCGCGCACCGCTCAAGCTATCCACGCGGCGGCCCGGCTGAATCGGCCGCGCCGCCGCGTTCGCTCGATCAATGATGCAACTGCCCGGCGCGGCCGGGCATTGCCACCCCATTGCCGGCGCCGGTCATCTTCCCCGGACGTCCATTCTCCTCCGTCGGCGCCGTCCTCACCTCGCGATATTGCCGCGTCATCTGCTGATGCTCGCGCTCGAGCGCCTGTACTTGCGCGGCGTGCTCGCGTGCGAGGGTCTCTTGCTGCACCTGATGGTTGCGCGCGGCGGCTTCTTCCTGCCGGACGCGCTGTGCCTCGAATTGCTTGAGCTGCGCGTCGTGCTGAAGTTCGAGCGCCTGCACCTGCTGCTGGTGCCGGCGTTCGGCAGCGTTCGAATTCGCCGCACCAGCCGCTGCTGATTTATCCCCTGCATGCGTCCGTTCCAGCGCCTGGAAATGCGCCAGATGTTGTTGCTCCAGATCCTGCAACTGCGAGGAATGTTGCCGCGCTGCGGTCTGCTGCTGCTCGAGCCGGAATTGATCCAGGTCGCGCGTCTGCTGGATATTGCGCCGCACCAGCGCCTGCTGACTCACGGCGTGGTCGCGCTCCAGCGATTCCTGAATCTTCGGCAGCCATTCCGGATGCTTATTCCGGACGAAGCTCGCGTCGGTTCGCGACCACCAGTTCAGGTTGTGCCATTGATGATGTTCGTCGTAATCGCCCAGCCATTCCGGATGATGCTGCTGGGCCCACGCCGCGTCGCGATTCACCCACCAGGCGTCGCTATGCCATTGATGATGATCGTCGAAATCACCATACCAGTATGGGTGATTTTCACGCGCCCAGTCCGGATGGTTCGCCCACCACCAGCCGGCCGGCCGCCAGCAATGATTGTCATCGAAATCACCCCACCATTCCGGATAGTGTGCACGCACCCAGTTCGGATGGAACTGCCACCACCACGACGCGGGATACCAGGTGTTGTTTTCGGGATAGCACCACCAATCCGGATGATTGGCCCTCACCCAGTCCGGTTGATGCTGCCACCACCACGGCGCCGGGTACCAGACGCCCTGGCTGAACTCGCCCCACCATTCCGGATGATGCTCGAGCACCCAGTCGCGCCGCGTCTGCCACCACCACCCAGCCGGATACCACACCCCTTGATCGAAATCGCCCCACCATTCCGGGTGATGCAGTCGCACCCAGCTCGGGTAGTACTGCCACCACCACGACGCCGGGTACCACGTGCCCTGATAGGAATCGCCCCACCACTCCGGATGATGCGCCCGCGCCCAGGCCGCGCGATTGGTCCACCACCACCACGCCGGATGCCATGCATGGGCCTCGTCGAAATCGCCCCACCACTCCGGATGATGAACCGGCGCCCACTCGGGATGGTTTGTCCACCACCAGGCGGCGTCGCGCCAGACGTGGCCCTGGTCGAAATCGCCCCAGGTCGGCTGGGGTGGCCCGGGCCCCCACTGCGCCTGCGCGGGCGCCGCCCGCAGCGCGACCACTGCGATCGCGATTCCCGCAAGCCATTGGATTCGATTGATGGTTCTCATCGTCCGCCTTTTCTTTCCCGCTTATCGAACACTCGATTCGATCATTGGTGATTCATTCGCGCGGTGCTCGAGAGTTTTCTCGTGCTGCGCGTAAAGGATCAACTCCTGTGCGAATGCCGCCGCGAGGCCCCAGTGTGCAGTTGCTTGACGGACCTCGTCGGGCGACGCTATCCGGCCGCCAAGATAGGCTTTGCCTACTGCCTTGCGCACGCCGAGATCGCTCGCCGACACGCAGGGACGCCCCAGCGTTCGCGCGAGGATCCACTCCGCGGTCCACCGGCCGAGACCTCGGACCGCCGTGATCCGCTCGACTATCTCGTCGTCCGGTAGTCGACTGAGTTGACTGAGATCAAGTTCGCTTTCACTGATCGCGCGCGCAACATTGACTATGTATTCGGCTTTGCGCGTCGTGAACTGCAGTGCGCGGATCTCCGCGACGTCGGCGCTTGCGAGCGTCTGCGGATCGAGGCTGCGGACCGCCATTCCGCGCACTTCATGCCGCCGGCCATACTTCTCCGCGAGCCGGCGGCGGGTGGTCGCCGCCCAGCGCAGGTTTACCTGCTGCGCGCTGATACATCGAATTAGCGCGACCAGCAGATCCGGATGCAGCACCGGACGAAACCCGCGATGGATTCGCGCAAGCCGTCCGATTATCGGATCGTCCGCGCAGAGCTTCTGGAATTCGAGCGGGATTTCAGGAAAAGACCGTTTGATCGCCTCGCGAATGTTTTTCGCGTGAGCAGCCGTCTCCGCGGTTACCTCAAGCGCTGGCGCCGCGATTGTTCCAGTGGCGCGCGCGGCATAGGCCACCGATTCGCGATCGAGCCGCAGCGTCCGCAGCAGCCATTCGCCGTCCCAGCGGTCAAGCAGGTCATCGCCGGAGCGGCGAAACCCCGCGAGCGCCTGCGTAAAATCCAGCGGCCCTCCCAGGCGCAGCTCGAATTGACCGGATTCCGCCATACCTGACTGATAGACGGATATACCCCTACGCGCGTTTACTCATCAACGCGTTGGCCTCCTGATGGCTCATCAGGTCGCCGCCGAAAAGCTCGAAGGAGCCGTCGCGCCGCAGGGCTTCGGCCAGTTGTTTCGTCGCTCTCATCGCGACCCGGCACGGCCCCGAAGCGGTACTCACGCGCGCCACCCCGAGCCGCTCGAGTTCCGCAGCCGCCGGCATTCCCGCAAGGCCGATCACGTTGATCGGTCCTTCGACCGCTTTCACCAGGCGCGCGATAGTCGCGCTATCGAAATAGCCGATCGGGTAGAGGCAGTCCGCGCCGGCCCGGCGATAGGCATTCAGCCGCTCGACGGCAAGCTCGAAGCGGCCGGCCTTGTCGCCGATGCCGAGCAGGAAGACGTCGGTCCGCGCATTGATCACGAGCGGCACACCCATCGCCTTCGTGGCTTCGCGCGCCGCTTGCACCCGCTCGACGGCAGCGCCGATGTCATAGAGCCGCCGCGCCGCGACGTGGATCGAATCTTCGAGATTGATTCCGACAGCGCCCGCCTCGATCAGCGCGCGCACGGTATCGGCGACGCCATTCGTATCCGCGGCAAAACCGGACTCGATATCGGCCGTCACCGGGACCTCGACGCAACGCGCGATCCAGCGCGTGATCGTGATCAGATCCTCGCGCGGCATCAGCTCACCGTCGGGATAACCGGCGGTGTAGGCGACCCCCGCGCTGGTGGTCGCGATCGCGCCGAATCCGGCCGCTTCGAAAATCTTCGCGCTCGCCGCATCCCACGCGTTGGGCAGCACCAGAATCCGCTTGCGATCATGCATCTGGCGGAAGCGTTCAGCCTTTTGCCGTTGAACTTCGAGCTTCATTGAGGAATCCTCCGCGCTTCGGCGAGACCGCGGTTTTGGTTATTTTAGTGGAAATCGTGCGAGCGCGGCATCAGGCCGGCAGCCTTCAGCTCGACGAAGCGCCGGCCGCGGACGTGAGTCACACCGTCGCGTTTTTGCAGCGGTCCCTCGACCATCAGGATCTGCGCGCGATGGAGCACGGTACGGTTCGCCTGAAATAAATCCGGCGTGACGATCGCGTTGGCGATTCCAGTCTCATCTTCGAGCGTGACAAACATGAAGCCGCTGGCGGTGCCCGGCCGCTGCCGCACGATCACCACGCCGGCGCATCTAACCCAACCACCGTCGGCAGCCTCCGCGAGCGCCGCCGCGCTCAACACGCCGCGCGCCGCGAGTCGCGCCCGCAGATGAGCCATCAGATGCGGTCCGACGGTCACGCCGCTCGCGGCATAATCGGCGAGCGTCTCCTCCACCGGCGTCATGCCCGGCAGGCCGGAGCCGTCAATTTCCGCAGGTTCCGCGCTCCAACGCCGCGCCGGCTCGGCCCCCGCGAGCAGCCCACCAGGATCGCGCTCGACCGCGGCGGCCTGCCATAGCGCCTCCCGCCGGTTCATGCCGAAGACCGCAAACGCCCCGCTGTAAGCGATCGCGTCGAGTTCGCGCTTGTTCGGCGCGACCCGCGCAGTGAAGTCCGCGATCGATCCAAATGGCCGCTCACCCCGCGCGCGCTCGATCCGCAACCCGGCTTCCTCGCGCAATCCGGCGACATACTTGAACCCAAGTCGCAGCGCGCGACCTTGCTCACTGGGTTCGATAGTGCATTTCCAGTCCGAGCGCATCACGTCGATCGGCAATACCGCGACGCCGTGGCGCTGCGCATCCTTCACCAGCGTCGCCGGATGGTAGAAGCCCAGCGGATAGCAATTGAGCATCGCCGCGTAAAACGCCGCCGGATGATGGCACTTCAGATAAGCCGACGCATAGGCGATGAGCGCAAAGCTGGCCGAATGCGATTCCGGAAAACCATAAAGCGCAAACGAGGTAATCGACTGGATAATCCGCTCGGCGGTCGCGCCGTGAATCGCGTTGCGCGCCATCCCGTCGCGCAGGCGCTGCTCGAGCTTGTGCATCCGCGTGGTCGAACGCTTGAAACCCATCGCCCGGCGCAGCTCCTCCGCCTCACCCGCGCTGAAACCCGCGACCGTCATCGCCATCCGCAGCAGTTGCTCTTGAAACAGCGGGACGCCCAGCGTGCGGCGCAGGATCGGTTCGAGCGACGGATGATCATAAACCACGCGGGCGCGCCCGGCCCGCCGATCCAGATACGGATGCACTATCTTGCCGACGATCGGACCGGGCCGGATGATCGCGACCTCGACCACCAGATCATAAAACGTCCGCGGCTTCATCCGCGGCAACGTCGCCATTTGCGCCCGGCTCTCGATCTGAAAGACCCCGACGGTGTCAGCCTTTTGCAGCATCGCGTAAACCGCAGGATCATCAGCCGGCAGATGCGCCAGATCGACCTCGACGCCCTCGTGCGCGCGCACCAGCGGAATCGCCTGTTCGAGCACCGCCAGCATCCCCAGGCCGAGCAGGTCGATCTTGATGAGTCCGAGGTCGGCGCAGTCTTCCTTGTCCCACTGGATCACGACCCGCCCGGGCATCGTCGCCGGCTCGAGCGGCACAATCTCGTCGAGCGGGCCCGCGCCAATCACCATGCCGCCGCTATGCTGTCCCAGATGGCGTGGCAGCCCCTGCAGTCGGCGAACGATCGCCGTCAGCATTCTGATGCGCGGCGCGTCGGGATCGACCCCGCTCTTGCGCAGGAGCGCGCTGAATTCGTCGTGTTGATCCTGAAATTCGTAAACGTAATTCAGTTTGGCGAGGCGATCGACTTGATCAGGCGGGAAACCCAGCACTTTGGCAGTCTCACGCACAGCGCTGCGCACCCGATAGGTAATCACGTTGGCGGTCATCGCGGCGCCGCGTTCGCCATAGCGCCGATAGACATACTGGATTACCTGTTCGCGCTGGTCGCCGCTCGGCAGATCGATATCGATATCCGGCCACTCGCCGCGCTCCTCGGAGAGAAAGCGCTCGAATAGCAACTCCATCTTTACCGCATCGACCGCAGTGATCCCGAGCGCATAGCAGACCGCGGAATTGGCCGCCGAACCGCGGCCCTGCGCCATAATTCGATGGTCGCGGCAGAATTGCACGATATCCCATACGATCAGGAAATATCCCGCGAGCTTGAGCCGCGCGATTATGCCCAGCTCGTGCTCGAGCTGGCGGCGCGTGCGCAGGTCAGGCCGGCCCCAGCGCTCGCGCGCGCCCGCCTCAGTCAACGCCTGCAAATAGCTATCTGAGGTTTCGCCCGGCGGAAGTGGATAATCAGGAAAACGATACCCGAGATCCTTGAGCGTGAATTCACAGCGATCCGCGATCGTGCGGGTCGCCGCGATCGCCTCGGACAGGTCGCGAAACAACGCCGTCATCGCGACGGGCGGCTTGAGCTTGCGCTCATGATTGATCCACAGGGCGCGGCCGGCCTCCTCCAGCGTCGTACCGCGCCGGATACAGGTCATCACGTCGAGCAATGCGCGTTCGCTGTCAATGGTCACCGACGGATCGCGCGAGTCCGGCGTCGCGAAGCAGACTTCGTTGGTGGCGACGATCGGAACCTTGCAGGTGTTGGCGAGCGCGGCGAGCTTGCGGTTGAGCCGCTCCTCGTCGGGATCCAGATGGCGTTGCAGGTCGATATAAAAATTACCGCGACCGAAAATGTCACCTAACGTTGCACACAGCGCTTGCGGATTGTCGCCACGCGTGAGACGCCGCGAAAGCGGGCTCAACGCGCCGCCGCCAAGACCGATCAGGCCGGCCCCGAACTGTTCAAGGTCCGCGAGCGTGGTCCGGCTTTCACCCTTGAGCGGATACTGCGGCGCGCCATCGGGACCCTCGCCGATAATCCGCAGCTTGGCCGCGGTGATCATCCGGCAGAGATTGCGATAGCGTTCGCGGTCCGGAGCGAGCAAATAGAGCCGCGCCGCGCCCTCTGCCGAGGCGGCGTCGAGGCCGAAGCTTTGATGCTCGAGCGTCACCTCCGCGCCGACGATCGCTTTGAGCCCGGCCTGCGTGGCCGCCTGATAGAAGCGTGGCGCGCCATACAATCCGTCGCGATCGCCCAACGCCAGCGCGTCATAGCCGAACGCCGCCGCCACCTCGACCAGTTCTTCGGGCGCGGTCGCACCTTCAAGAAAACTGAAGGCGCTGCGCGCCCGCAGCTCGACGTATGGGGAACGATTACTCACTCACAAACTACTTATTGGATTGAACTAGTCATACACGCCATCGACGAACCAGCGATCAGAATGCATTTCCCGATACGCTCGATAGACGCCGCCGTCGGCGAGCGCGAGTTCATAGTAATCGCGCGCGTACGCAGCCGGGGCCTGCGCCGCCCATCCCGCACCGGGCGCCTGCGCCCACCACTCCCCCTGACGCCGCCACGGACCCGCGATCGAGATCACGCGCGCGCAGAGCGTTTTGCCGCGCACGAATTCCGGCGTCCCGCGGGAGGCAAGCATCACCTCGACCTCCTCGGCCGGCCGCATCGTGCGCAGCGCCATCGGCGCGACACTGGCGGAGGCACCGCTAGTGGAGCGAAGCGAAACGAGCGAGCGAGTCTGCGAGCCGCGTTCAGATTCTGAAGACGCGTCGGAGCGAGCACAGGGGGCGGCCGAGTCCGCGAGGCGCGGCCAAGATAAAGTGGCGGCCGAGTCTGCGAGGCGCGGCCAAGATAAAGGGTCGGCGAGCTGCGTCAATAATTCAGAGGTCGAGACTGCTTCGTTATTTTGCGCGCCCTGGCGTGAGGGTCTATACGAACTGCCGGATGCCGGCGGTGGCGCAAAAACGCCGAGCCGCACCGCCTCCGGCCGGTATGAATCCGCCGGTAGCAGGGTTCCTACTCGATCCGGGCCACATAAGGCCGCGATCCGCGCAAGCGCCGCCTCAAGCCGATCCGGAGCCGGGGCGGGCGGAAGAAACAGGTCATGTTGCGCCGGCCGCGCCCGCCGCGGCGCGACCGTAAGCCGGATGGTCTCGACCGCTGCCGCTGGCGCGGCGGCCGCGAGATTCAGCTCGAGCAACGCGAGCAGCGCGCGGACTTCGAGGGTCGCGGCGGCGACCGCGACGCGCCGTTCGTCGCGCCGGCGATCAGCCAACCCCAGCGACAGCGTCAGGTCGCCGGCGGCCAGACCGCGCAGCTGCAACTGTGCGGTGATCCGCTCGAGCATCCCGCGCAGCACGAAGCCCAGCGGTTCGAGATTGTCGATCCCGTATTCAAGCTCGACCGCCTCGACGAAGCTCTCCGCCCGCGGCCGCGGATTGACGATCGCCGAACCCTCGCCGCGCGCCAGCCGGGCGAGCCTCACGCCGGCTTCGCCCAGCCGGCTGCCAACGGCCAGCCGCTCGAGCCGCGCCAGGTCACCCAGCCGCCTGAGGCCCAGCCGCTTGAGCCGCAATTCGAGCTCGTCGCCGCTCAGTCCGCCATCCAATTTGCCGCCGAGGTCCGCCAACTCGAGCGGCATCCAGTCGAGAAACTCGCGCTCGCGCCCGGCCGCTATAATCCGGACGCCACCGCAGCGCGCCGCGAGCTGCGCAATCTCCTTGTGCGCGGCGATTCCGACCGCGGCCACGAGGCCCAGCCGATTAACCCGCCGCGCGATTTCCTCTGCGATCGTCTGCTCGAGCTGCTCTTCCCCGGGACTTTCCTGCGTATCGGCGCCGATCACCGGCCGATGCAGGAGTTGCAAGCCCGTGAGGTCGAGCCAGACGCAGCCGGGTGCGCCCTCCTCCACTACCGGCGAGATCGATTCAGCCGCATCTGCGAGCGCTGCGACGGCTGCCCGCTCGGCCGCAGCCGAAGGATGCGTCACGCGCAACTGCGGCATCAGCGCCCGCGCCTGCGCGACCGTCATCCCGACCCGCACGCCCGCGGCTTGCGCGACGGGCGAGACGTCGCACAACTCGCTATGCGGATGATAGTGCACGGCGCTCCCGCGAGCGCCGGAGGCGGCGCGGCGCGGTGCGGGCATGCGGGTCAGCGCCAGTGGTTGATCGCGCAGTTCTGGATTGGCGCGGACGATCGCGGCGAGCGGAAAATCCGCCACCAGGATACAGGCGATGCGCCGATTTGTAGGATTTTCCTTCTTACCGGCGAGATCGGCTGCCGCGCGCGGCGGCCGATCGATGCGCGCGGCCTGCGCGTCCGCGCCCGCTGCATCGCTCCGCGCATCCGGAATGAAGCGGCCACGATACATCAGGCGCGCTCCGCGGCGAAGAATTTTTGCCGTGCGCCGATGCGTGGTCCGGCGTCGAAGACCGCTGCGGCAGAAGAGCCATCGGCGAAAACCGCCCATCGAGCCGCGCCGCCCGAGCCGCCGAGCTTGTTGCGTATCACCCGCGCTTCGAGCACCTGACCGTCAAAGATTGCCGGCGCCTCACGATGCGTCCGGCTGAAGCAAACCTGGCTGCGACAAAGCTCGAGGCTGAGCGCAGCGAAAGTGCCGCACATCCGCTGCTCCGCGAGCACGATTAGCGCAGCGCCGCTGCGTTCGGCCGCGCGAGCGAGCCGGATCGCGGCGCTTTGCGGGATGAAACGGATCGCGCCGCCGAAATCGAGGACCATCAGTCCAAAACCGCCCGCCGCTAAAATCCATTCGGCGGCCTTGAGGCTCGCGATCACCCATTGCCGCCGCTCGCCGCCGGCTATCGCGGCGCGCGCATCGACGGGTTCGTCAATCATCGCGCCGCGACGACACCTTGGTAGATGAGGCTGGCGGCACGAGACCCACAGCATCCGCGCCGGCTCGACCCCGGCCGCGATTAGGCTTGTCGGATCGAGCTGATCGCCGGTTTCGATCCAGGCCGCGGCTTCATGGCGGGTCGCATTGGCGGCAAAGGCCATCGCGAGCGAGGTCTTGCCCACGCCGGTCGCGCCAATAATCTCACTGATTCTGCCACGCACGACGCCGCCGCCGATCAAATGATCGATCGGCGCCACGCACGACGCGATCCGGCGATGCTTAAGGGTCAACTCGCGTCCACGAAAGACCCCGGCCGGCGGTGCGATAATTTTTGCCGCCGTTTTTGCTGCTGCCGCAAAGTCGTCCGAGTCGAATCGGGTGATTTGAACCGCCGCTGCCACATATCGATTTTCGCTTTTTCTTCGTTTTTATGTCAAGGGCAATAAGGCTCGACCAGCTCCGCTTCGATGCCCTACCGCCTCCTGTTACCATCGATGGCGAGGGCATTGCTGGATGGCTGGACGTGAACTGCATCAGGAACTTGCGCGCTTTATCGAACGGGTCAGCGCGATCGCACGGACCGGGTTGGCCTTCAAGCCTGACGGCTTCGATGCCGAGCGTTACGAAGAGCTGCTCCGTGAGGCGGCGCGGATGAGCGTCGCGCTGGAGGCCGGTGACGCCGCGGCGGTCGACTCACTTTATCAGCGCTGGCGCGACGAGGTGGGCTCCGGCCATGACGGCTACGTTACCGCCGCGGTCGGATGCGGCGCGATCGTCTTCAATGCGCGCGACGAGTTGCTGATGATCCAGCGGACCAGCGGACGTTGGTGGTACCCGACCGGGTTTTGCGAGGTTGGCGTCTCGCCGGCCGAAAACGTCGCGCGCGAAGTCCGCGAGGAGACCGGGCTGCGCGTCACTCCGCTCCGGCTGATGGGCCTGACCGACAGCCAGAAGCTCGGCTCGCCGATGCGCCATATTTATTCGGCGCTGTTTTATTGCCGGCTCGACGGTGGCGAGCTGAAGCCGCATCCGTTGGAGGCGTTAGCCGCGGGTTTCTTTCCGCTCGACGGCCTGCCCGAACCGTTGCACGGGGTGAGCCGGATTTGGCTCACGCTCGCGCGCGAATTTCACTTCGACGGCCGCGTCGCGCCCTACTTCGATCCGCTGTAATCGAACGCTAGCAGAGACGCACGGCGCGTCGGAGCGAGCAGGCGAGTCCGCGAGCTGCGTCAAGATTCCAAGTCAGGCGCCCTAGCGCATGATTTGTTGCAGACCCCCGGCGCTGAAATAGCGGCTGATGTCGGTCAGGTCGGCACCGTTGACATTGCGGCATTGCTCATTAGCGACCATCGGTAACGTCACGAAGGTCATATGGTCGTTTTGCAGATCGTACATGTCGCCCCAGCCGTAGTTCGTCCAGATCCTGCCAACCTGAGGCACCTCGATGATGGCCTGCGGGTCATAATCGACCTTCCACAGCTTCATATTGGAATCGTAAAGATCGGCCCACATCGCCTGCATCACGTCCTTGTCGACGTAGAGAATGCGGCTGCCGTAGCAGTAGCCGGCGGCCAGCGACGGGATGCGGCGGACGTCGATCACGTAACTGTCCCGCACCTGCCACTTGCTCAGGGCGGGCTTGGAAAACCAGACGCTCGGGGAAAAGTAGTTCGCATTGGTCGGAAGTTCGGCGTCGAACGCATTGTACTCGACGGCCTCGAGGATTTTTTGATCCCTCAGGAACTTCGCGTCGAACTGGGTGATGCTGCCGTTGAAGGCGCCATGACGCGTGTCGTCGTAGACAAAGTCGGATCCGAAGGCCGGGCTGCAACGCGCAGTGGTGGAAAGCCGCAGTGACCGCCGCAGCGCCGGGACGAAGACGTAGGTATCGATCGACTGAGCCAGATCGCGCGGCCAAATCGACAGCAAGGTCGTGTACCTGGCCTGCTCGGGCGTGATTTGCTCGAAGTACTGGATGAAGTCGGCGTTGGGCGTGCGGTCTTCGTAGATCGCCTGGCCCGGATCAGAGATGTGCGCCATCCGGCGCTCAGCGATCAAGAGGGTGCTGGCGCTGGTGCTGCCGAAGCGATCTTGATACCACAGGGCGGCCTTGGGGGTGGCTAACTCGTACGGCTGGTAGGCGAACCAGTTGTTGACGAGAATCTTCCATCCCTTCAGCGGCTCCTTCGGATTGGGAAAAGGCAAACCGGCAGTGTAGTTCGCCAGGTTGTGCCCGCCGTCGGGCAGACTATCGATCCTCACCTGGCTCGCGTATTTCTCGGTATTATCGATGTATTCGCGGGAGCCGGCTGGATAGGTCTTGGTCGGCTCGATCACCAACTCAAAATCGGGCGGAAATTTCCAGTGATAAGCCCCGGCGAAGAGCGCCTGCATGCCGTCGGTCATATACCCCTGGTACTGCTGCCAGTTCTGCAGGTTGATGACGGTGCCCGGCGGGATCGGATTGCTTGAGGTTGCTGCGTCGCTGGCCCTCCCCCACCCATTCATCGCGGCGACGGCGAGCAGCGCAATGATGGTTGTTCGAACAAATGTTCGCACGATTCTTCCCCCTTTGCGTCAATTGCCTCCTACCCGAATCCCGCCCCTCGTCGAGCGCGTGCGCATATTTCCCGATCGGCTTTGTAGGCAGGCCGAGGCCGCGGGATAGTGCCTATAGCATCACCTGCTTCAGAAAAATCAAGACCGACAGATTGACGCTGCTTGGCCGCGCAAGAGAACCTCGCGGCCAAGCCGACGATCGTGCTCGACTGTATCGGCTCGCAGCCGCAGAACTTGCTGAGCGAGCGCGATGCAGACAGCATCAACCCGCAATGAACGGACTCACGTGGTTCGGGCTGTTTGCGGTCACCTCGATGCTGATCTGCTATGCGCTCGAAGATCGCAGTTACTGGTTTGTCCTGGCGTTCGCCGGCGCCTGTGTGCTCGGCTCGATTTACGGCTTCGCACAGGGGGCGTGGCCGTTCGGCGTGGTCGAAGCAGTCTGGTCGCTGGTGGCGCTACGCCGCTGGTGGCTGACCGATCGGGCATCCGATTCGGCGGCCGCGCAGCACTAGCCGCTACAATTCGCGGCCGTAGGTGACGAAATTGCCGGTGACTTGCGCGCCGAGACTCTCTGCGGTGCGGCGCGAGGGCCAGTTGTCATCGAGCACGAGGGTATAGCCGGCGAATTTCATCCGATTACGCGCCATCGTCAGGAAGGACCGCGCCGCCATCGCCGCGGCGATTCCGCGCGCCCGCGCCCGCTCGATGACGCCGACGTTGATCAAGGCCCCGCGAGTACCGCCGCCCCGCTCGGGCCGGAGTTTGACCCCGGGCCGGGTCTGCGCGAGCAGCCCGGTGAGATCGGGCACCGAGAAGACCGCACCGACCGCAGCGCTGTCCAGCTCGGCGATGATTGAGAGGTCCGCGACCAGCGTCGCTTGCATCGGCAAGAGCATCGGACGGACTTCTTCGCGCGTAATCGGATTCCAGCCCCAGTGCCGATCGAAAGCTGAATTGATGACGTCCGTCCAGGCGTCAATCGCGGCCAGGAAACCATACTCGCGCCAGCTTTTCAGCACGACGCCGGCACGGCGCGCGGCGTCCTCCATCGCGCCGTAGCGCCCAAGCAGTTCCGGCGTCAGGTTCGCCGTGTAATCGACCTGTCCCTTCTCGGTGAAGAAGCGCGAGTTCTTGAAGTAGCGGTGGTAGCACTCGGGATTGCCGCGCAGTAGAAACGACGCGAGCTCGCCGTAGCCGTCGATCGCGTAGGGGTAATCCAAAAACGCGGCGAAACCACTGCGCGCCGCCGTCATCCCGCGCTGCGCCAGCCAGTTGAGGGCTTCGTCGAGCAGCGCGGCGACTGCCTGATCCTCGTTGGCCAGCGCCTCGAAGTGAATCAGTTGCCCGAGTTTTTCGCGCCAGTGCTCGTTGTAGCGATGGTTGATGACGGCGCTGACCCGCGCGACCAGTTTGCCGTCGCGCCAGGCGCACAACGGACGCAGATCGAGGTGTGCCGTGATCAGCGCGCGGCCCGCGAGCAGATCCACCTCATTCTGCTCGTCCGGCGGCCACCAGGCGTCGCGCCCGGCATAGACTTCGTAGGGCAACCGCGCGAAACGCTCGAAGCCCTCGCGCGTGCTGACCTGTTCGACCCGCAGCCGGCCCGCCGCCATGGATTTCACGCTCTCCTTTTTCACGCTTTCATCCGCAGCAATCCGACCGGCTGGACGTCTTATTGCGTATCCGCGTCGCTGTCGCCGCTCTGGTCGTCGTTGGAATCGGCGTCACCCTGATCGTTCTGATCGCTGTCGGAGTTCACATTGGCGTCGGGCTCGGTCGCTTGAGCGCCCTCGTCTGCCGGCTCCTGGGCGGCGCCGGGTTCATCGGGATCAGTCTGCTGCGGCTGGAGTTCTTCGCTCGGCGTGGGCTGAACGTCACTCGTTTCCGAATCACCGTAAGCAGTTTGCGCGAAGATCGGCAGCCGGAAGATCAACAAAGTCGCCAGCACACCTATAATCGCGATCGCGGTGCGTTTCATCGAAAAATCACCCCCAGAGGTCTCATTGGACCCGCGTACAATCAGGCTTTACCGACGCGCAGCGCAAGTCAATCTTTCCAGCAGCGCCGCACATAGCCGCACCCGAGCTCGCGACAGGCGCCGGCGTGCGGAGGCTTCTTTGGGTACTCGCGATGCGTTTTCGCGTGCCCAAGCTCCTGCGCCAACCCGGCCAGCCGCGTTCGGATCTCCTCAAGCGACGGCAGACTCACCGCGACTGTCTGTGGGCCGCCGCGCAGCGCGACGATCTCCGCCGCAATCGCCTGGCCGGGCATCGCGGTCGCCGCCGCCAGCGCGTAGCACTCGAGTTGCAGGGCATAGCGCGCGGCCTCTGCGCGGCGCGAGTACTTGTAGTCGCGCACCAGAATGTTTGCGCCGTCCTGCAGCAAAAGATCGATCTGGCCGCGCACGAAAAAACCGGGCGCGGCGTCGAGCATGAAGGGAAGTTCGCGGCCAACGATAGTCTCGCGGAGGGAGACCGTGGCGGTATAACGTCCGAGGTCGCGCGCGATCTCCGCCTGCTGATCGGAATCGAGCGCCGCCGCCGCCCCGAGACTCTCGACCAGAGGGACGATTGCCTCCTCCGTCTCCACGCGCCGATGGCCGAGTTGCAGCCGTTCCAGCACCTGATGCGCCACCTCCCCCATAGCGGCGGCGTCGCCACCCCCGGCTCCGCGCTGGCGCGACTCGGGCAGACCGAGGCCGTGGCGCAGCCAGTATTGGCGGGGGCAGCGGTCGAAATCGGCGAGCGCGGTGGGACTGACGATAAGCGCGGCGGACTCGGCGGGGCGCGGCGCGAGGCGTTGGCGCATTTTCGCGGCAAGCTTGGCAGTCGGCTCGCCCCTCTTTGCGAGGCCTTCGACCGGCGCGGCGATTTCGAGCTCAGCGGGCGCGGCTTCCAGCGCGGTCAAGTCCGCGCTGCGGATCACGATCGATGCGTCCGGATGTTCGATTTCCGCATTCACACCATTCGCTCGCGCGAACTCTGTAAAGTGCCGTTTCCCGATAAACTCTCGCAGTAGCTTCGACCATCCCTCCGTGCCAGCGCCCTCACTAACGATTAGCCGGTCGCGGGCGCGGGTCAGCGCGACATAGAGGATGCGGACTGATTCCGCCGCCTCCTCGTCAGACAGGCGCGCGCGGTAGCGTTCGAGCGCGGCGCTGGGAATCTCGTCACCGCCGCTGCCGGCGGTGGCGCGCAGGATCAGACCGTTGTCGGGATCGAGCAGGGGCGTCCGCGGGTCGCGAGCCGGGCCGCGGCCGGCGTCGGCGAGGATGACGATGGGAAACTCCAGGCCCTTGGCCTGATGTACCGTCATCAGGCGGACGACGTTCTCGCCCTCGCCGAGAATCTGCGCCTGCGGCTCGTAGGGTTCCTCCTCGAGCAGGCGGCGCAAGTAAGCGACGAAATCATGAAACGAAAAAAAGTGCAGCGCGTCGAAGCGGCGCGCGAGTTCGACCAGCTTGTGCAGATTGGCGTCGCGCTGAGCGCCCTGCGGCAGGCCGGCCATCACGCTTTCGTAGTCGGTCAAGTCGAGCGCGCGCTCGACAATTTCGAGCAGCGGGACGCGGCCGCGCAAGCGGCGCAGTTCGTCGAGCACACGCCGCGCCTGCTCCGCTTCTTCGCGGCCCGCCGCCAGCCAGCCGAAGCCGTCCGCGGCCCCGGCGAACAGCTCGGCGAGCGAGGCCGGGCCGCCGCTCTCAGCGGTTTCACGAAGCCGCAAACCGAGCTCGAGCAGGGTGTTGTCGGAGAGCGCGAAGAAGGGCGAGCGCAGGGTCGCGGCGAGCGCGAGCGAATCGCGCGGGTCGTCCACCGCGGCGAGCAGCTCGACCAGATCGATCACCTCGCGCCGGCCGTAAAAGCCGCGCCCCTTGACCGTGTAGGATGGAATCCCGGCGCTCACGAAAGCCTGCTCGTAGATCGCAATATTTGAGAAGGCGCGGAAGAGCACCGCGATATCCCGATAGTTCGCCGGTTGCGGCGCACCGTCCGCGGCGGCGATAAGATCGCCGGCTGCCACGATCGCGCGAATCCGATGGGCCAGCGCGCGCGCCTCGAGCTCGCGCTTTTCGGCCGCGTTCAGTCGGCCCGCGCCGGCGCCGCCCGGCGCGGCGTCGTCGTCAATCGCCGGGATAATCTCGACCGCATAGTCGGGGTTCGGCGGGCGCGACGGGATCAAAGCGTGCGCCGGATTCCAGGTGACCAGATAGTCCGGCGGCGACGCGCCGCCGGCGGCCATCGCCGACGCGAACAGACCGTTGACGAAATTCAGAATATTCGGCGTCGAGCGCCGATTTTCGGCGAGTGGCAAGGCCGTGGGCGCGGAGACGCGCGAGCGGCGGAAGACCCGCACGTCGGCGCCGCGAAACCGATAGATCGATTGTTTCTCGTCGCCGACGATGAACAGTTCGGCGGGCGGCGCAGCGCCCGGCCGCGGATCGGTGAGGCGCGCGACAATCTCGTCCTGCACGGCGTTGGTGTCCTGATACTCGTCGATTAGGAGCGCGCGCAATTCCGTGCGGTAACGGTCGGCCACGGCCTGGTGATTGTCGAGCAGGTCGTGGACCGCTATGAGCAAATCGTCAAAGGTGACGACGCGCTCACGCCGCTTTGCTTCGTCGAACTCGCGTTCGACTTGGACCATCAGCCGCGCCACCTCGAGCGCGGGAGTCGTCGCGCGCCGTTCGCCCCAGGCCGCGATCAGCTTGCCGTCGAGCCCGAAGCCTTCCGGTTTGCTTTGAACCAATTCGCGGATCGCGTGGACCGCCGCGCGATGAGGCTCGTGCGCAGAGGGCAGCGCCGCGCAGACCTCGCGCAGGAACTCGAGGGCGGACGGTTGCGCCGCGCCGTCGAGCCCCAGAATCGCCGGCCGCACCGACGGCCACAACTCGCGCAACGCCAGCAGAGCCGGAGGCGAAGCGAGCACAGGGGGCGGCCGAGTCTGCGAGGCGCGGCCAAGATAAAGTGGCGGCCGAGTCTGCGAGGCGCGGCCAAGTGAACGAGTGTGCGAGGTGCGTTCCGATCGCTCGAGCTTGCCGTTTTTGGCGCGCTCGCGGGAATCCAACCATTCGTCGATCAGACGCACCAGATCGCGTGCGTAACGCGCGATTTGATCCGGCGCCTGCGCCAGCCGCGCCACGCTCCGCTCGGTCTGCTCGAGGATCCACTCGGCGTCGCCGCCGAGCCGCCGCGCTTCGCCCAGGAGCCGCTGAAGGATCTGGAGCGCGCCCTCGCGGTAAACGCTGCCCCGCAGGCGGCGCGCGCGCACCAGGAACTGGGCCCCGGGGTCGCCGCCGCGGACCGCCGCGACCAGCGTCTGGCGGCAGCTCTGCTCGAAGAAGGTGGCACTCTCGTATTCGTCGAGCACCTCGAAGTTGAGATCAAGCCCGGCCGCGACGGGATTTTCGCGCAGGATCCGCGCACAAAAGGCGTGGATGGTCGAAATGCGGGCCAACGCCAGCGTCCGCTGCGCGCGGATCAGATGTTCGCGGTGCTCAGTCTCGCCCTGGCTCTTTTCATGAATCCGATCGTCAAGCACGCGTGCGATCCGCATCCGCATATCGAGCGCGGCCTTTTCGGTGAAGGTGATCGCCGCGATCGCCTCGGGAGCGAGCGGCGGGCGGCCCGCCAGGTCGCCGGCCAGCAGCGCCACCACGCGCCGCGCCAGCACCTCGGTTTTGCCGGAGCCGGCCCCGGCCTGTACCAGCAGATTGCCCGGTGCAGTAATCGCCGCGGCCTGTTGCGCGCCAAGTTTAATCTTGCCGTCGGCCCTGATCATTGTGAGGCGGGCTTTTGAAACCGGCAGACCGGGCGGTATGGGCACCAATCGCTGCACTCGAGTGGATCGGCTTCGAAGCGGCCAGCGGTCGCGTCGGCGACCAACTCGCGGATGCGCGTGGCAATCAGGGCGTCGGATCTGGTCTCGAGCAATTCGCGCGGCACTTCCAACGCCGCGGTCTCCTTCACGCGATTCTGCAAGGCGATATAGCTGGCCTCGACCGCAACTTCCGGCGCCAGTCGGTCGCGCAACTGGGTGACCGCGCCGAACAGATAAACCGGCATCTGCAGGTCGGTGGTGGCGAAATCTGCCGGCCGGAGCAGATCGGCCAGCCGCTTGAGGCGGCGCGAGGTTTTGTAATCGACCACCCGCATCCGCGCGATCGTCTGCGTAGCGGGTTGCAGATACAGCTCGAGCCGGTCGATCCAACCCTCGAGCATGATCCGTGCGCCTTCGGGATCGCCCAGGCCGCTCAGTTCCAGGGAGAAGTCCAGCCGATATTCATGTTCGAGTTCATCCGGAGCGCCGCCCTCCGTGCGGCGCGCAATTTCATAGGCAACGGCTTCGGCGATCATCTCGCGGACAGTGGTCCAGCCGAGCTCGAAGAAGGCCTGGTCGCGCGACGCCGCGGCAGTCCGCCGCCGCCATTCTTCGGCAACCGTCTGCGCCATTCGGAGCGCGGCGGCGGGATCGCTGAAGTCTGGCTTGGCGTTAAAGAAATCGCTCAGGATCCGATGGACCAACTCGCCGATTTCGAGCCGGGTCGACTCGTGTTCGAGTTCGTCGGCGTCGCGCAGGCGCAGGAGCCGGCGGGCGAAGAAGTTGAAGCCACACACTGCCATCTCGCTCAACTGCTTGGCGCTCCAGGGCCGCGGCGCACCGGACGGGGTGGCGAGCAGCGCCTGGGCGAGCCGCGCGTCCGACACGACGCGGCCGTCGAATTCGCCCGCCGACAAATGCTTTTTTTCATCGGCCGCGCGCGCCGCCGCGGTGCTCCAAGCCTTCGTTTTGCGCGCGACGCGCTGGCCCCGCGCGAACAATGTCTCCCGCGTGGGCCGCGCGAAGTAGTCGGCGCGATGCTGCTCGATCTGAATGCGGCGGCTGATCGATTCAATCCGCCCATGCGCGACACCGCAGTCTGGCGGCAGACGCTCGAGCTCTCCTCCGCGCGCGGCAGCGTCGAGGAAGTCGCGCTCGCTGAAGCAATCTTCCAGCCGGGTGTGCGCGCGACTGGCTCGATGCTCGACCTGGCACTCCGCGCCGAGACGGCGCCGCACTTCGTCGAGAAACGGCGAAGCTTCCAGCGGCCTGCCGCGCTCGTCCTCGCGCGCGCAAGACAAGACGATGGCCCGCGCCGGCATCGAGAGCGCGAGAAAAAACAGGAACGGCTCCTCACTGTTGCGCTCACTGCGCGAGCGCAGGATCGGCCCCGGCGCATCGGGCATCTTTTCGCCGAAGCGCTCCCTGAGCCGCCCCCGCAGGGCGCGGTTGAGCAGGCGCGATGTCCCGTCGGCGAGGAGCGGGTCCTCGGGATGATAGCGCGGGAAAACGCCGTCGTTGAGCCCGAGGACGATGACCAGGTCGAAATCGAGGCCCCGGGCTTCAAGAATCGAGAGCGCGCGTACGGCATTGCCGTCGTCGTCGGTAGATTCCATCGGGGACTCGTGCAGCGCGGTTTCGAGCAATTCGGCGAATTCACGCAGTGTCAGGACTCGAGCCGGCATCACGCGCGCGCCGGCAGCGGCGAGTTCATCGAGCGCGCGCCACAGGGGACCGGCGGCGCGCGCGGCACTATCGCTGAGCGACGCTGCTGCCGGATCGAAGCCGAGCCGCTCAAGCGTCGCGACGAGGCCCATGACGTGATCCGCCAATGTGGCCGGAGTGACGAGGGTCGTCAGCGTCTCCAGCAGCTCCGCCCAGACCGCGGCGCCGCGCTCGAGCGCTGCAAGCCGGCGCGCAATCTGATCGTGCTGCGCTTCCGGCTCCGCCGCGGCGAGTGCATCGCGCAGCGCTTCGCGCCGACTCGCGAGACACTCCGCTAGCGGTCGGGTGGTGTGATCGATATATCCAGCTTCGCGCGGGAGCGTGCGATAGCGGGCCGCACGGAGCGGCATAAGAGGGCTGTCACAGAGTGCGATGAGGCGCTCGCGTGGAAAGGCCTCAAGCGGCAGACGGACGAGTTCGAGGATGGCGCGGACCGGAGTGGTCGCGCGCAGCACGGGGCCGAGCTCGCGCCGGAGCGGAATGCGATAGCGGCGAAAGGCAGCCTCGAGGTAATCGTCATAGAGCGTGAGATCGCGCGCCACGATCGCGATCCGATGGAGTGGGATTTCTTCGTTTTCGGCGCCGGGCTCGAGCCGCTGGCGAATCATGCGCGCGGCCGCCTCGGCTTCCGCGCGCGCGTTGGCCGCGTCGATCACCGTGACGCTGCCGTCAGCCGCTGGCGGTGGCGAGACGCTGTCGCCAAAAAAATGCTCGAGAATAAAGCCCAACTGGCCGCGGCGGCCGTCACGGCGGACGAAGTCCGGCAACACCTGATTCGCGATCGATTCCTCGCCGACGAAGCGATTCCAGGTCAGCTCGGCGAAGCGGCTCGCGTTGACCCGATGCGGCACGGCCTGAATCGTCACTTCGGCGTCACCGACGATGCGAATCAGCGCCGCGATCGTCATGAACTGGAGGAGGCTCAGATCGTAAATCTCGGCGACCAGGAGCTGTGTGACGCCGGCGAGCAATTGCGGACGGCGACCGCCGCTCGCCTCGATCCGATGGAGCAGGTCGAGTGCGGCGGCTTCGCGGCCGTGCCGGTCTGCCAGCCCGCGCTCGGCGAGGAGTTCCTGATACCGGGCAAAAATCGCAGTGAAGTCCGAAAGCCCCGCGCGCGCCGGCGCCGGCAGCCCCGCGGCGACCGCCGCCCAGTCGTCGGCGGTGATCGCCGCGCTCTTCAAACGCCGAATCAGGGCCAGTATCCGCTCACTCATCCCGGTCCCGACGGCGTCCACGGCCCCG
>JBOHWF010000092.1:0-24200 GCA_050736455.1 Binataceae bacterium (SeqCode) | reverse complement strand
AGATCATGCCAGGCCTCCGTCCAGTTCGATTCCGCTCACCTCACATCGCCGACCAGCCGCTGTCGACCGGGAAAATCGCGCCGGTGATGATGCGCGCCTCGTCGGAAGCGAGGAACAGCGCCATGTTCGCGATATCCTCCGGCTCGCCCATCCCGAGCAGATGGTTGCTCGCCATCGCGGCGCCGCCCGGATCGTCGCTGAGCAGCTTGCGCACCCGCTCGGTGAGCGTCGCCCCAGGCGCGATCGCATTGACCCGGATCTTGTGCTTGGCGTAGTTCACCGCCATCGAGCGGGTCATCGCCAGCACGCCGCCCTTGGCCGCCGTGTAGGCGTCGCGTCCCTTGATGCCGGCGAGCGCCACCAGTGAGCTGGTATTGATAATCGCGCCACCGCCCGCCTTGATCAGCTCGGGAATCCCGTACTTGCACGCCAGGAAGGTGCCGTAGAGATCGACTTTGATCGTGCGCCAGAATTCGTCGACCGTGACTTTCGTGACGGGACCATCCTGAGCGGTCGAGCCGCCGGCGTTGTTGTAGAGGATATTGAGCTTGCCGTAGGCCGCAACCGTCGCCGCGATCGCGTGCTCGACGCTCACGGGCTCGGTCACGTCGGTATGCACGAACGTGGCGTCGCCGCCGAGGTCGCGCGCCATCGCGACCGTGCGCTCGCCGCCTTCGCGCGAGATCTCCGCGACGACGACCTGCGCACCTTCGCGCGAGAAGCGTACCGCCGCCGCCCGCCCGATTCCAGATCCGCTCCCGGTGATGAATGCGACTTTGCCTTCGAGCCTACCCGCCATCGTATACTCCACAGGCCTGAACCTGATCGCTTCTAGCAAGATGAGCTGCGCAAGCCCAAACGCTCGGGCCGCGGCGATTTTAGCCGCCAATCGCGCCTTGACATCAAAACATTCCGCCCGCTAGCTCTTGGATCGAAGTCGAACGTCGAGGGCAGCAATCCATGTCTGGTAACCATCACGCCGACCCGCAGAAGCTTCGTGCGAGCCTGAGCCATCCGGTAATCGATTCGGACGGTCACTGGGTCGAGTACCATCCGATGATCCTCGACTACCTCAGGAAAGTTGCAGGCAACAAAGCGGCCGAAGGCCTCAAATCGCGCGACGCCGTCGTCGGGAATATCCTCTCCTTGAGCAATGAGCAGCGGCGCGATGAAGGCCGCGCGCAACAGGCCTGGTGGCCGTTTCCGACCAGGAACACGCGCGATCGCGCCACCGCGATGCTGCCGAAACTGCTCTACCACCGCCTCGACGAACTCGGCCTCGATTTCGCCGTGCTCTATCCAACCACCGGCCTGGGCCTCTATTCGATCAGCGACGCTGAGATGCGCCAGGCAACCTGCCGCGGCTTTAATATGTACATCGCCGACGTTTTTGGCGAGTTCGCCGACCGGCTCACGCCCGCTGCGGCGATCCCGATGCATACGCCGGCTGAGGCGCTCGCGGAGCTCGAGCACGTCAAGTCACTCGGACTGAAAGTGATCGTCCTCGGCAGCATGATCCGCCGCCCGATCCCGGCGCTGGCGCGCAAGGGCGGCTCGCTCCGCTCGGGCACGATCTACGACCCCCTCGGGCTCGACAGCGACCACGACTACGATCCGGTCTGGGCGAAGTGCGTCGAGTTGGGCTTCGCGCCCACCTTCCATAGCGCCGGCCGCAGCGCGGGCTTCCGCATGTCGCCGACGAACTTCACGTACAACCATATTGGCCATTTCGCCAGCGCCGGCGAGGCGGTCTGCAAGGCGCTCGTGCTCGGCGGCGTGACGCGGCGCTTCCCGACTCTCAAGTGCGCCTTTCTCGAGGGCGGCGTCGGCTGGGCCTGCCAGCTCTATAGCGACCTGATCGGCCATTGGAAGAAGCGCAACGCCGAGGCGCTCGCGGAGGTTGATCCCGCCAATCTCGATCGCAAGATGCTGCGCCAACTGTTCGAGCAATACGGCGGTAAGGAGGCCGCGGAAAAACTCGACGCTTGGCAATCCGTGCCCGAAGGCGACGCGGCCGCCGCGCGATGGGCCGCGCAGGGTCCCGCGGTCATCGATGACTTTGCCGCCTGCAAGATCGACAAGGCTTCCGATTTCCGCGATCTCTTTGCGCGTAACTTCTTCTTCGGCTGCGAGGCCGACGATCCGACCAACGCCTGGGGCTTCGCCGACAAGCTCAATCCCTACGGCGCGCGCATCAAGACGCTGTTCGGCTCCGACATCGGCCACTTCGATGTCGCTAACATGCGCGACGTCCTGATCGAAGCGCATGAACTGGTCGACGACGGCGTCATCACAGAGAGCGACTTCCGTGATTTCGTTTTCAGCTATCCGGTTGAATTCTGGGCCGGCGCAAATCCTGATTTTTTCAAACGCACGGTGGTGGAAAGCCAGGTCAACGCCTTAATCAAGTCGGGCGCGGTCGCACACAGCACCGCGGCGCAGTGAAAAACGCCTGATCGGCGACCGCTCAAGGAGTGAAGATCATGAAAGCAGTGTCACACATCGCGGTCGGCGTGCGCGACATGGAGCGCTCGCTCCACTTCTATCGCGACCTGTTGGGGCTGAAGGTCTGCCTCGACACGACGGAGAATATCGGCGGAATCAAGACCCTCTTCACCAGTCCACAGAAGGGTAGTCGGCGCGCGGTCTACCTGCGCTTCGAGGACGGCCCGCACGCGAGCTTCCTCGTGCTGTCGCAAAACCCGGGCGAGACGCCGGGCGAGGCGATCAAACTCGATCAGGTCGGCGTCCACCATTTCGCCTTCTGGGTCGACGATCTGCGCGCGCGCGTCGATAAGCTGTCAGCCGCAGGCGTGCCGATTCTCGTGCGGCCGCTCGAATCCGACACCGTCGCTTATGGCGAGCCGCCAGGCGGCAAAGTCCTGACCTGCCTGTTCCAGGACCCCGACGGCATTATCGTGCAATTCGATCAGCGGCTGTAGCGGCGCAAGGGAGCACTGCGATGACCAGAATCATCGATGCCGACGGACACATCGTCGAGCCGCGCACCTTCTGGAACGATTATGTTGAACCGCAATATCGTGAACGGCTCCCGCGGATCATTAAAGATTCCGACGGCGTCGATCGCTTTGTCGTCGGCGACAAGGTCGCAACCAACAACGCCTACTCACCGGCAGCGATGTGCATTCCCGGAGGCCTCGCGACCCCGGACCTGATGCGCAAACTGTCGTGGGATGACTTGCGGCCGGGCAGCTTCGACCCGCACGCTCGGCTGAAGGACATGGATTCGGAAGGGATCGACGTTTCCGTTCTGTTTCCCTCCATCGGGCTGATGTTTGTCGGCGTCAAAGACCCGGCCGTCTCGGCCGCCGGATGCCGCGCCTACAACAACTGGATGGCGGATTTCTGCCGCGTCGCTCCCGCTCGCCTTTTGAGTGTCGCCCCGGTGCCGCTGCTCGACGTCGATCTGGCCGTCGCGGAAATGCGCCGCGTGGTCAAGGAGCATGGTGTCAAAGCCGTGCTCGTGCGCTCAAATCCATACAACGACCGCGTCCTCAGCGACCCGGCCTATGATCCATTTTGGGCCGCGGCGCAGGATCTCGATTGTACGATCGCGCTTCACGCCGCCGTCATGGGCGATATGCCAACTGCCGGATTTGACCGCTACCGCGACTTCTTTCAACGGATGGTTATTTCGCATCCGCTCGAACAGGAGATGGCGTGCATGAACCTCATATGCGGCGGCGTGCTCGACAAGTATCCGCGCCTGCGCGTCGCTTTCCTCGAAGCGGGCGGCGGTTGGGTTCCCTACTGGCTCGCACGGCTCGATGAATTCTACGAAAAGATCGGTCACATGGCGCCGAAGATGAAGCTCGCGCCGAGCGAGTATTTCCGCCGACAATGTTTTTGCTCATGCGAGCCTGACGATCCCTTGCTCAAGATGGCGGCCGCGTCGGGCGTCGACGAATATATGATGTGGGCTTCCGACTATCCGCATTACGATTGCGTCTTTCCGGGCGTCGTCGGCGAGCTTCGCGAGCATTGCGCCACGCTGCCGCAAGGTTCGCAGGAGAAAATCATGGGCGCCAACGCCGCTCGCTGCTACGGCCTCTGAGGGCCGCTGAGTCCCGGTCTAATTCAGTTTCGCGAAGGCCCTCAGCACGCGGCGCACACCGCTCGTGTAATCCTCGCCGATCGGATTCGGCACCAGGACCGGGACGTCGCATCCTTGCTTGCGATACTGTTCGAGCCGCTCCTGGCAGCGCGACGCCGGACCGACGATCGCGACCGCATCCGATAGCTCGTCTGTCATACCCTCGGCCATCCCCTTCGGGTCGCGCCGCCGCGCCGCCTCCATGATTCGCGCTGCGGGCATCGCGAAACCGCTCTTCGCCAGAATCCGATTGTAAAACGGCAGCGCGCCGTAAAACGCGAGGCCCTGCCGCGCCGCCGCATATGCGGTCTTGAGATCATCGTGGAGGAACACCGGCACGCCGCACGTCATCGTGATTTCCGAGGGCTTGCGGCCGCGACTCTGTGCAACCGCGCGCGCGGCGTCGATCGATTTGCGCATCCGCTCGGGAGAACACATGTAGAGCATCAGGCCGTCGGCGAGCTCGCCGCCGAGCTTCGCGGTTTCCAGCGCCAGCGCCGCGTAGTAGATCGGAATCGGGTTGCGCGGCGTGCGCAGCTTCATGCCAAACATGTTGATCTCGCCGCGAAAGGCCTCGCGGATCACCTTCGTATCGCGCCGCAGACGATCGCGTGCATTGCCCATCTCGATCCCGCGCGCTTCGAGCGCCGGGCGATGACTGACGCCGAGTCCCAGTACGAAGCGCCCGCCCGCGGCGTCCTGCGCCATCTCGGCGGCGGCCGCGCACAGCGTCGGCTCGCGGAGATAGATATTTACGATCCAGGTAGCGATGCTGACGCGCTTGGTCGCGTTGACCGCGCTCAGCGAACACATCAGCGCGTCATTGTTGGCCTCCGGGATAAACACGCCGCTATAGCCGGCGTCCTCGGTTTCGCGCGCGAGTTGCACGAACTCGGAATAGGGAATCCCGGACATCGGTGAGACGGTGACGCCGTAGCCCTTCATGCTTCCACTCCTATGCGTTGGCGGTCGGCGTCATCGTAGCGCATCGCGATCGCGATGAGTTAACGGACCGCAATGATCGCGCTGATTTAAGATTCCTGACGCAGCTCGCAGACTCGCCTGCTCGCTTCGCCCCGCAACGGGGCTCCGCTAGTGTTACATCCGGAACACGCCGAACCGCGCCGCCTCCGGAATTCCTGCGTTCAGCGACGCTGCGATCCCGAGCGCGAGCGTCGCGCGCGTCTCGAGCGGATCGATCACGCCGTCGTCCCACAGGCGCGCGCTGGCATAGTAGCAGCTCGATTCATGTTCGTACTTCTCGAGCGTCGGCCGGGTAAACTCCGCCTGCTCCGCCGCGGTCATCGCGCCGCCCTCGCGTGCGAGCTGATCGAGCTTCACCGTCAGCAGCGTATTCGCCGCCTGCTCCCCGCCCATCACTGAAATTCGCGCGTTGGGCCACATGAAAAGCAGTCGTGGCGAGTAGGCCCGCCCGCACATCCCATAATTGCCCGCGCCGTTCGACGCCCCGATGATCACGGTGAACTTCGGGACCTGCGCGTTCGCCACGGCATTGACCATCTTCGCCCCGTCCTTCGCGATCCCGCCCTGTTCGTAACGCTTGCCGACGATAAATCCGGTGATGCTCTGCAGGAACAACAGCGGGATGCGCCGCGCGCAGCACATCTGGATAAAGTGCGTGGCCTTGAGCGCCGACTCGCTGAAAAGCACGCCGTTGTTGGCGACTATCCCGACCGGATAGCCGTGAATTCGCGCGAAGCCGGTGACCAGCGTCGCGCCGTAACGCGGCTTGAATTCGTGCATCCGGCTGCCGTCAACCATCCGCGCGATCACCTCGCGCACCTCGTAGGGCTTGCGCGGATCGGCCGAGATGACGCCGTAGAGCTCGGCTGGGTCGTAGTAGGGCTCTTCCGGCGCCTCCTGCTCGAGCGCCGTGCTGGGGTCGCGGCGTAAGCCGAGATTCTCGAACACGTTGCGCGCGATTTCCAGCGCGTGCTCGTCGTCGTCCGCCAGATGATCGCTCACGCCCGAAATCCGCGTATGCACGTCGCCACCGCCAAGCTCCTCGGCGCTGACCACTTCGCCAGTCGCGGCGCGCACCAGCGGCGGACCGGCCAAAAAAATCGTCCCCTGCTCGCGCACGATTACGTTCTCGTCGCACATCGCGGGCACGTAGGCGCCGCCCGCGGTGCAGGAGCCCATCACGATCGCGACCTGCGCCAGTCCAGCCGCTGACATCTGCGCCTGATTGTAGAAAATTCTGCCAAAGTGTTCACGATCGGGAAAAACCTCGGCCTGCAACGGCAAGAAAGCCCCGCCCGAATCGACCAGATAGACGCAGGGCAGCCGGTTCTCGAGCGCGATCTCTTGTGCCCGCAGATGCTTCTTGACGGTGATCGGATAATAAGTGCCGCCCTTGACTGTGGCGTCATTCGCGACGATCACTGCCTCTCGCCCCCGGATGCGCCCGATCCCGGTGATGATACTTGCGCATGGCGCTTCACCGTCGTACATGCCGTATGCGGCGAGCATCGAGAGTTCGAGAAACGGACTCGCCGGGTCGAGCAGGCGGCGCACGCGCTCGCGCGGCAGCAGCTTGCCGCGCTCGACGTGGCGCTTGCGCGCATGCTCAGGGCCGCCTTGCCGGATACGCTCGATGTCGGCGCGCAGTTGCTCGCAGCGCGCGACCATCGCGGCGCGGTTCTGTTTGAACTCCGGATCGTTTGGGTTGATGCGCGATTCGATGCGTTCCATGCTTGCGTCTGGCGCTCTCCTTGGACGTAGATAATATCGTTAAATGCTTTGGCTGAGCGAAGGAAGCGACGGACCGGCGGCAAATGCGTGAACGCGATCTGAAAGCCCTGGAGTTCGACAAGATCGTCGCGCTGATCGCGGGCCTTGCCGTCTCAGAGCCAGGCCGGCGCGCGGCCGCGGCGCTCCAGCCCTCCACCGACCTCGATGAAGTGCGCGCGCGCCTGCGCGCCACCGCCGAGCTGGTTGATTTGCGTTCGCGCTCGGGCGGCGTTCCGCTGAGCGATTTTGTCGATCAACGCGAATTGATGCTCGCGGTCGCGCCTGAGGGCGCCGTGCTCGGCGGCGAGGCCCTGGTCAAGGTACGCGAGTTCGTTGTCGTCGCCCGCACCGCCGCCGCCTTCCTGCGCTCGCGCGTCGAGGCGCTGCCCCAGCTCGGCGCGCTCGTGCGCAACCTGGTCGCGCCCAAAGAGCTGGCCGACGCGATGCTGCGGGCGCTCGCCGACGACGGCGGCTTGCTCGACGACGCCAGCCCGGAACTCAAGCGCCTGCGTACGCGCCTGCGCGATCAGCGCCTCGAACTCGAAACGCGCCTCGGCCGTTCGCTCAACGACGCCGGCATGGCGCCCTTCGTCTCGGACTACGTGGTCACTCTGCGCAACCGCCGTTTCGTGCTCCCGCTCAAGCCGAATTACACCGAGCGCCTCGAAGGCGTCGTCCAGGACCGCTCGGTCTCGGGCGAAACGCTCTTCGTCGAACCAATGTGGGCGGTCGAGTTGAACAACCGCCTGATGCTCATCGAACGCGAGGCCGCGGCCGAGGAGTACCGCCTGCTGATGCGCCTGTCCGCGATGGTCCGCGGCTATGCGCCGGAGCTGCGCCTCACCTTCGACGCTCTGATCGAGCTCGACGCACTCAACGCTCGCGCGCTGTTTGCCGAACGCTGCGGCGGCGTCGAGCCTACCATCACTAACGATGGCGTTGAGCTCATCGCGGCGCGCCATCCGCTGCTGATCGCGAGCGGACGCACCGCCGTCCCGATCGATCTACATGTCGGCACAGGCCAGCGCGGCATCGTCATCTCCGGGCCCAACACCGGCGGCAAGACCGTCGCCCTCAAGACTCTGGGACTCTTTGCTCTGATGGCGCAGGCGGGAATCTTGATTCCCGTCGCGATCGGCAGCCGGCTCAAGGTCTTCGCCGGCGTCTTCGCCGATATCGGCGACGAGCAGTCGATTGCCGCCAGCCTCTCGAGCTTCGCCGCCCACATCGTCAACCTCACTGACATCGTCAACTCGCTGCGCGAACCCGCCCTGGTCATCCTCGACGAGCCGGGCGGCGGCACCGATCCGGTCGAGGGCGCGGCGCTCGCGATCGGTCTGATGGACTATCTCGCCGCGCGTGACTGTATTGTCGCCGTCGCCACCCACTCGACTGCGGTCAAACTTCACGCCTACTCACGCGCCGGGTTCGACGCCGCCGCAGTCGATTTCGATGAGGCCCGACTCGAGCCGCTCTATCGACTCAAACCGCACACCATCGGCCAGAGCTATGGCCTGGCGGTCGCGCGGCGGCTCGGACTGCCCGAGGCGATCGTCGTCGCGGCGGAGGCCGCGCGGCCCGCCGGCAGCACCGAACTCGCCGAGACGCTGGCTCGCCTCGAAGCTGAACGGCTCGAGCTCAAGGCCCGCAGCGAAGTTCTCGCGGAGCGCGAGTTGCGCCTGGCCGATCGGGAACGCGACACCGCCGCGAGGCTGGCGCAGGCGCAAGCACGGACCGACGCAGAACGCGCCGACCTCCGTGCGGCCGGCGCGAGCCTACTCGACGAGCTCCGTCGCGACGGCGCCGCCCTTCTCGCGGACCTCAAGCGCCGCGATAAAGGCCGCGGCGACCTTACGCGGACGCTTGCCGCCGCCGCCGCCAGGCTTGACGCCGCGACGCCTTCTACCGACGCGGCGCAATCCGAGCCCGTCGCGCTGCGCGCGGGCGATCAGGTCGAGCTCGGTGGCTTGCGCGGCGAGCTGCTTGCGCTCGAGCCGGGCAAGGCGATCTTTGCGCGCGGCGGGTTGCGCATCGAAGTCGCGCCCGAACGGCTGCGACGCGCTGGGCCGCCGCGCCCATCCGCTTCGTTACCCACGGTTGCCGTCGTCGCCGCGCATAGCGCCGCCGCCGAACTCAATCTGATCGGCGAGCGGACGGGAGACGCGCTGCGCAAGCTCGAGGAGTTTCTCGACCAGGCTTATCTGACCAATCAAGGCGAAGTCCGCGTCGCGCACGGTATCGGCTCGGGCGCTCTCAAGAAGGCGATCCACGATTACCTCGACGGCTCGCCCTACTGTGCGGGCTTCCGCCAGGCGGAGCCGCATCAGGGCGGCGCCGGCGCCACGATCGTCACGCTCAACGACTGAGTTTCGCGCGACGAACGCGCTCACCAGCGCTCGTAGTGGACGGCGCGGCGCTCGTAGCCGGCCGCACGCAGGATGTCCCGCAACTCGAGCACCCCGGCGCCAACGCCGCAGATATAGAAGTGGCGAGTGCGCTCGCCGTCGCCGTCGATCCAGCGCCGGCGGGTTTCTTCGCTGAGGCGCGCCCATCGAGCTTCCGCGGTCCCCGCGATAACCGTCATCGAGACTTCAAATCGCGGATGGAGGCGCGGCAGCGCTTCGAGCTCTTCGCGATAGAGCAGATGGTCGCTGCGCTCGGCGACGTAAAGCAGCCGCCCTCGAGCCGCCGGGTTTTGCGCCAGCAGCCGCCGAATCATTGGCCGAATCGGCGCGATCGCGGTCCCCTCGGCGATAAAGATCGTCTCCGCGTCGGGCGCGCGGTCGAGCGTGAACGCACCGAACGGACCAGTGAAGTCAATTTCCTCGCCGCCCTGACGCGCGAACAACCACGCTGCGCCCGCTCCGCCCGGCACGCGGTTGAACACTACCTCGAACGGCTCACCATCCTCCGGACTCGAAGCGATCGTATAGGGCCGGACGCGGATTTCGTTTGCGAGCGGCATCGAAATCGAGATGAACATGCCAGGAATAAACGATGGCAGCGGCGCACCGACGGTTTTTAGAAACAGCGAGCGCAGGTCGTCGGCGTGATCGAAGATGCGCTCGATTCGCGCGCGATAAGTTGGACGACTCGCCAGTCGCGTTTCCATTGGTTCACGGAATGAACGATCAGTCGCCGTGGCTCTCACTGACCTGGTTGATCGTGAAACGCGGGACGACGACAACGATCTCCGCAGAGGGATCCGCGATCAGCGCCTGGCATCCGAGCCGCGAGGTCGGCGTCAGACCGGGGGCCCGATCCAGCAAATCCTCCTCCTGCTCAGACGCCTCGCCGAGCAAACCGAAACCCTGCTTCACGACCACATGACAAGTCGTGCAGGCGCAGTTGCCGCCACAGGCGTGTTCCAGATGAACCCCGTGCCCGAGCATCACGTCGAGAATTGAGCCGGGCTCGCCATCGTGATGAAACGGCGCCTTGGCTGGATCAAATTCGATTACCCGGTCGGGCTCGCCGTTTTCAAAAATAACTCGCAGTTTCGCCATCGGATGATCTGAGAATATGCGCTACCGGACCATCGCGAAACAGACCCCAGACGGGCCCGGGAGCCGAGCAGGCGACTCTGCGAGCTGCGATCAAATCAAAAGGCGTGCGTCGCTCGATCGATCGAAAGAACATTGCGTTTTCGCCCAACTTTCGCCAGAATAAAACCAAAATGAGTTAGGAGACGGTGCACGTGGCCACACTTACCAAACGTCAGAAGCAAATGGTCGATTATCTCCAGCGTTACATCGGCGACAACGGTTATGCGCCGACCCTCGCCGAAATCGGCCAGTACTTCGGCCTATCTTCGCTGGCCACCGTGCACAAGCATCTGCACAACCTCGAGTCCAAGGGCCTGATTCACCGTAAGCACAATCACAGCCGCGCGCTCGAAATCCCGGCGGACCAGACCGCGGGGGGCGCGCGCCGGCTGGCGCTGGTCGGCGAAGTCGCCGCCGGCATTCCGATCGAGGCGGTCGAGGGTAGCGACTCAATCTCGGTGCCCGACGAGTTCGTGCGGCGCGACAACACCTTCTGCCTGCGGGTTAAGGGGCAATCGATGGTGGACGAAGGCATCCGCGATGGCGATTACATCATCGTCGAAGGCCGCGATACCGCGAACCCAGGTGAAACGGTGGTCGCGTTAATCGGCGACGAGGCGACGGTCAAGAAGTATTACCCGGAAGGCCCCGGCACGATTCGCCTGCAGCCGGCCAACCCAACGATGGAACCGATCTATGTCAGCGGGGAAAATCTGCGCATCCGCGGCGTCGTCGTTGGTCTGATGCGCCATTACCGCTGACGCTTCTCATCCCAAAGCCTGTTCTGCACGACGCCGCGCAGGAGCCGAGGGCTGCGCGCGCGCGACGCGTTGTGGGCCTGCTGAGGGCGAAAGACTCACCGCGGCCTGCCGGGTGCGTCGTGCGCGATCGCTTTTGCTCGGCGCGGTCACCAGCCGCGAGACGCCTCGCTTGCCAGACTCAACTTTCGCGACCCGCGACGGCAGCCGCACCAGGAAGGTCGCGCCGTGCCCCGGCGTCGAGCGCAGTCGGAGACTGCCGCCGAGCATCTCGACGTTGCGCCGCGCGACCGTCAGACCGAGACCCACGCCGCGATAGCGGCGCGTGCTTGAGCAGGAGAGTTGCGCGAAGGGTCGCGACAGCGGTTCGAGCAGCTCCGGGTTGAGCCCGGGGCCAGTGTCGCTGACCTCGATCTCGACCTCGGCGCCCGTGCCGCGGTCCGCCCGCCGCATCGTGATCGTGACTGCGCCCGCTTCGGTAAATCTGATCGCGTTGAGCGCCAGATTAACGATCGTAGCGGTCACCGCGCGGCGCGGCGCGCGAATTACTGCAGGCGCGTCTTTGAAATCAAACCGCAGATCGAGGCGCTTATCGCCGTTGGCGGCCGCGAGTGCCGGACCGATATCGTCAAGGATACTTTCGACCGTGAGATTCTCGTCGAATTCGGCCTCGCCCCCGGCCTTCGCCAGCACGAAGCTCAGCAGGTTATCGAGCGTCTGCTTCAGCTCGAAAGCCTTGACGTTCATGCGTCCCAGCATCGCGCGGGACTCCTGCCCGAGCTCGCCGGCGTATTCGTCTTGCAGCAGCTCGAGGCTGCCGATCAACACTTGAAGTGGCGTGCGCAGCTCGTGCGCCAGGTTCGCCAATGCTTCAAAGGTCAGATCCGAGCTCCACGCAGTTGCAGCCGGGAGTTCCTCGGGTGCGTTCCGGGTCGGTGTGCGGTTCTCATCGGTGACGAGTAATCTGTCCACAAGCGCCCCCTTTCGATCCGCTGCGTGCTCGTGGCAACCCGCCAGAGGCGAAAATTACACGAAGCAGACCACCCCGAGGCTAGCCAAGGGTTGGGGACTACTGAATCGGGAAAATCGGTAGTTGCGTGCGAAAAATCCCCTATTTTACTAGGGAAAAGTGCTTAGTTCGCGAAGTCATCACCGGCCCATCCGGCGTTGCCGGAAAGCCCGCGCGCCGGCCACGATGACTTGGCCTGAGCGCGAATATGACCGGGCCCGACAGCCTCGCGCATTGCTGTCGCCTTCGTCGCCAACTATATCTCAACGAGACAACGGTGCCCGCGCCGGGCAATCGGAATCGAGGAGAAATCATGGGCAAGCTCGACGGCAAAGTAGCGGTCATCACTGGCGCCGCCAGCGGCATGGGACGGGCGACGGCGCTGCGCTTCGCCCGCGAAGGCGCGGCGGTGGTCGTCGCCGATCTTAACTCGCAGGCCGGCGAAGCCACGATCGCTGAAATCGCGGGGGCGGGCGGTCGCGCGGTCTTCCAACACACCGACGTCGGCAGCGACGCCGCGATCAAGTCCATGATCGATCGTGCGGTCAGCGAGTTCGGCCGCCTCGACATCACCTACAACAACGCCGGCATCGGCGGCGCGACTGGCCGTCTCGAAGAGACCGACGGCGCCGATTGGGATAAGAGTTTTGTCATTCTCACGCGCGCGGTCTTCCTCGGGATTAAGTATTCGATCGCGCCGATGCGCACGGCGGGCGGCGGCTCGATCATTTCGACCTCGTCGGTTGCTGGGCTGCGCGGCGTCGCCGGGCTGCATGCCTACAGTGCGGCGAAGGCCGCGGTCGTGAGTCTCACCGAGAGCGCCGCGATCGAACTTGGCCGCGATCGCATCCGGGTAAACTGCATCTGCCCCGGTGGCGTCCTCACGCCGCTGGTCTACCGCGGGATGCGCGGCGGTGAAGCGGAGGCGCGGCGCAACATGGAGCGATCGCAGCCGATTCCGCGCGCCGGACGTCCCGAAGACATCGCCGCGATGGCGCTGTTTCTCGCCAGTGACGAGGCGGAATGGATCACTGGCGCGGCGATGGTGGTTGACGGCGGCATGAACACCGGCAACGCCCGGATAAACTTCGGGACCGGCTTCTCCGGGCCCTCGTTTGAGCGCCCGGAACGGAGCTAGTCGAAAGATCGCCCGCAGATCCCATCTTCGCGGGCGCAACCCGTTCCGTATTGAGACGCACATGGAAGTGCTAGAGTAACTTCCATCGATTCGCGCGAGAACTTTTGCCAGAGGCGCAACATGACCCAACTTGAAGCTGCACGACAGGGCATCATTACCCAGCAGATAAGCGAAGTCGCCGAAGACGAGGGGCTGAGTGTCGCGGAAATCCGCGAACTGGTCGCCTCGGGCGAGGTCGTCATTCCGCATAATCTCCATCACGATTTTCGCGCGATCGGAATCGGGCGCCGGCTGCGCACCAAGGTCAACGCGAATATCGGCGCGTCCAACTTCCATCAGCTGGTGAGCGAGGAGGTCGAGAAACTCTATACCGCGGTGCGTTACGGCGCCGATTCGGTGATGGATCTCTCGACCGGCACCGACCTCGACCAGATTCGCGCCGAGATTTTGTCGCGCTGCCAGGTGATTCTCGGCACCGTGCCGATCTACCAGGTGGCGTCGGAAAACTCGATCATGGATCTCGAGGCGAAGTTCTTCCTGGAGGTGATCGAGCGCCAGGCCCGCCAGGGGGTGGACTACATGACGCTCCATTGCGGGGTCACGCGCGAGAGCGTCAGCAAGCTGCGCGGCCATCAGCGGATCGAGGGCATCGTCTCGCGCGGTGGCGCGCTGCTCGCCGCCTGGATCGAGCGGACCGGCAACGAAAATCCGCTCTACGAACATTACGACGAGGTCTGCGATATTCTGCGCGAGCACGACGTGACGATCTCGCTCGGCGACGGCCTGCGGCCCGGCGCCACCGGCGACGCGACTGATCGCGGGCAACTGGCCGAGCTGTTGATTCTCGGCGAGCTGACCGAACGCGCGCGCGCGCGCGGCGTGCAGGTGATGATCGAGGGTCCGGGGCATGTGCCGCTCGATCAGATCGAGGCCAACGTCAAGCTGCAGAAGCGAGTCTGTGGCGGCGCGCCCTTTTATGTCCTGGGGCCGCTGACGTGTGACGTCGCGCCCGGATACGATCACATTACCGGCGCGATCGGCGGGGCGATCGCCTCGGCCGCCGGCACCGACTTCCTCTGCTACGTCACCCCGGCCGAGCATCTGCGGCTGCCCGATATCGAGGACGTGCGCGAAGGCGTGATCGCCACGCGCATCGCGGCGCATTCGGGCGACCTCGTCAAGGGCGTGCGCGCGGCCAAGCTCTGGAACGATCAAATGTCGCGTTATCGCAAGGCGCTCAATTGGGAAGGGATGTACGCGATGGCGATGGACCCGGACAAGGCCCGTCGCTACAAGGAAGAGAGCGAGGCGGGCGGCTCGAACGTCTGCAGCATGTGCGGCTCGCTCTGCTCGATCAATATCGACAACGCTGCGATAAAGTTCACCAAGCGGCGCGCCGTCTCGGAGCAGGCTGAAGTTCATGCCGCCGCCAGTTGAGGAAAGCCGCGCTCCAGAATACGCCGCTGCGGTCGAAATCAGTCTGCTCGATCAGCACGGCCAACCGCATCGGCTGGCCGACTATCGGGGCCGCTGCGCCGTGATCTACTTCTATCCGAAGGATGACACCCCCGGATGCACGGTCGAGGGTAAGGAGTTCCGCGATCTGCACGAGCAGTTCGTCGCCCTCAACTGCGCGATCGTCGGGGTCAGCACCGACACCGTCGAGTCGCATCGGCATTTCGCGGAAAAGCATGCGTTCCCGTTCACGCTGCTGGCGGATGCGGCCGGAGATCTCGCGCGCGCCTTCGGCGTGCTCAACGGCAAGACCGCCAAACGCGTGACTTTCGTGCTTGGCCGCGACGGCCGCGTCGCGCGAACTTTTGCCGACGTCGCGCCGCGCGGACATGCTCAACAGGTGCTCAACTTCGTGCGCACGTTCCTCGAATCGCACCTGATGATCGGGGGTTAGCGCGCGCTTCTGCAGCGATTGCGAGGGATGGTTATGTTCGGCCCACAGGCTTGGGTCAGCAAGGAAATAACAGCTATGGCGAAAACCTCGAAGAATATCCTCGACGAAGCGCGTTCGACGATTAAGCAGATCGATATCGACGAGGCGCGCCGGATGCTCGACCAACCCGGCACAGTGCTGGTTGACGTGCGCGAGAGCGACGAGTGGCGGCAGGGGCACATTCCGCAGGCCGTCGGGATCCCGCGCGGCTTCCTCGAACTGCGCATCGAGGAGAAAGTCCCCGACCACAAGACGCCGGTGATCCTGCAGTGTGCCTCGGGCACGCGCTCGCTGCTCGCGGCCCGCGCGCTGCGCGAGCTCGGCTACGAGAATCTCTACAACCTGACCGGCGGCTTCAATGCCTGGAAGGATCGCGGCTTGCCCTTCGTCGCGGACCGCGCCTTCACCCCCGACGAGCTGACGCGCTATTCACGCCATTTCGTGATTCCCGAGGTCGGCGAGAAGGGGCAGGCCAAGCTGCTCGATTCCAAGGTGCTGATCCTCGGCGCTGGCGCGCTGGGTTCGCCCACCTCGATGTACCTGGCGGCGGCCGGCGTCGGCACGCTCGGCCTGGTCGATTTCGACGTGGTCGATCTCTCCAATCTGCAGCGCCAGATTATCCATACTGTCGATCGCGTCGGGATGCCCAAGACCGAGTCGGCGCAGAAGCAGCTCAACGCGATCAATCCCGGCGTCAAGGTCATCCGTCACGACGTGCGGCTCAGCGCCGAGAACGTGATGGCGATCGTCAAGGATTACGACGTCGTGGTGAACTGCGGCGATAATTTTCCGACCCGTTATCTGATCAATGACGCCTGCGTGTTTGCGAAGAAGCCCTTGGTGGACGGCGCGATCTTCCGCTTCGAGGGCAACGCGACGGTGTTCTATCCGGCCGCCGGCGGTCCTTGCTACCGCTGCCTCTACCCGGAGCCGGCCCCCCCCGACATGGCGCCGTCGTGCGCCGAGGCCGGCGTGCTCGGCGCGTTGCCCGGCGTAATCGGCTCGATCGAGGCGCTCGAGGCGATTAAGCTGCTGCTCGGCGCGGGCAAACCGCTCATCGGCAAGATGGTCTACTTCGACACCCTGTCGAACGACTACGTGCGGATGCTGAAGATCCGGCGCAATCCCGAGTGCCCGGTCTGCAGCGAGCATCCGACGCAGACCACGCTGATCGATTACGAGGCGTTCTGCGGACTCGCCGCGCCGGCCAACGGCGCGCAAGGCCATGCCGCCCAGGACCACGCGGCCGCCGCCGGGCGCTGACCAGCAAATCGTTGCCGCGGACTAACGATACAACCGCGCGGGCGTCGGCGACGACGCCCGCGGCCGGGTGAGGCGGACGGCGCGAAGGCGTGGCGCTCGGGCCTTTCCACGTGGCGCAGAAGCTCGTCGAGCATAGCGAGCTGCGGGGCTGCGCGATGCTCATGCGGCACGGCGAGACCGACTGGAATCGCGAGGGCCGCGTCATGGGCCGCAATCCGATCGAGCTCAACGCGCGCGGGCGCGCGCAGGTCGAAGCCGCGGCGCGCTTCGCGCAGACTATCCGGCCCGACCTGATCGTCACGAGCCCGCTCGTCCGCGCGCGGCAATCGGCCGAGATCATGGCAGCGGGCCTCGGCGGCGTCGCGATCGTCGAGGAACCGGCGCTCGCCGAAGTGCTCTATGGCCGTTGGGAAGGGATGGTCTATCAGGAGCTGATCGCAGATCCTTACTACGCCGAGTATCGCAAGGCGCCGATCGAGTCTCCGACCCCGGGCGGCGAGACCATCCCGCAGGTGCAGGCGCGCGGCGTTGGCGCGGTGAGCCGAGCGCTCAGCGCCAATCCGGGCCGCCGCATCCTGTTCGCCTCGCACGGCGATATCATCCGCACCGTGCTCTGCCATTTCATCGGGCTGGAGCTGGCGTTTTTCCACCGCCTGCGCATCGACAATGCGTCGATCTCGACGATTCAGGTTGCGGGTAATTTCGGCGAACTCAAGTTTCTTAATTTGCTGGCCGATCCCGGCCAGGCCTTCGTCGCGCCGTTTCCAATCGAACGGTCAGCGGCAAAAAGCGCGCGGTAGCCGACGCTTCAGCCGAGTTCGAAGGCGGCGATCGCGCCGTTGAGCAGGCCGCGGCCCGCGCGGCTCTTGCGCGCGCGAATCGCGTCGATCAACTCGCGCTCGCTGCGTATCGGCTCGCTGAACAGTGTCGTCGCCACGCCGACCGAATTGGCCGAGTGCGAGTCCGAGCCGGCGACTTCAGCCAAACCGACCGTCCGCGCGACCCGCAAGGCGAACTGATTCTCCTCTTCGGAGCAGGCCGCGTTCAGCACTTCGATGGCGTCGCACATCTGGATGATTTCGAGCTTGGCCGCGCGCTCCGGATGCGCCGGGTCGATCGGCTCGTCATCCGCGTTCATGAAGGTGAAGCGCGGGTCGAGCTTGTAGCGGAAAGGATGGTTCGCGATCATGATCCCGCCGCGCTCATCGACCACCTTGCGCAGGCCGGCGAGCTTGTAGATTCCGCCGACGTATTCATCAAGGCCGAACACCCCGACATGCCCCAGCTCGGTGGTTACTTCCATGCCGCGGAGACAGACCACGCCGGCGGCCTCAGCCTGCGGCGCGATCTCCTGCAAATCCCACAGATTGTCGTGTTCGGTGATGCAGACCGCGCCGATCGCGATCGCGCGGGCGCGCTCGATCAAATCCCCGGGCGAGAGATTCGAGTCCGCGCTGCCGCGCGTCGTGTGCAGATGCAGATCGACGGTGAAGTAGGCCGCCGGCGGCTGGCCGCTTCGTGAAGCATCCAACGCGAAAATCCTATTTCGGCAGAGCGCTGCTGACTACGGCTTTCTTGATATGGTCGCCGACTTTGATCTGATCGACCACGTTCATCCCTTCAACCACGCCGCCGAACGAGGTGTACTGGCCGTCGAGGAACGGCGCCGCGGCCAGGCAGATATAGAACTGGCTGCCGCTGGATTTGCGTTCGGGATTGACGTTGTCGCCCGTGCGCGCCATCGCGAGCGTACCGCGCAGATGCTTCTCGGTGGGACTGATCTCGGCCGGCAGCTCATAACCCGGGCCGCCGGTGCCGTTGCCCTTGGGGTCGCCGCCCTGGACGACGAAGCCCGGCTCGACCCGATGGAACGTCAGGTTGTTGTAGAAGCCGCCCTTCGAAAGCTTCTCGAAGTTGGCGACGGTTTTGGGGGCGACCTCGGGATAAAGCTCGAGCACGATATTCCCGCGGTCAGTTTCGAGCGTGACGTAATGTCCAGTGTTGCGCACAGGTAATCCGTCCAGTTTGGAGTTGTCGGCCGCGCCCTGGCAGGCCGCGGCGGTAAGCGCGAGCGCGACGATGGCCGCGCTCCCCATCCGAAGAAATCTCGTCTTCATCACTACCCAAAAAGATTTGGTGCGGAAAAGTTGACCCTTCTCAACTATTTGAGCGGCCGCCCTCGCGCAAGTGCAAACACTTACGCCTTGACCCGGCGAAATCACGGCTTGACCGCGAATGACCAGGCGTAGCTCTGGCCGCTCGCCGTGATCGCGACCGCGTAATCACCCGCGGCGAGCGGTTGGCGCGGCATGATTACGATCGCGCCGTATTCACGCAAGCCTCCGCGCGTCACGCTCCGCGCGACGGGGTCGGGATTTGAATAGCTGTCGGCGGTGATCGCGCAGGCGTCGAGGTTTTGCGACGTGACGTCTCTGCGCGTCAGCAAGTAACTGGTCACTGCGGGAACGGTCCTCGCACCGAGCTGGAGCGTGATCGCATAGCCGGCGGGTGCGACATAGCCGGGACAACTCGTCAGCGGATTCGGCCACTCACCGGTGAAGGAGGTCGTGCTAATCGAGCCACCATCAGGCGGGAACTCGACGGGCTTGGGCAGCGGCGCCGCTCCGGATGGGGCGCCGCCGGCGTCGCTGCGAACGTCGAGCGTCGCGACGCAATAGCCTTTTTCGCAGTAATGGCCATAGCCGACACTGCGCAAGCTCGGATTGAGCATCGAGAGCCGATGAAAGGGTCCCTGCATCCAATTGTCGATCGCCCACGACGGTGCGGCGATATTTCCGGGGTCCCACATTTCGTCGACGTCGCTGTTGCGCGCCGCGGTGAGGCCGTCAGCGGTAAACCAAGGCTTCGCCGAGTCCTCGGTATGGATCACGCCGCCGAGACCCTTGCCAATCTCCGTCCCAAAATTCTTGACGATGTAGCGCGAATGAGCCGCGCAGCCGGAACTCAAGAGCGGGTTGTCGTTTACGTCCGCGACGCCGACGGCGTTGCGGAACTTGTTCAGAGCTGCGAGCCAATCCTTAGGTGCGGTATCGGGCGCCGGTGACGGGACTGGAGTTGCCGCGGCGGCGGCTATCGGAGTGACGGCAGGCGCGATCGCAGGTGTTGCGATCACAGGCGGTGCAACCGCCGAAGTCGCGGACGAAGTCGGGCCGACGCCCGCGGTCTCGAGGCGGCTGAAATTGATCACGAACAGCGTCGCCGCGAAGGCGGCAACCAGAAGCGCCAGCGGCACCAAGCGCCACGCGCGTGCCCGTCCGAGGCTCGATGGCGGTCGCAAGCCGCGCGCCGCCGCCGCGTCATCCTCGAAACGATAACGCACCGCCCCCACGCGCAACTCGTCACCGTCGCTTACAGCCGTCGCCGCACCCACGCGGCGGCCGTTGAGGAACGTCCCATTGGTCGATCCCGCGTCCGCCACCGCATAAACGCCGTCGCGGCGCTCGAGCGTCGCGTGATGGCGCGAGACAGTTTGACCGACAACGACGAAGTCGTTATCGGGCGCGCTGCCGAGCGAGACGCGATCGCGATCCAGGTGGAATTCGCGCGGGCTCGAGTCGCCGACCGCGACCAGTCGCGCACGCATCAGGATTGCGCAGTCACGCGATCAACCAGCGAGCAACCGCTTGGTCCGTGCAACGGCCCGCGAATGCACCCTATTTTTTAACGAAATCGCGGACCAGGGTGGCGATCACCGCAGGCTGCTCGAAGGGCGCCATGTGACCGGCGCCGACAACCATCTCGACTCGCGCGCCCGCAATGATCTGTTTGAACTCGTCGGCATAGACCGGTTTGGTTAAGCCGTCTTCCTTGCCCCAAATGAGCAGCGTCGGCGCAGTAATCCGATGAGCGCGCTTGCGCAGCCCCTTGTCCGGAATCGGCCAGATGAACTTGCCGGTGCATCCGAGCGCCCAGGTCACGCGAATAATCGAGTCCGGCTCCTCGAGATTCATGAAGACCAATTTGCGCGCCGGATGGCTGGTGTCGTGAAAAAACAGCGGATCGAGGTCCGCCTGCGGCGCCACCATATAGTTTGTGATGGGCGTATCGTCACGCCACAGCCCGAGCGAATCGATCAGGACGAGTTTGCCGATGCGTTTCGGGTTGGTGGCGGCGAGCTCGGCGGCGACCATCCCGCCGAACGAATGACCGACCAGCGGCGGCGCGTCGAGCCCGAGCTTGTCGAACAGCTCGTAGTAGTACAGGACGAGGTCCCAGACATCGTCGAGGCCCTTGATGCTGTCGGGGTCGCCCTCGCTGGTGCCCGGATGCTCGGGGGCGTAAACCGTGAAGTCGCGCGCGAGCTGATCGAGGAAATCGCTCCAGACCAGGCCATAGCCGCTATGCAGAAAGACCAGCGGCGGGCCCTGGCCGGCGACCTTGACGCGCGCGTTGACCTTGTTCTCCCAGAGGGTAACGGTCCGTTCCGACGTTGATGCCATGTTCACTCGGCTTTTCTAAAGGTCTCGTTCAGAGCTTACTTGCCCGCGCGCATCTCGGCGCCGTGCCCGTGATTTGGCGCGGCGAAGGCCTCACGGCCCCTGAGCGCTTGCGGCCACCACTTGTTCTCCCACTGATCGTCCCACAGCGTGCGGAAATGCGGTTTCACCTCGCGCGCAAAAAGCTCGATGTTCTTGAGCGTCAGCTCGTGCGGCATCGAGCCGATCTGCAGCAGGACCATCAGGTTGCCGATGCGAAGGTTCTTCACCGCTTCCATCAACTTATCGCGCACGGTGGCCGGGCTGCCGCCGATGACGAACCCGTTGTCGAGGAAATCCTTGTATTTCCACTTCGGAATCTCGTTCATCAGGCCGAGCTGCATCGGCATCAGATTTTTCACGCTGTTAGCCAGGCTCTTGTAGTCCTGATTGCCCGGGATCATCTGGAACTCGTTCAGGATATGGAGGCTCTTGTCGTAAAAGTAGCGGATGTGCGGATAGTACTCCTCTTCCGCCTTGGCGTCGGTTTCAGAGACGACTACAAGCTGGAGAAAGCCCGCGCGATACGGGTTCTGATCGACGCCGGCCTTGTCGGCGAACTCCCAGAAGCCATCCATGACGCGCTTGCCAAGCTTGCTGCCGTAGTAGCTCAGGAAGCAGTAGCAGTGGTTGTGCCGGGCGGAGAAATCCCAGGTACTGAGACTGCCGGCCCCGGGCACCCATACCGGCGGATGGGGTTGCTGGAGTGGGCGCGGCCACAAATTCACCATGGGCAATTTGAAGTACTTCCCGTTCCAGGCGAAAATCTCCTTCGACTGCCACGCCTTCATGATCAGATCGTGCGCCTCGTAGTAGCGCTCACGATGCTCGATCGGCGTGACTCCATAGCAAAGGTTCGCGTCCATCGGCGTACCGAGCGGCATTCCGGCGACCAGCCGTCCGCCGCTGATACAGTCGAGCATGGCGTATTCCTCGGCGACTCGAATCGGTGGATTCGAGGTCGGCAAAGTTGAACCCATCTGGACTATAGCGCAATTCGAACCATTGGTGGCGCGCGCGAGCGCCGAGCCCATCAGGTTCGGACTCGGCATGAAACCGTAAGCGTTCTGATGGTGCTCGTTGACGCAGATGCCATCCATGCCGGCGTTCGCGGCGTAGATCAGTTCATCGAGGGTCCAGTTGTAGAACTGGCCGACCTTGGTTGAATCCGCCAGCTCGAAATAGGGCGGGTCCACCCAGACGGAGCGGTGTTTTTTCTCGAAATCAGCCGGCAACTCGCGATAGGGCATCAGATGGAACATCGAGACTTTCATGCCGTCTTCCCTCCAAACGCACAGCGAATCGAATCATTGAATATCACGGTCTGGCGTAAAGCGAAAACGCGGCGCCGAAGCGCGCCGCCGGATAAAAATTGCAACACCCGTCTCTGAATAGCGGGTTCAGAGGTTGCTTTGTGCCAGTCTGAAAGCGCTGCGCGTTACTGTGACGGGTCAAGGCCACGTAACTTGAGCTGCTACGCCAATGCCGAGCGCGAATTGTCGTAGCGGAATCGCGTGCCCGGCGGAAAACGCAATCCGAAGCGCTTGGCCAGCGCCTCGAGCAGGGCGTCGTCGTCAGGCAGCGTGTTCCTGCTAGTGCCCTGCGCCCTTTGCTCGATCAGCTGACGGTTCATCAGCGTCCAGCGAACATCCACGTCCGGACGCGACACGATGATCATATTTACGAACGGTGAATGGGGGTTGGTGGAGATGAAGTAATTTGCCACTTCATAATCGACCGGATACTGCTCCTCCAACGTAAACGTGTACAGATCGAACCACCCGTCTGGGTGTAGCGACTGCAGGACGTGAAACGGGCCTTCGAGGGTTATGCGATGCACCCAGGCGAAGTTCCGGGCCTCCTCCCCGGTCCGCAGCGGGATAGGATGGAGCAATCCTTCTCCGCCGAATCCGACGTCCGCCAGCCAGGGTTCTCCTTCGATCTCGACCGAGAGCAGCATGTGGCTCCTCGGACGGACGTCCTTCGATCCCATTCGCACGCGCGCGGCGAGTCGCCTTACGCGAAACCCCAGCTCCTCCAGCACGGCGGCGAATAAGGCGTTTTGCTCGAAGCAGTAGCCGCCGCGCCCGCCGCTGACCATCTTCGTCCACAGGCTTTCGAGGTCGAGCTTGATTGGGCGTCCGAGCAATATTTCAAGGTTCTCGAAGGGGATATGCGTCGCGTGTGCGAGGTGCACGTGCCTGAGCGTCTCGAGCGTCGGCGCCAGCTCTCCGCGATACTCGATCCTCTCGGCATAGGCTTTCAGGTCGATTGTCATGGTGGTGCTCCTCTTCTGGCCTCGTAAATCAGTTCAACTGCCAGTACGGCGACAGGAAGTGGCGGGCGCGCTCGATCACCGGGCCGACGCGGGGATTTGTGGCGGCCGGCGTGATGGGTTCGTCGGCCTCACGGCCCAGCTCCTGTATCACGGCGCGGCCGCCTTCAGTGAGCGCCTGCAGGTCGTAGCCGCCCTCCAGCACCGCGACCAGCTTGCCCGCGCAGCACTCAGCCGCAAGCCTTTTTACCCGCCGCGTCATCGCGGTGAAGCCGGCCGCGGTGACGCTCATGCCGCCGAGCGGATCGCGCCGATGGCAATCGAAGCCCGATGAGATCAGGACGAACTCGGGATTGAACTGACGCGCGATCGGGATCAACAACTGATCGAAGACCGCGAGATACTCGGCGTCGCCGCAGCCCGCCGGTATCGGCGCGTTGACCGTGAAGCCTGCGCCGGTCCCAACGCCGATTTCATCGAACCATCCGGTGCCCGGATAAAACGGATATTGATGGGTCGAGAGGTAGAGGACCTGCGGGGTTTCGTAAAACATCTGCTGCGTGCCATTGCCGTGATGGACGTCCCAATCGAGGACCAGCACGCGGCGCATTCCGCGATGCCTGACCAGCCACGCGGCGGCGATCGCGACGTTGTTGAAGAAACAGAAGCCCATCGCGCGTTCGGCGAGCGCATGATGGCCGGGCGGGCGGACGATCGCGAAGGCGTTGTCGGCCGCGCCGTCAGTCACCGCCTCGACCGCGGTCAGAACGCCGCCGGCGGCGAGCTGCGCGGTCGCCCAGGTTGCGCGCGAGCTATGGGTATCGGGATCGAAGTCGAAACGTTCGACTGTCGCGGTGCGTTGGACCGACGCGACGTACTCGCCGCTGTGGCACAATCCTA
>JBOHWF010000091.1:0-9550 GCA_050736455.1 Binataceae bacterium (SeqCode) | reverse complement strand
AGCGGGCGAGCCGGGGGAGGCTCGCCCGCTAGCTCATTGGACCGATCTGCCGATGCCGGTGAGCGGAACCGACAGTGTCGAGCCGTTAGCGGCGTTCGAGGTGACGGTCAGAGAATCGGGGAAGGTTCCGGCGCTCGAAGGCGGCGTGAAGGTCACCGTCACTTTGCAATTCTGGCCCGGCGCCAGACTGATACCGTTGCAGTTCGTCGAGGCGCTGAAGAGGCTCGTACCAACGGTGGCCGCGGAGATGTTGATGCTCGCGCCACTCGCGGTCTTCTTCTTGTTGGTCAGCTTGACCTTCCTGGTCTTTGGCTTCGCGCCGTTCTCACTGTCGAAGGTGGCGTGAATCTTCACTGACGACGGTGCGAGCGCCAGCGACGCGAGGCTCGGCGTCGCGATGGGAGTCGGCGTAGGGGTGGGCGTCGCGGATGGGGTGCCGACGGCTGTAGGGGTCGGACTGGCCGACGTGCAGGGAGCCGGGGTAGGCGACGGCGTCGGGGTCGCGTCGCCTGAATCATTCAGGGAGAGCGTGCCGATCGCGAAATCCGTGCAGTCGCCCTGGCAGGAGGTGAGTTGAAATTCGACCGACGTGATGTTCGCGCCGGAGTTGTCCTGCACGCCGAGATAGGTCGCGTCGCCGTTGCTGTCGCTGGTCTGGGTGAAGCTGCCCAGCGGACTGCCGCCGTTGAAGGCCGTGATCTCTGCCGTAAACTGCGAGGGTCCGTCAGCCTGAATCAACGCGCCGGCGCCGGAGATCGGACTCCCGAAATTGAGCGTGAGCGGACCGTTGCCGCTGTTGCCCACATCCGCCGTCCAGACGAGCGTGTCTCTGCAGGCGAAGCCGACGGCCGCCCAACTGCAGGAGGGCGAAGCCGGGCAGACGACCGAAGTGAGACTGTTCGGGCCGCTCAAGTTCCCGGTGACGCTGACGGCGCCCGCGGAGGTGGCGCTGAAGCTTGGGAGCAGTGCCGTCGCGTCGCCCCCCAGTTGCGACCAGTACACCGAATCGTTGGCGCTTTGCGCGCCCTGGCTGGTGATCTGCACGAGCGAGTCTGTCCAGCCGGACAACCGCACGAGCAGTACCAGGAAAAATCCTACAAATGCCAGTGGAATTATGCGCTTGATATGTTTCATCTGACTTCGCCAGCTCCCCTTCAAGAATGCGCAGTTTTAGGATTCCCTGGGCCTACGAACAAACCGGGCCTGCGTCGGAAGTGAAGGTGTTGTTGTTTGAGAACCAGCCGTTAACGCCGAGCGAGGGAACACCGCGCGGGAGACTCTGGCGATAAAACCACGAGAAGAACGCCAACTCCTGAAGGTCGTAGGTGAAGCCATTGGGCATCGTCACCGAGGGTACGAGTATCCCACTCAACGGATCGCCAACCTCGAGGTTGTTCTGACATCCACTCACCTGGCCGACATGGCCCCAGAGTGGAGTTGGATTGTTCCCGAGCGGATCGTCCATCCACTCACCGACCTCATGTGCCATGACGGAGGTATTGCTGGTGACGAATCCGCTGCCGGTAAAAATTCCGGTGCTGTCGAAATCGAACACGGAATAGGTCTGCATCGCGAGGCCGGTCGCGTTGTGATAGCCCAGGATGCAGCAGCTCGGAGAGTTGATGTTGTCGCCGTTGGCCTGAACGACATTGTAGAGCACAAAAAGCGGCAGGGTCGTCGGGCCGACTCCGCTTGAGACCAGTGACGGCAGCACTGCGCTCTGGATCAAGTTGTCGAAGGTGGCGTTATCCATCACGCCGATGCTTCCGCACGTTCCGAACGTGCTTTTCGAATATGTCTTGCCTAGGCCGGCCGGAATCGACACCGTGACCGCGCTCAACGTCGTAATCGGACTGAGTATCGTGTGATAGCGATCGCCGGTGGTCACGACGTTGGTGTTCCAGAAGTTGCCGCGCTGGAACGCATCGACGTACTGGGTGTCGCCGACGAAAGTTGGACCAAAGGTGAAGTTGGCGTTATTTAGAATCGGCGATTGCTGCACGAGGGTCGAAGGCACATTGTTGCTCGATCCCAGGCAACTCGTGTCGGGCTGAGTCGGGTCGAAGACCCCGCCGTCCGGCATGTGGATGCTCAGCGGCACCAGAAAGGCCGGGATATTGGTGGTGCGGGCGCCATGAAAAAACGGACTGCGCCCGACCATCGTCCCCGTATAGGTGATGCCGTCGAGGGGCGAGACGACGCTGTAGTCAAACATCGGGATGGTGCTCGAAGCGGCGACGGCCGCGCGGACCTCATCGTGGCTGACGCCCTGCAGCGGCTTGACGACGGTGTAGCCGTAGAGCCGCGGAGCCTGATCGACGGTCTGAGCCTGGACGGTCGCCGCGGCCAGTAATGCGAGTGCAATCGCGAGCGAGAGAGACCATATCCGCTTGATCCCTGCAACTTGCATCTTTGAAACCTCCCTGACAGCATCCACCGCGCGCACGGCACAACGTCTAGATCGACGATCGCGGACCAGCGGCATCATCACGATTTTGCCGGTTCCACCAGAGTGGTGGATAGCGCTAAATGATTCAATATATTTCTACGGGTTATCCACACAAAGGTGTTATGGAGCGAAGCCGCATGAATAAGCCAACGACCGTCGCCAACCTCTTTGACTTGACCGGGCGGGTGGCGTTGGTTACCGGCGGCAATCGCGGCATCGGGCGCGGCCTCGCCCTGGCGCTGGCCGGAGGGGGAGCCGCGGTCGCGATCCTCGCGCGCGACGCGGAGAAAAACGCCGCGACGCTCGCCGACTTGCGGGCGCTTGGCGTGCCGGCGATGGCGTTGCGGGTCGATCTCGCCGATCGCGCCGCGCTCAAACCGGCCCTCGACGCGGTCGCGCGTGAGCTCGGACCGATCGACGTCCTGGTCAATAACGCGGCTTTCGCGATCCTCAAAGGGGTTCTCGATCAAACGCCGGAGGAATGGGACAGCGTAATCGCGGTCAACCTGAACGCCTGCTTTCTGCTCTCGAAACACGTAGCAGCCGCGATGGTCCAGCGGGGGCGCGGCGGCAAGATCATCAATGTCAGCAGTATCGTCGCAAATGCCGGCACCCCGATTTTCCCCTCCTATGCCGTCGCCAAAGGTGGGATACAGACCCTGACGCGATGCCTCGCGCTCGAGCTCGCGCCGCACAATATCCAGGTCAATTCATTGATGCCCGGATGGTTCGATACCGACATGACCGAGTGGATTCGCACCGGGCCGGAATATGCCGAGCTGCTCAAAGAGATGGTGGTGCGGACGCCGCGCGGCCGCTTCGGTGAGCCGGAAGAACTCGCGGGCGCCGTGGTCTTTCTCGCCTCGCGTGCGTCGGATCACATGACCGGCGCGGATCTGGTTATCGACGGCGGCTTTTCCGTGCGCTGAGGCCCGGTCCACCTCCCCGGCAATGGCTTATCCGGCGTGACGCGATCGCGTATCATGCGGTCGATGGCAAGGCGCAAAGCCATACCGCGAATGAGGTCGGCGACCGCCGAGCTGATGGCCGACCTGATGTTCCCGGAGGTGAAGCCGCTGCGCATCGTGGTGGCCGGCGAGGTTATTCTCGATCGCTACGTCTGGGGCGACGTCGAGCGGATTTCGCCCGAGGCCCCGATTCCAGTGCTGCGCACCCATCGGCGCGAAGAGAAGCCCGGCAACGCCGGCTTCGTGATGGCGAATTTGTGCGCACTTGGCGCGCGTCCGGCGGCGCTGAGCGTGGTCGGCGACGATGCCTACGGGGAGAAGTTGGCCGAGATTTTCCGCAATCTCGGAGTCGACACGCGGGCGCTGCTGGTCGATCCCGAGCGGCCGACGATCGTCAAGGAGCGCCTGCTCGGCTCGGTACAATCGGCCAACCGCGGCACCCAGCAACTGTTGCGCGTCGATCAGGAGGATCTGCGGCCGCTCACCGCGAAGCGCGAACGGCAGTTCACCGCCCGGATCGCCGGAGCTTTGCAGCGGGCCGACGCAGTGCTGGTCTCGGATATCAACAAGGGCCTGTTGACGCGCGCAGTGCTGCGCTCGTTGATCGACGCCGCCAACCATCGCGCGATCCCGATAGTTGTGGATCCCCGCCTCAGCGAAGATTACTCGATCTATCAGGGCGCGACGGTGCTGACCCCGAATCGCTATGAGACCGAGCTCGCCACTGGCATCAAGCTGAATGATCGCGACGCCTGGCGCACCGCCGCCGAGACCCTGATCGAAAAGCTCCAGCTCAAGGCCTGCCTGATCACGCTCGATCGCGAGGGCATGTATCTGGCAGAGCGCGGAGGCCGCAGCCAGTATCTGCCGACGGCGCCGCGCGAGGTCTATGACGTGACCGGCGCCGGCGACGTGGTGCTGACTTTTTTTGGCATGCTGGCGGCGGCCGGCCTGAGCTTCGCCTCGGCGGCCGCGATCGCCAATCTCGCCGCGGGCATCGAGGTCTCGCGGCTCGGCGCGGAAATTATCTCGCGCGAGGACCTGGTCCGCGCGCTGCAACCCTCGCAGAGCAGTCACGAAGCCAAGATTCTTTCAGTCCGCGAGCTCGGCGGCGCGCTCGAGCACGAGCGGCGCGCCGGCCGCAAAATCGTCTTCACCAATGGCTGCTTTGACCTGCTGCATGCGGGCCATCTGCAAGTCCTAGGGTTTTCGCGCGCGCAAGGCGATCTCGTCGTCGTCGGACTCAACAGCGATCGCAGCGCGCGGGAGTTGAAGGGCGCAGACCGGCCGATTCACGGCGCCGCCGATCGCGCGCGGCTGCTGGCCGCGCTCGAGATGGTCAAATACGTAGTCATCTTCGACGACACGCGGGCCGAGCAGATCATCCGCCGCGTCCGTCCCGACGTGCTGGTCAAAGGCGCGGATTACCACGGACAAACTGTGGACGGCCAAGCCTTCGTCGAGTCCTATGGCGGCCGCGTCGCGTTGGCGCCGCTCCTCAAGGGCCACAGTACTTCGGACACCGTCGCGCGCCTGCGCACCTCGACCGGAAATTCGAAGCCGCGCAGTGCGGCCGGCGCGGCTGGCGCGCGGGTCCGCAAGCTCAAGGCCCGCGCGTAACGGGTTGCAGGAGATCGGTTCATGCCCGAGACCGCTATCCACTCAATCCGCGCCCGTGAGATCCTCGACTCGCGCGGAAATCCGACGATCGAGGTGGATGTGCGCCTGCGCGGCGGCACGCTCGGACGCGCGGCCGTGCCGTCGGGCGCCTCGACCGGTCTGCATGAAGCGCTCGAACTGCGTGACGGCGACCCGCGCCGTTATCTGGGTCGGGGTGTGCTGCGTGCGGTCGCCAACGTCAACGATGTGATCGGGCCACAACTAATCGGCCGCGACGCTGCCGATCAGGCGGCGCTAGATCACACTTTGATCGCGCTCGATGGCACCGAGAACAAGTCGAAGATCGGCGCCAATGCGACGCTCGGGGTTTCGCTGGCGGCTGCGCACGCGGTGGCCGCGGCCAACGGCGTCGCGCTCTTTCGCCAGCTCGACCCGCAGGCCCATCTGATGCCGGTGCCCATGATGAACGTGCTCAACGGCGGTCGTCACGCGGACTCGAGCGTGGATATGCAGGAATTCATGATTGTCCCGCACGGCGCGCCGAACTTCGCCGAAGCGATCCGCATGGGCGCGGAGGTCTTCCACGCGCTCGCGGCGGTGCTCAAGCAGCGCGGCCACTCGATCAACGTCGGCGACGAGGGCGGCTTCGCCCCCAATCTGCGCAATAACGAGGAGCCGATCGAGGCAATCATGGAGGCGATCGTGCGCGCGGGCTACCAGCCGCGCACGCAGGTCTCGATCGCGCTGGACCCGGCCTCGAGCGAGTTCTTCGAAGAGGGGAGATACATCTTTGTGCGCTCGGACAAGCGCGCGCGCTCGGCGGCGGAGATGGTGCGCCTGTATGCCGATCTGCTCGATCGCTACCCGATCGTTTCCATCGAAGACGGCCTCGCCGAGGACGATTGGGACGGCTGGAAGCTGCTCACCCGCGAACTCGGCGCGCGTGTGCAACTGGTCGGCGACGACCTGTTCGTGACCAACCCGGCGTTCCTGCGCCGCGGGATTGCCGAAGGCGCCGGCAACTCGATCCTGATCAAGGTCAATCAGATCGGAACCTTGACCGAAACGCTCGAGGCGATCGCGATCGCGCGCGCCGCGGGCTACACTGCGGTCATCTCCCATCGCTCGGGCGAGACCGAGGACACGACGATCGCCGACCTCGCAGTCGGCACCGGCGTCGGCCAGATCAAAACCGGCTCGATGAGCCGCGGCGAGCGCACGGCCAAGTACAATCGGTTGCTGCGGATCGCCGAGGAACTCGGTCCCCGCGCGATCTATCCCGGCGCCAGCGCGTTCAAAGCGCCAGCCGGCGCCGCGCGATGAGCCGTCCGCGCGTCGCCGCTCTGGTGATCTTCGACGGCTGGGGCCTCCGCTCGGCCCGCGAGTCGAATGCGATCCTCGCGGCGCGCACGCCCGTCATGAATCGGCTGTGGCGCACGCAGGCGCATACCGCGATCGAGGCTTCGGGTGAAGCCGTCGGACTGGCGCCGGGCGTGATGGGCAATTCCGAGGTCGGCCACCTGACGATCGGCGCCGGCCGCATCATCTACCAGGATGTGATGCGCATCACCAAAGCGATCGCGACCGGCGCATTTTTTCGCAACGCCGCGATCCTCGGCGCGATTCATGCGGCGGCGCAAAATCACCGCACCTTGCATCTGTGGGGGCTGCTCTCCGACGCCAGCGTGCACAGCCATCTCGATCACCTGCTGGCGTTGCTCGAGATGGCGGCGAAGGAGGGACTGCGCGACGTCGCCGTCCACGCCGTGCTCGACGGTCGCGACACCCCGCCGCGTTCGGCGCTGCCCTTTATCGATCGGGTCGAGGCGAAGTTGAGGGAAATCGGCGCTGGCCGGATCGCGACCGTGACCGGCCGCTACTTTGCGATGGATCGCGACAAGCGCTGGGAGCGTGTCGAGCGCGCCTGGCGGGCGCTCGTGCTGGGTGAAGGCGTGATCGCTCCAAGTGCCCGCGTTGCGGTCGAGACTGCCTATGCGCGCGACCAGAGTGATGAGTTCGTCGAGCCGGCAATCGTCACCGGCGCGGCGCCAATCCGCGACGGCGATCAGGTGCTCTGCTATAACTTCCGCGCCGATCGCGCGCGAGAATTGACGGCGGCGCTGGCGCTTAACGATTTCACCGGCTTCAAGCGGCCGCGATTCCCGCAAATCGGTTACGTCTGCATGACCGAATACGATCGCGGCTTCATGCTGCCGCTCGCCTTCGGCCCGGAAGAGGTGCGCAATACGCTCGCGGAAGTTTTTGCCCGCGCCGGCGTCGCCAATCTGCGGGTCGCAGAGACGGAGAAATACGCCCACGTGACCTACTTCCTCAATGGCGGCGTCGAGCAGCCCTTCGCCGGGGAAGAGCGCCTCCTGATCCCGTCGTCGAAGGTCGCGACTTACGATCTGGAGCCGACGATGCGCGCTGCGGCGATCGCCGAGCGCGTCGCCGGCGAAATTGCCTCAGGGAAGTTCGGCGTGATCGTGATGAATTTTGCGAATCCCGACATGGTCGGTCATACCGGCAAGCTGGAAGAGACGATTACCGCGGTCGAGACTGCGGACGCCGCGCTGGGCGTCGTGATCGACGCGCTGGCGCGGGTGGGCGGCGTCGCGCTGATTACGGCCGATCATGGCAACGCGGAGTTCATGGCCGATCCCGCGACCGGCCAGCCACACACGGCGCATACGACTTTTCCGGTACCGCTGATTCTCTACGATCCGTCGTTCACGGGCAGCCTGCGGGAGCATGGCGGGCTGGCTGAGGTCGCGCCGACCTTCCTTGCGATGCTCGGGCTGGAGCGGCCGGCCGAGATGACTGGCCGCGACCTGCGCGATCAGGCGCCGCGCTGATTCGGCTGCTGAAGCGGCGATTGCGGCCGCGATCGCCTGCGCGTCAGACCTCGAAATACAGAATCCGCTGGCAGTTGGGGCAGTAGTGAACCTGCAGATGTTTCTGCAGTTCGTTGTACAACTGCGGCGGCAGGCGCATCCGGCAGCCCTGGCAGGTGCCGTCTTTCGCTTCCGCGACGGCAACCCCGCCGCGGCGGCTGAAAATCATCTCGTAGCGTTGGAGCAGGCTGCTTTCCATGCCGCGCGCCATCAGGTCGCGATCGACGCGCTGCTTGCTGATCGAGACTTTCAGGTCTTCAACCTGGGCCGCGATTGCCTTTTCGGCCGCAGCGAGTTCCTTGCGTTTGGTGGCGACCAACTCCGTCAGCTCCGCGAGGCGCGGGGCGCGCGGCTCGGCCGCTTCCATCAGCGCCAGGACCTCGGCTTCGAGCCGCTGATTGGTCTCTTTCTGCGCCTCGACTTCGTGCGTCAGCGCTTGCATCTCCTTGTCGTTGCGCACCTGGTTAAGCCGCATTCGTTTGTTGCGGATGCGCGCTTCACCTTCGGCCAGCTCCTTTTCGAGCAGGCGTCGCGTGGTTGCGCTCTTCTGTTCTTCTTCGGTGAGACGGCTGAGCTCGGCTTGAGATGCTTCACATTCGATTCGAAGTTGTTCGACGCGGCCGGCTACGGATGAAAGGGATTCTTCGAGCTCGCGCAGCTCGCGATCGATGGCCTGCAAACTCATCAGGCAGGTTATTTCTTCACGCAATGCGTCCTCCGCGACAGACCGGGAATCCGATGGCCTCGTGCCCGGTTCCACAGTTCATCGGCTTTCGCCCGGCTTGGTTAACGGTGTTCGATTGGATGGGCCCACCAGGATTTGAACCTGGGACCAGCCGGTTATGAGCCGGCAGCTCTGACCAGGCTGAGCTATGGGCCCCGATAAATGCATTTCGGGTTGCAAGGCAGGAATGATTCTACCGCTTTCGACGCGCCAGCTTAAGCCGTCGTGATGGCGGCCGGTGCGTGCGCCGGCTCAACTACGGTTGGCCTGGCGCCGGATCGCGATCACGGCTTGCGCGGCCGCGGCGGCATCATCTTCTGCTCCACTCGCAGCCGCGCGCCGCAGCTCCTCAACTTCGTCGCGCCGCTGACGCGTTGCCAGCGCCCTCAGATAGTCCTCGATCAAGCCACGCGATGCGGACTCGTCGCTGATCAACGATCCGACCATGAGCGCGCTCAGCTTGCCGCGCTGGGCATCGCTCATCCGGTTCATCGCGGCCATCTCCAGCGCGGTCTGCGACTCTGGCGACGCGCAAATCTCGAGCAACACGCTGCGCATCGCGCCGCCGCCGCCCTTGGAGAGCCGCGCCCGCAACTCTGCTCGCAATTCGGGCCAGCGCAAGGCGATCGCTACGAGGCCCGATTCGGCCTCGGCGGCGGCGTCCAGCGGCTCTGCGGCGAGTTTGCTCGAGGTCGGCGGCGGAGTCGGCTGTCGGCGCGCCCTCGCACCCTTGCGCGCCTCGCGGCGGAGCAACTCCTCGCTGACGCCGATCATCGCCGCGGCCTTGCGCGCCAGCAGATCGAATTCATACGGATTGGCGATCGCGGCGAGCGTCTGGGCGACGCGCTCGGCGACCCGCGCGCGCGCCTCGACCGAGCCACGCGCGGCTTGCGCC
>JBOHWF010000090.1:0-3415 GCA_050736455.1 Binataceae bacterium (SeqCode) | reverse complement strand
CCGGATAGACGAGCGGGCGGCCGGTCGGATGCGCCACCGTATGCCAGAACTCGCGCGCGGTGAATTGCGGATTGGCGCGCACGTCGGCGATCGTCGCGACCGGCGCGATCAGCAGATTGTGTTCACGCGCGGTCTCGAACAGCGCGGCCTTCGTCCGGCCCTTCAGAAAGGCCGCGACCACCGCCTTCGCCTTCTCGTAATTGGCGATCGGCTCCGCGCCCGAGAGCAGTTTGGCGCCGTAGCCGATCCAGTCGGTGGCCTTCATCGACTCGTCGCACGCGCCCTGCGTGAACATGTAATCGACCAGCCGCCGCGTGAAGACCCCGATCGCGCTGCCGAACAGAAAGACGCACGAGACCAGGCCGTCGCGGCAGCCCCAGACCAGCGGCACGCGCAGCCCGCCGAGCTTGGCGCCGCCCGCCATCCGCCGGGTCTCGTCGCTCTCGCAAAGCGCGCTCAGCGCCGTCGATTGCCCGGCCAGGCCGACGCTCTCCTGCGCCGCCACATCGATCAGTTGCCCGCGGCCCGAGCCGAGCCGCTCATAATAGGCGATCAGCGCGGCGCCGGCGGCGTCGGCCGCGGCGTGCAGATAGGCCTGCGGCACGCTCATCCGGATCGGCGCGCGGTCCTCGTCGCCATAGAGAATCAGCACGCCGCCCGCGGCCATGATAATCAGGTCGCTGTCGGCGTAGCCGGCCTTCGGCCCGTCCTGCCCGAACGGCGTGATCGCGACGTAAACCAGCGCCGGATTCAGCGCGCTCAGCGCCGCGTAATCGAGTCCCGCCGCGGCCATCTGGCCGGGATTCTCCGACTCGATCAGAATGTCGGCTTTCGCTACAAGCTGTTTGAGGAGGGCGCGGCCGGCCGGACTCGCGAGATTCAGCGTAATCCCGCGCTTGTTGCGATTATACGCGAGCCAGTAGATCGAGTTGTCCGGCCCCGGCTGGTCGTCGAGCCACGGCGGCAACCGCCGCGCCCCCGACCCGCCCAGCGGCTCGACCAGGGTCACCTCCGCCCCCAGATCCCCGAGCATCTGCCCGCACAGCATCCCCCGCTCGCTGCTCAGATCGAGCACGCGCAACCCGCTCAGCACTCGGCCACCCACTCGGTTAATCTGCTATCCACCACTAGGGAACCTCTCGATAAGCACCGCCATGTCATTCTGAGCGCAGCGAGAATCTAGCGGACGGCGCGTTAGCGCAATCTGATACCACCGATCGCCGCACTGATCTGCTCCCGCAAACTCTTTTTTGCCCCCGCAGCCGAAGCTTGTGCAGGGCTTCCCTGGCGAAGCGCGCTTGCCGCGCGCAGCGAGCACCGGGGGGCGGGCGAGTCTGGTCTTCGGCTGAGCCTCGCGGACTCGGCCACCCACCGGAGCCGCGGCCAAGCTCAGTCGGCGGGCGAGTCTGGTCTTCGGCTGAGCCTCGCGGACTCGGCCACCCACCGGAGCCGCGGCTAAGATTAAGAGTCTGCGCGCCGCGTCAAGATGCTTGAATGGGGGATGGCGCAGCCTCCCCACGAGTGCGGGTGTCATTCCGAGCGGAGTACCTGCAGCGAGGAATCCAGTGTCGGGTCTCGTAAATAACTGTAGCGAATTGTCATTCCGAGCGGAGTCTGCGGAGCGAGAATCCCGGTCCTCAACACTCCTCAAGCCGAGACCAACACTGAGGTTTCCGGGATTCCTCGATGCGCTCCGGAATGACAACTGGCGCGCTAATCCCGGTATAGAGATTTGTGATACACGACCCCTGACGCGGGCGAGTCTGGTCTTCGGCTGAGCCTCGCGGACTCGGCCACCCACCGGAGCCGCGGCCAAGACTCCGAGTCTGCGAGCCGCGTTAAGAGCTAAGCGCCCGGCGCAGCCGGAGGTCATCCCCGATGGGCTTCTTCGAAGCGATCCAAACCTGCTTCACCAAATACGTGGTCTTCGAAGGTCGCGCGCGCCGCGCGGAATACTGGTGGTTCTTCCTCTTCAACCTCATCGTTAGCGCGGTCGGACGCCTGAGCCCGCTGCTTTCGGCCATCGTGTCGCTCGCCTTGATCCTGCCCAATCTGGCCGTCAACATGCGCCGGCTGCACGACGTCGATCGCTCCGGATGGTATCTGCTCCTGCCGCTCCCCGCCGGTGTGATCGCGCTGGTCTTCTACCTGATAGCCTATACCGCGCCAGCGCCCGCATTTGCCGCGACGGTGATGATCCTCGGCGGCCTCGCCACCCTGGCCTGCTACCTCGTGCTGCTGGTCTGGTACTGTCAGCGCGGCACCGTCGGCGCCAACCGCTTCGGCCCCGACCCCCTCACCCTCGCGCGAGTCGCGCCATGATGTCAGTTTCGCCCGGTGAGCAGCGACGCCCGCGCGGTCGCCGGCGCCAGCTTCGAGCAATAATTGCGGTCGGGATTGATCCGGGTAGCTCAAACCAGAGGGTCAAGTCCGCGCAACTTTGCCGCGTCGCTCAGCAAGCTGTCGAAGCAGGCGAAGGTTACTGCGGCCCGCAACGCCACCTGCAGCGAATCCGCGGTTGCGAGATGAATCGCGTCGAAGGCGCGCAGCGCGTGCTCTTCGGCCAACTCACCCGCCTTGCGCACCGTCGCCTCGTCGATCGGTAGCCGTTGCAGTCTGGCCCAATCGCGTTCGAATTCCCGTTTGAGCCGCTTCAGCCCCGCCGCGCTGATCCCGCCTTCCCGACGTTTCCGCGCCAATGCTGAACGCGTTTCCGCGTAAGTCACAAAACTCGTCGCGACCAGCTGGGCGCGCACCACCGCCCGCCGCACCATCTCGCTTCCCGCCTCGTCGGCGTAGAGCTTCACTAACGCCGACGTATCCAGATAGAGAATCACCGCCGATCTTCGAGCACGGTCTCCGCGAGCGTCTTCTGCCCGGATCCGCGGCGAATCGGCCGTTTTGCGCCTGCGGGTTGGCCCCCGGTGCCAAGCTCCACACCAGCTATGAGCTTGAGCCGGCGGATCAGCTCTGCGCCCTCCGGCGCCGCATCGGCCGCCTCGCTGACCGCCAGCAGCCGCGCGACCGCTCGCCCGCGCGACGTCACGACCACGTCGCGCCCGGCGCGCGCTTCGTGCAGATAGCGTGACAGTTTCGCCTTGAACTCGCGCACCGACACCGTCATGACTACATATTACATCAATGTGACTACAATGATCCAGAGAGCTAAGCGATCTTTTCCGTCGCCCGGTGCGCTCAATTAAACACAAGCCACCGAAGATCCGGTCCCACTGCACCCCGATCCCTCACTGCGCCGCGTCCGTATCGCCAGGCACCGCGACCAAGTCTTCTCGAAGGCACGATCGACTTCCCCGCCGCCCGACTTCGCCGAGATTTTGATCCATTCGCTCTTAATCTTGGGGCCGGCCTTGACAAGCGGTACGAATCTGATACAATTGTCGTATCATCTTACAAG
>JBOHWF010000089.1:0-6364 GCA_050736455.1 Binataceae bacterium (SeqCode) | reverse complement strand
GGTCAGTTTAGCCAGCGCGTCGCTGCTTGCTACCGTCGATTCGAGAAAAGATTTCGCAATGCGAGGGCCCGTTGACACCTCACTAACCGACAGAGGATGGTAGCGGCTCGCGATTTTGCCAAACTTGGTTTTTACTTTATTGTCCTTGCCGAATCCGAATCGGTATTTTCCCGTCAGTCGGTCTGATTGTTTACCTTGGGCCACTGCTTTAGTAAGTGAGTCGCCCCGCTGGCGGCCACTTAAAAGTGCTGGCAAATTATCCTGAAACAATCGCAGTACGAGTTGGGAAAGATGCTTTCGCGCGTTCGCGAATTGCCCGTCGCGGATGCCCGCACTGCCCTTTTCAACGACCGACCCGGCCCGCTTGTTAGCCAGCGTTGCGAATACACTGATTGTCGACCCGGCTTCATTTTCCTTGCCCCTTGAAGCGTCCAAAACTGGCGTGGAATGAAACACGCGGTTTAGCCAGTTGAGCTTCGCAGTCAAGTCAGAGCCGGAATCGGCCTTGGGCTGAAGGCTTCGCGGAACACTTCCTATAAAGCGGAGCTTGCGCGCGAGCGCAATTTGCTTGGAGAAAGCCGACGACCGGGCTTCGTCCTGCACAGCCCGGGTGAGCCGACTCGTCGCTCGCCTCGATAACCGCGACCAGCGGACCACCGTTCTAGCGCTTTCGATCGCGCGCATCGCTTGACTCAGCCGCACCTGCAGCCGTCCAGCCTGCGCCAGAGCTTGATCGGTCGCTTCAAACCTCATTGCCGAACACTCTTTTTGCAGGCTCCAGCATGCGCCCCGCTAAGGCGCTCCACCGTTACTCGAATTGTGATAGTTTTCTACAGTCGCGCTCCAATGCGCGGCCTCCGCGAGATCCATGCGTTCCAATTCGCCAAGGGAAAACCCGAATCCTATCAATGCGACAATTGATTTCGCGCTCAGGAGGCTGCCGCGGGCCTGCCCGGCGCTTGCGGAAAATTTGTCGTCGTTTCTCCTTCCATCACCGCAGACTGGAGCATCAGCCCGTCCTCCGCCGACAACTCCAGGAGGTCTTCATAAACTATACACTGCCCATCCAAAAGTGTTACCTGGGCAACCAGCGCCGTCGCGATAATCATCGGTTCGCTGCTGAAATTAGTCGCCCGATGCGCTTGCAGCAGGTCGCGCACCTTTGCCGTGCGCAGTGTTGCTTTGCGTCCACTAGGCAAAGTAATGACTCTGGTCTCCTCCGTCATTTGCCGGTCTCCTGTCTCTGTATCTGGATTGGGTTGTGTCAGCGGAAAATGCGCACGGTGTTAAGTGGCCTCGGAAACACGGCACTGGCCACGCGCACGTCTCACTTGCATTCGCTTTCTCTTGAGAGCTCGCGTCGAGCGCTGCTATTAGCCTCCAAGATTTGTGCGGAACTGGGCCAACTGATCTACCCCGTTGACCACGTAAATATTCGCAAGCACGTCGTAAAGATGAATTTGTGACCCGGCGATGTACAGTTCTGAGTGATAGACGCTGATAATCGAAGTCACATCCACGTTGTCATGGGCCTTGAACGTCAACCCACCTGCGTCCTTAAAGACCCCCGTCATTAGGTACACCACTGGCAGCTGCGCCGTGCGTCCCTGGCTGGTGTATTGCTCGAGGCTGCCACGCACCTGAAATGCGTGCGAAGTGAACGGGCTGTCAGCGGCATTAAGCGCCTCAGGATAGAGCGAGGCCCACTTGATCTTGGACTCGAGCTTTTCGACTCCTGCCCAAAACTCCGCAATACCCGCCATGCCCAGCGCCTTGTGATCGACCATCTTGTGCCGTGGCTGTCCCAGTGAGATTTCCTCCGCGCGGCCGAGGAGGCCAATCCCGTCCATGTAAATGTTGGCGTTAGTAACTCGATTAACTGATACGTCCATTGATGCGTTCCTCGATGGCTAACTGGTTCGTAATCCCATTGTTGCGTATTTACGCAGTTTGCGAGGTTGCGCTCAACGCCGTAGTCGTGCCGAGTTGGCTGAGCAGCGTCGAGTCGATGTAAACGTTGAATGTGATGCGTTCGGCAGGCGGCGGCGGCATCACGTCGATATCGAAGATTAGATGCCCGGCCGCGACTGAGCTCGGTGGATTCTCCGCCGGATTATACGTCGCCGATCCGGCGACCAACGCGCCGCGCTGGATCAACGTGCGGATAAACGAATTGACGCTCGCCAAAATCGCTGTTATTAGCGCGTTGCTTATCGGCTGATCGATGAACTGCAGCATCGACAGTTCGACCGATTCCTCGATCACGTCCATCGTCCTCCGCACGCTGATAAAGTTGTCCGGAGTGGTGATCGTCGGATAGCCCGCACTGCGGTTTCCCCACACTCGCAGTCCCGTCCCAAAGGCGTTGAAAACCGTCAGAATGCCGGCCGCATTCAAGTTGTTAACGTCCGACGCCGCATCCAGAATGGACGCATACAATGTCACGTCCGGCCCCTGTATACCGTTTACCTGCATATTCGACGGCGACCACCAGTAGCCTTTCGCCAGATCGCGCGCCGCGATCGCTCCCGCCACCCATGGTGAATACGGGCCAACCGCGTTTGCATTCGCCTGTGCTTGTACCGGTAGAGTGCCGTTGAGCGTCACCCCGGTCGGGACCATGCCCGTGTCGAAAAACTGCTCTTGCGGATAACACAACACTACTCGCGTGGAGCTCGTGTCAAACGCGTTGCCCGCTACTCCGCGGTTCGCGATCGCAGTCGCGACCGTCGTGCTCGGCGGCGAATCGACCAAAGCTACGCCCCTTACGGTCCCTGCTATTGTTGTGAGCGCCGACGCCACATCCGCGTTCTGCGCGTACCCAGGCGCGATCAATACCTTCGGGAAGAACCCCATGGTCCCATAGCTGGTGAGCCATCCTTGCATCCCGCCGTAAGCGCCGGCACTCACTCCGCCGATAATGTTCGAGTCCTGTACCTTGCTCGGGTCGGCGTAGCTGAACGCGGCGATCACGCTTCCGCTGGCGGGAATCGTGGTGCCGCTGTTGAGCCTGACGACACCGTTCACCGGATCTAGCGTATAGTCAGTGCTCGCCGAGTAGGGCGATCCGGAATAATACGTATAGCTTACGAGCACCGGCTGTGTGTTGCTGATCGCGCCGCCCGCGATAATGCTGACGAGTCCGGTCCGCGCATCCAGCGTGTAGTCGGTTCCTTGCACGTAGGTCTTGCCGACCGGGCTGCTGGTCAGCACCATGGATGTCGCCTGCACTTCGCCGTGTGTCAATTGCACCGTCGCCGGCGTTCCGCTGAACGTGTGGGCTTCCCCGCTAATTGCCGCCGTCGTCGTCGGCAACACGCTCAGATTACTGATCCCCATGTGTCCGAGGTTGATTGCGCCCGCGGTGCTGAAGGTCAGCGCCAATACCACGTCACTGAAGTGCAACGCAGGATTGAACACGTTGATCGTGATTACCTGGCCCGCCCCTTGCCCCTGAATCGCTGCAAGCGCGTAGGGAATCGTGTAGCCTTGAACGAGCGGCCCGAAGTTGGCCGCATCCAGCGCCGAGCTCACCAGGGTTGGCGCATTTAGGGACGCCGCAACGGCGGGCGCCTGAACGGCCCACGTCGGCGCGGTGCCCACCAGCCCGATTACGGATGATTTAACTACCGTAATCGGAACCGGACCGGTCGTCGTTTCGATTACTTCAACTCCATGAAGGAAAGATGCCGCCATTTTGTTCCCACCATCTCGATACCCGCCGTTGACCGGCAGATACCATGCTGATTTGTTCCGTGTCGCCCGCTGAATTGCTCGTCTTAATTGCTCGGCGCTGTCGGCGCGCTCCCACCCCCAGCGACTGCGATTACTACTTCTGCGTAGCTGTAAGCCACGTTCACTATCGCTCCGGGCGGAATTGCTCCGCTGGTCAGCCAATTAACGACGCCGTTTACTGTATCAAGCGTGTAGTCAGTGTTGAGTGTGTACGGCGTGCCTGCCGGGAGGCTCGACACGACGACTCCCGAAATGTTGTTGGCGCTCAGCTGAATCTCGCCATTGGCGTTGAAGACGAACTGCCCCGCTGCCACGCTGCGCACGGTCTGTCCGCCCCGCTCTTGCGCCACGGCTTCGACCAGTAACGGAAAATTGTCAATCGTTGCCGGCTCCACCGCGGCCGTCGTAAAGGCAAAGACGCTCTCGTAGATCCACACGCCGCCTTCCTTGTCGCGCTCAACGAAGCGTTCCTTCACCGGATACATCTTGCTGCACCCGCCAATCTGGAACCCGCTGAGTGCTCCTCTTATCGATTCCAGGAGTGCATAGGCGCCCGGACTCGGCCCTCCCGCGTCGCCGCCGTAGCTCCAGCCAAGATCGCGCATCATTAGCCTGATCGCGAAACTCACCGTGCGTTTTTGTACCACCGCTGCGGCGTCGATCAGCTTGCCATACTCAGCGGCGTCGAAACGCACCAACGCCGCGCCGACTCGATGAGTCAGCCGATAGCTCTCGAAACGATCCGGGTAATGCGCGATCTCGATTGAATTGATTTGCGCGCTTAACTGGCTCACGATCGCGTTTTCCAGCGTCGCGAGATCTAGTGATGTCGGCGGAGTGAAGGACACTCCTGCCCACGCCGTGTCGAGCATTACCGCCATTGCCTAGTAATCCTTCAGTGAGCCGCGATCGAAAACCCGCTGCGGCAGCACGCCCGACGAGTCCCCGCCGGCCTGCGTCAGTACCGCATCTTGCGCTTGCGGCGGTTCGACGTTGTCCGCCGATAACCCCAACGTCACCTCTCCCCGCGCGACCCGCACCAACAGCTCCACTGCATCCTCGTAGCGCTTTCGCGCGTCCGCCATATCGTGCAGCGGTCGTAAAGCCTGCAGCCGGTACATCGCGATATCGCACGTCAGCCGGTTGAGCAGCGCAGGCGGATCACTCAACGGCAGCGAGAAGCGGCTTCCCAGATAACCGTCGATCTCTGCGCTCGCGTCATTGACTACCTGCTGCAGCGCCCCGGTGTTTACCGCGGTCTGCGTCGGATCCTCATTAGTCAGTTGCACAAGATCCCGGTTGGGATAGCGCGCAATCATGTCATTTGGCGTTGCGTAAACCACGCGTGTCCCTTGTTACCCCTGGTTTATGCCTGCTCGCGAGGCTCGAACCGGCGCCCGGTCATGCGCGCGCCGCGGGCCGCTTCGATCAAGCCAAATACTCGCTGACGATCAGTTGCGCGCTGCCCTTCCAGATGTTCGACGTCGGCACGCTCGCGCTGTTGCCGGTACCCACCATGAATTCCGAGTGCAACAGTTGGCGGGCGACCTCCTCAAGCGCCGGCGGCACCAGCAGGTACGCGCTCGCCGCATCCGTCAGTGCGCCAAAGGGCATGCCCCCGTCCGTCTTGATCGACCGCATCGCCGCCCGCGCCGCGCCATAGTTCGCCGGCACGCTGAGATCGGTATTACTGGCGTAAGCCAGTTGCCACAGTCCCACCCCGGTATTGGCGCGCCCGTCAACCCCGAAGCGGAACTCACGCCGGTTGAATACCGATTCGTCGGTCAGAGTGTTCATGCGCGTCATCGTATATTCGCGCCGCAGCTGGAAAATAAAAGGTCGTAGCGCCCGCGAGGCGTCGAGCAAAAACCACCAGGGCCCCGACCCGCTCGAATTGATATTGGCCGCGGTCGTGTCGCGCACGTCACCGGCCGCGCCCAGCGGCCCTACCGGATGCGCGGCCGAAAAAAATGGCTGGTTGTCAAAACTCAGCACGCTCGACGGAGTACTTACCGCGTTCTTGATCATCGTAAACAGCAGTACGTCGGGATGAACTTTCGTATCCCAGCCGAGTTGCTCGATGATCGGCTCGTAAACGCCGTAATTATCGTCCTCGATATCGTTGCGATCGATACTGATCGTGTCCTCGAAATTCCGGTTCACAATCGTGTAGCTGTGCGTCTCGAGCGCCTGCACCACGCGGCTGCCCAGCCATTCGCGGAATTTAGTGGTCCGCCCCAACCAGGGATAACTGGTCTGGCGCGAAGTCGAGCGCACCACCGTCGCGAGTTTCTCATAGTAAGACGGCGGCTTCTCGAAGCCACGCTGAAAAATGACGTCAAAGCCGGTAAATAGTGCCGAAAGGTTTGCTGCTGTAATTTCCATAGATACCTGCCGTTGAGAAAAGCGCTTGCTTAATTAGATCGTCGCCGCCGACTGATGCCAGAAATCTACCCAGACCTGACCGCTCGCATCGAGGTTCACGATTCGTCCGGCCACGCTGCGCGTTGCCGCACCCCAATTGTAATCGACAAAGATCGTCGCCGCCGCCGCGATCGCTCCGCCGCCCACCAGCATCAACAGTCCCGTTTGGTAATCGACTACGTAATCCGTGCCCTCGGTGTATACC
>JBOHWF010000088.1:0-4583 GCA_050736455.1 Binataceae bacterium (SeqCode) | reverse complement strand
TTCTCAGTCCCGTCAGCAGGTTGGCCGTGACATTCGGCGGCGAGGCGCCGTCGAGCTCCTGCAGCGGATTGAGGCCGTCGTACAGGAATTGCGCGGTGGCGCTGCCGATGGTCTTGCGCGCCCGCCGGCCAAAGGGATCGTAGAGGAAGCTGGCAGTTACGCCGCCACTGATGCTCGCCAGATGGTTGCGCGCGTCCCAACTGTAGCTGTTGGTGCCGTCGCTGCTGAGGTTGCCGTTGGCGTCGTAGCTCAGGGGCTGGCCGTTGAAGCCGGTCATCCCATTATCGGCGTTGAAACTGTTGCCACTGATGTTGGCGGGGAGCGTCGTCGCCGCGAGGGTGCCACCCTTGTTGATGACGCGGCCGTTCGCGTCCCTTCGGCGGCACTCAGGGCAGGCTCCGCTGTAAGTCAATGTGCCCACGTTCGTGCTGCCAACGCCGCCGGTGCCATAGGAGAGCTGGGTGAGGCGCGAGGCGCTGTCATAAGCGTAGCTCACGGTCACCCCATTGGGCAGCGCCAAAGTGGTGCGCCGATTCGCGGTGTCGTAACCGAAGCCGACGCTCGCACTGCCCTGATTGAGAGACGGTCTCTCGGTCCATGCTCAGCGCAAATCGCGCACACGCGCGCTTTTTGAGCGATTCTCTGAATTTACCGCGAATTGAGAGGCTGAGGTGTGGAACAGAAAGGGATTTGAACTCACGGCTCCCTTCGCGCAAATTACGGCGGAATTGGCGTCTTTTTTGCGGGACTCTAAGCCGATTCTCTTACTTCGCAGAATTCCTCGCGAGTGACTGCGACGGTTTAAGCCTTGTCCTGGAACCTGGCTCAATAGGAAAAGGGGACCGAACCCCTTAGAGCTCGGTCCCTTATCTAACGCTGTGACCGCTACTTCTTAACCTTCGCCTTGCCCGCCCGGGCTGCCGAACCGTAGCGTTGACTGAAACAGTTTCGGCAGCGGCGATCGCGCCGCTTGATGAAACTTGGCGCCAGGTCACCGCTCCCACAATAACGGCAGAGCAGCCGATTTGATTTAGACTTACTACCCAGCTCTTTCCGGAGCGACCGCGCCGGTGCAACCTTTGTCGGAGTTACTTTCTTCCGCACCGAGTTCTTACCGGCCGACCTCGGCCCGAAGGGCGGAAGACACCGAACCTGAGGTGAAGACGATTCCCTCGTAGCCGTTCAGGGCCACTTCCCTGATCTTACTCACATATTTCGGCGAGCCGCCGTTATAGACGAAGTAGCGGATCTTGCCGTGCTCGTGGCCCGGTACGTTGGAGTTATAGCCGGTGAACCAAGACTTGGCCTTCCGCATAAGCATCGTCGAGTACATCTTGATGACGTGGGCGGTCCAGCGTTCCTCGGCGTCGACCGTCGGATCGGCGCGAACGTAGCCGCGGGCCCACATGTGCTTGAGCAACTCCGTGCACCAGTTGACGCCGGTTTCGATGCCGCGCGGGTAGTTCGTCGACGCCGAGCCGCTCTGCGGACCCGATGGCATGAGCAGATTCGGAAACCCGTGAACCAGGACGCCGAGGAACGTCGACGGACCGTCGCGCCACTTGTCGCGTAACTTCATACCACCGACGCCCTGAATCTCGATGCGGTCGAAGGGGCCGGTTATCGCGTCGAAGCCCGTGGCAAAAACAATGATGTCGAATTCGTAGTCGCGCTCGGTGGTGCACAGCCCGGTCTCGGTCATCCGCTCGATCGGCGTCTCGGTGATGTCGACCAGGTGCACGTTGTCACGGTTGTAGACTTCGAAATAGTTGGTTTCCATCGGTACGCGCTGCACGCCGAAGCCGTGGTCGCGAGGGATCAGCTTCTCCGCCAGGGCTGGATCCTTCACCCGCCGGCGAATCCGGTCGGCGACGTACTCGGAGAACTCGGCGTTGGCCTTCTCGTCGGTGAATATCTCGCGGAAGTTGCGCAGCCAGATTGCAAACCCGGGGGTGTCATAGAGCCGGTCCCACAACGCCAGCCGCTCCTCGCGGGAGACCTCGTAGAAGCCGCGCCGGTCGGGCTCGTGCTCGAAGCCACCGGGAGTACGAGCACAGGTCGCGAAGATCTCGCCGTAACGCGCCCGGATGCCGGCCATCTCCGCCTCGGAGATGGGTCCATTGTGCAGTGGAGCGGACCAATTGGGCCGCCTCTGGAATACGGTCAACTCGCCGACTTTGTCCGCGATCTCCGCGATAACCTGGATCCCCGTGGCGCCGGTACCGATAACCGCGACCTTCTTCCCAGCCAACTCAACCGGCTCGTGCGGCCAGTAGAACGTATGGAACGAGCGGCCCCTGAAGGTCTCCATACCCTCTATCCGCGGCGGGGTGGGAATCGAAACGAGGCCGACTGCCATGATGGCGAAGCGGCAGGTCAGCTCACGACCGTCGCTGATCTTCAGCCGCCACCGGTCGCCCGCCTCGTCGAAGCGCATGGCCTCGACCCTGCAATTAAACTGCATGTACTTGCGCAGATCGAACTTGTCGGCGACGTGGTTCAGATAGCGCAAGTTCTCAGGCTGTCCTGAGAACCGTTCCTTCCAGTGCCATTCATTCAGCAATTCCGTGGAAAACGAGAAGGCGTAAGTGTGGCTTTCCGAATCGAACCGAGCGCCCGGATAACGGTTCCAATACCAGGTCCCGCCAAGGTCGTCGGCAGCGTCGAGCACGGTGGCATTCACGCCGAGATCGGCCAGACGTTTGATCTGATAGATTCCGGCCACTCCGGCGCCGATGACAATTACCTCATAGTGCGACTTGGTCCCGCCGTTCACGTTCTGCTCCTGTTCTTTTTCGTTGGTCGAATTGCCGGCCCGAGGGCCTTGGTCCAGCGCGATTGAGTATACATGCTAACTGCCGGCTTGAGCATTCTCGGTTCTCACTTGGATCGAAGTCTTCGTGACGATAAGCATCTCGGCTTTAGCAATCGCGATCGTCGGTTCACTCCCCTTCGCGCGGCATTTTTCGTCGTGGCACCGATTGGCGGGATCGACGATTCAGATCGTTCTCCGCTGCCACGAGCGCTGCGAAATCGGCCGTGCAGGCGCGCATTTCGACCATCTGTGGCCCAACTGTAAACGGAGAAGGACTCGCTGGCGGAGAGGGGGGGATTCGAACCCCCGGAGCCACAAGGGCTCACGTGATTTCGAGTCACGCCGGTTAAACCAGACTCCCGAACCTCTCCGCGTCCCAGCAGCATTTCGTGTCACTCCGCGACAGTCAAGGCGCGCCCGCTCGAGGCGCAAGCACCTGTTGCTGGCCGATGGCTATCGCCGGAGGAACGCGGTAAGTTTCGCGAGACACCAGGCGACACGGAGTGCAGCCGAGCTGGCGAGCGGCGTCAAGCAGCTTGATTATGCCCGACGGAGGACTACGCGATGGCGACCGCGATCAAGACCACTTCCGCAACTGACTGGCGCGCGCAACTCGGCGGCAAGCTGGTCACCGCCGAAGAGGCAGTGAGCCATGTGAAGTCGGGCGACCGCGTCACGCTGTCGATCGCGCAGGCAACGCCCTTCACGCTGTGCGCGGCGCTGGCCGAGCGGATCCTGGAACTCGACGACGTGGTGCTGAATCATAGCGCGACGCTATTCGATTGGGATCTGCCGGGGCTGGGCGAGAAATTCCGCTACGAATCCTTTTATCTGTCGCCGATCGACCGCGCGATCTTCACCGAAATGCGCGGCGAGTTTGTGCCGGTCTCGTACTATCGCACCGGCGTGCTGCCGCCGGGTCTCGACGATTTCAACGTTTATCTGATGACGGTCTCGCCGCCCGACGCCAATGGCTACGTCAATTTCGGCGACTTGCAGGTCATGTCGAAACTGCTGGCGCAACGGGCTGAAATGGTAATCGCCGAGGTCGCGCCCGACCTGGTGCGGATCGGCGGCGACAACTCGATTCATCAGTCCGAGATTGACTGGTTCGTCGAGCGCTCGAGCGACGTCCCGGCCCTGCCGCTCCCGCCACCAGCGCCCGAGGAGGAACGGCGCGTGGTTGAGGTGATTTGCACGACCGTCGCGCGCGAGCTGATCCCGGACCGCGCGACGATTCAGATCGGGGTGGGTTCGACCTCCGGGCTGCTGATGCCATACCTGCGCGATCATCATGACCTCGGGATGCAGACCGAGATTATTCCGTGGGGTACTGCGCCGCTGGTGCGCGACGGCGTGATTACCGGCAAATACAAGAAGCTCTTTCCGGGCCTCGTTGTGGGCAGCGGTTTCGCCGTCGCCACGCCGCGCGCGGAGCTCGATTACGCCGACGGCCATCCGGGCTTCCAGCTCTACGACTTCAATTTCACCGACGACATCCGCCTGATCGCGCGCGAGGAGGGACTGATCTCGGTCAACAATGGATTGGCCGTGGATTTGACCGGGCAGGTCGGCAGCGAGTCGATCGGCCCGCAGATGTACACCGGCACCGGCGGCCAGACCGCCTTCGGGATCGGCAGCGCGCTGGGCGGCGGCAAATCGATCATCGTGCTACCCGCGTCAGCGATGTCGAAAGGGCAGCGCGTCTCGAGGATTGTTCCGCACCCGATGGCCGGGACGATCTGCTCGCTGCCGCGCACCTTCGTGC
>JBOHWF010000087.1:0-19286 GCA_050736455.1 Binataceae bacterium (SeqCode) | reverse complement strand
TCGGCAAGGCGGCGCGCGGCGGCTTCAGCGGCGACGATCTTTCGGGCGCGACTTTTACCATCTCGAACATGGGGATGCTCGGGGTCGAGCACTTCGCCGCGGTCATCGTGCCGCCGCAGGCGGGCATCCTCGCCGTCAGCGCGGTCAAGGAAAAGCCGGTGGTGCGAAACGGCCAGCTCGCGGTGGGCAAGACCATGATGCTGACCGTGGCGTGCGACCATCGGATTATCGACGGCGTGGTCGGCGCGCGCTTCGTCAACGAGATCAAGCGCTTTCTCGAAAATCCCGCGAGCCTGCTAGTCTCATGAATCGGCGTGTATGATGCTCGCGACGAGGTGAAGTTTTCTTGGCCAGCTCCCGTTACGATCTCGCTGTGATTGGCTCGGGCCCCGGCGGCTATGTCGCCGCGATCCGGGCGAGCCAGCTCAAGCTGCGGGCCGCGGTCATCGAACGCGATCTGCCGGGCGGGGTGTGCCTGAATTGGGGCCGTATCCCGAGCAAGGCCCTGCTGAATTCCGCCGAGACGATGGAGACGATTCGCGGCGCGGCGCAGGAGCACGGGATTGGGGTCGGCGAAGTCAGCGTCGATTTCAAGCGCGTGATCGCGCGCAGCCGCGAGGCCGCCGACAAGCTCTCGAAGGGCGTGCGCTTTCTGCTGCGCAAGAACAAGGTGGACTATATTGAGGCGCACGGCGCGCTCAGCGGACCGCACACGGTCGCGCTGACGCCGGCGCCGGGCAAAGCTGCGCCGCCGGCGGAAGCGATCGAGGCGGAGCGGATCCTGATCGCGACCGGCTCGGGCGAGCGGCTGTTTCCCGGGATGACCGTGGGTGACGGCGTGATGACCAGCCGCGAGGCGCTGCTCCACGATCGTCTCCCGGCCAGCGTCATTATCATTGGTGCCGGCGCGATCGGCCTTGAATTCGGCTACTTCTATCAAGCCTTCGGCGCGAAGCTGACGATCGTCGAGCTCGAGAAGCAGATGCTGCCGGGCTTCGACGCCGAGGTTGCCGAGGAATTGCGCAAGGCCTTCGTCAAGCGCGGCGCCAACGTCCTGCTCGGCCACGGCTACAAATCGATGGCGCGCATGGACGGCGGTTGGACGGTCAAGCTCGACGCCGCGGGCGCGGCCAAGACCGTCGAAGCCGAAGCGGTGCTGGTTGCGGTGGGACGCGGACCGCTCAGCCGCGACTTGGGCCTCGAGCGCGTCGGCGTCGAGGTCGAGCGCGGCTTTATCAAAATCGACGATTCGTTTCGCACTACCTGCCCGAGCGTCTATGCGATCGGCGATGTCGCGCGGATGCCCCTGCTGGCGCATAAGGCGTCGGCCGAGGGCATCGCCGCAGTCGAAATCATGGCCGGGGTGCGCGAGCCCGGCTTCGATCTGCTGGCGATCCCGGGCTGCATCTATTGCGAGCCGGAGGTCGCGACGGTCGGCCTGAGCGAGGCAGACGCGATTGCGCGCGGAATCGAGGTCAAGGTTGGCAAAATTCCGTTTCGCGCGAATGGCAAGGCGGTCGCCGTCAACCAGACCGAGGGCTTCGTCAAAATCGTCGCCAGCAAGCAGTACGGCGAAGTGCTGGGCTGCCAGATCATCGGCCATCACGCGACCGACCTGATCTCGGAGGTCGTGCTCGGCAAGACGCTCGAGACGACGACGGCGGAGATCGGGCGCAGCGTCCATCCCCATCCGACGCTCTCGGAGAGCATCATGGAGGCCGCGCTGGCGGCGGAGGGCGAGGCGATCAACTTCTGATGTCGCGCCTTCGAATCGTCCGGCTCGGCCGCGTCGATTACGGCGCGGCGCTCGAACTGCAGCATGCGCTGGTCGCGGATCGCCAGCGCGACGCGATCGCCGACACGCTGCTCCTGCTCGAGCATCCGGCGACCTACACGCTCGGCCGCGGCGCCGATGAGCGCTTCCTGCTCGAGTCGGCCGCCGGCGTGCCGGTTTATCGCGTGTCGCGCGGCGGGCAGGTGACCTGGCACGGCCCCGGGCAATTGGTCGGCTACCCGATCCTCAAACTCGAAGGCGCGGAGCGCGACGTCATGCGTTATCTGCGCAAGCTCGAGCGGGTGATAATCGATGCGCTCGTGCGATGTGGCGTCACAGCCAACCGCCGCGCCGGACTGACCGGTGTCTGGGTTGGCGCGGAGAAGATCGCTTCAATTGGGGTCGGCATCCGCCGCTGGGTGACGCTCCACGGCTTCGCGATCAACGTCGCGATTGATCCGGACGGCTTCGAGCGGATCGTGCCGTGCGGAATCGAGGGCTGCCGGATGACCTCGATCGCGCAACTCGGCATAGATGGAGTCTCGATGGCGGCGTTTGCCAACCTGATCGAACAGTCATTCGTGATCGTTTTTGGCTACCAGCAAATTGAAAATCTAGACGCCCACGCCGCCCAACTCTCACGAGACGGACTAGCCAGCGCTCCCCAAAGCCTTTAGCCAAAATAGTCGCCATCAATCGTGAATGATCAGGCGCAGTCCTTGCCGTCGTCCGATCCAGCGGTGCGCGCTTGACAAAAAGTGATCAAATATCCTAACTGCAAGATCAGCAACGGAAATGTTTGATTGTGGAAATATTAAATCCACTACATTCCGGACGCCGAGAGGTAATTTTTTATGGGCCAATTCGACGAAATCAGCAGAACGGGAATGGTGATCGACCGCGCCGAGATACCGCGACACCAATCCGACGGCGGCGATGGCAAACTCGCCGAGCTTGACCGCCCGAGCCAAGGGCCGGTCCGATCCGAATCGGACGACAATGGCTGCAAACTAACAGCTAAGAAGGTGGGTGTTAACTCGGGACTGCCTCCAAAGCAGCGGACTCATGAACCGCGCCGGGGATTGCATTCGATGTCAGCCTTGGCGCTTTGCGGGCTGTTGCTGGCGGCCAGTCCGCGATCTGGAAGTGCTGAACAGGGCGCCCCGCCTCCTCCCGGCACGAAGATCACGATGCAAAACTGGCAGCAATACAAAGACTTCATGCCCGAGGGATTGGCCGCAATGTTTGCCGGCAAATTTTCCTGGAAGTTGCCTGCGGATGCCGAGATCGACATAGGTCCGACTGTGAACGTCCCGGAGCCGCCAACCTACGTTGCAGCGACAGAAAAGTACGGTAACCAGGTTCAGGTGGTTCACCTGCCAGATGGACATTTGGACGTGCGTAATTATATCGGCGGCGTGCCCTTTCCAAACCCGCAGGAGCCCGACAAGGGTTACAAGGTCCTGGTTAACTTATGGTATTCGTACCGACCGCACCTGAACGTTGCGAATATCAAGTATCCTGTCAGAGACTGCATTGTCGATCGCTTTTCCAACATGAGTTGCGAATCAATCGATATCGTTTATCGCCAGGAAGATTATAATACCGACCCCGGAGTGACCGTCAACGAATCAGACAAAGTGTGGTACACCGAATGGCTGATGGTGGAAGCACCCGAACAGGCCAAATATACTGCGCAACTCACCCTGTTCTATAAAGATAATCAAACCTTCCAGGACGAATATGTCTTTGTTCCGAATTTACGGCGCACATTACGACTGTCCTCCGCCGCCCGCTGCTCGCCATTGCTTGGTAGTGATTTAGCCCAGGATGATGCCCAAGTGTCAGGTTTCAATGGCGGAATTGGGGTATTTGATGCGAAGTACCTGGAACGCAAAAAAATAATCGCCCTCACGGGCTTGTATAACTACTACGCGGTCGGTCATGACTTTCCCAAGGGTTTCTACCAGCCGCTTATGTTTCCACCGCCAACCATCGGGCAATGGCAGGTTCGTGACGTCGATGTGCTCGACATCCGGCGGGTGCCTTCTGACGCCCTTGGATACTGCTATGGTAAACGGATCATGTATATCGACACATACTACCACACGGGCCACTGGCAGGATCTTTATGATTCCAACATGAAGCTCTGGAAAACAGCTTTGTTAGCTGTACCTGACGCCGCCAAAGTTCCAGGAGTACCAGGCGGACGCGCTCCCGGTCTCGACGGGTTTTTTACTTTGTGGGACGTCCAGAACGACCATCTGACGTTGATAACGGGCCTCAACGAATCAGGTGAAGGCTATTTCGTTAATAGTGATGCACCGAAAGAGCTCCAGGACTACACGAGGTACGGAACCCCCGGTGGCTTATCACAAATTAATCGCTAGTAACTGATTGTCCATTGCCGCAGGTCAAGACACGCGCCGGTTTGTACCGCCGCGTGTCTTGACCGAATCCCTCGAATGAGCGCCCCCCGCCCACAGATTTCCGCAAGCAAGCGGCAGGCAGAATTGCTACGATAAGGCGTTGCCGCGAGAGGTCTCGCGAGCCGTGCTTGGCGAGCAAGCGTGCCCTGCTTCTCCCAAGGTTTCCGCGCGGGCAAGCTCAGGAAAAATCGTGAGCGAACGTAAACATCCCGATTGGATCAAGGTGCGCGCGCCCACCTCGCCGGAATATTTCCGCACGCGTGCGACCCTCGCCGAGCTCAAGTTGCACACCGTCTGCCAGGAGGCCTGCTGCCCGAATATCGGCGAATGTTTTGGCCATCGCACAGCGACCTTCATGCTGATGGGCGATGTCTGCACGCGTAATTGCCCCTACTGCGCGGTCGCGCATGGCCGCGTGCGTCCGCTCGACCCCGACGAGCCGCGGCGCATCGGCGAAGCGGTAGCGCGGCTGGGATTGCAACACGTCGTGGTGACGTCGGTGGATCGCGACGATCTGGCCGACGGCGGCGCGGCGCATTTCGCGGCCACCGCACGCGCGATCAAGGCGGCGACGCCCGCCGCGCGCGTCGAAGTTCTGGTGCCCGATTTCAAGGGCGCGCAGGCGAGTGTCGAGACCGTCGTCGCCTCGCCCATCGATATCTACAACCACAATACCGAGACGGTGCCGAGCCTTTATCGCAAATGCCGCCCGGGCGGCCGCTACGAAGTCTCGCTCGAGGTCCTCGCTCACGCCAAGGCGTCGGCGCAGGCCCTCGGCCGCGCGCTGCTGACCAAAGCCGGCATCATGCTCGGCCTCGGCGAAGAGCGCGACGAACTAATCGGGGTGCTGCGCGACCTCCGCGCCGCTGGCTGTGACATCCTGACGCTCGGGCAATATCTGCGGCCGTCGCCGGATCATCTGCCGGTGGTGCGCTATGTGCCGCCTGCCGAGTTTGCCGAACTCAAACAGATCGGGATGACGCTCGGCTTTCGCCACGTCGAATCCGGTCCGCTCGTGCGTAGTTCGTATCACGCCTGGGAACACGTGAACTGATTAAGCGCGCGGATCCCTTGGCTGACGCTCAACCACAATTGACGAACTGGAAAGGCCCGAGCCGTCAGCGGAGCTACGGCGCGTTGCTTCTTGACCGCCGCCAGCCGATCGGCTTGATCCTGCTGGCGGTGACCGCCTTCATGGGTTACTGGGCGCTCCACGTGCCGATCGCGACCCGCTTCGAAGATCTGTTTCCGTCGGCGCATCCCAACACCGTGCTCTATCGCCAGTTTCGCGAGGCCTATGGCGGGGCGCAGACCCTGGTGCTGATGCTGCGGGTCAAGGACGGCGACATTTTCACGCCGCACACCCTGCACGCGATTCAGGATATGAACGAGCAGGTCAACGCGCTGTCCGGGGTCAACCATAACGAGCTGTTTTCACTGGCTTCGTATCGCGTGCTCTACGCGCGCGCCCTGCCCGGGGTACTCAAGTCAGAGCCGTTCATGTACCCCAAGGTGCCTGCGACGCCCGCCGGCATTGCCGATCTGAAAAGCAACGTGCTGATGCATCGCGAGCAGTTGGCCGGGCTCGTTACCGGCGATCTCAAGGGCGCGCTGGTGGTCGCAAGCTTCAACGAAGGCACGCTGGACTATCTGTCGGTCTTTAACGACGTGCAGAAAATTATTCGCGAGCATCAGGACGCGAACACCACGATTTACGCCAGCGGTCCGGTGATGTTCGCGGCCTGGGGCTACCACTATCTGCCGCGCATCGAGAAGATCTTCGGCGCTTCTTTCGCGCTGATGCTTTTGTTGACCTGGCTCTGCCTGGGGCGGCGGCGCGGCTGGTGGGCGCCGGCCGTGACCGCGGTCGGCTCGGCCGTTTGGGGCGTCGGCTTTATGAGCCTGATGGGCTACAACTTCGATCCGGCGATGCTGGTGTTGCCGCTGGTCATGACCGCGCGCAATCTCGGTCACGGCATTCAATGGCAGGGGCGTTTTTACGACGAGTTCGATCGCCTGGATGACCGGATTGCGGCCTGCGTGACCGCGGCCGAGGCGATGTTGTGGCCGGGTCTGGTCGCGGTGCTGATCACGATCGCCGGCATCGCCTTCGTCGCGGTGGGCAGTATTCCGGTGCTGCGGCAGCTCGGAATCGGCGGCGCCGTATGGCTGGGCGCGAGCCTCGTCACGGTGTTCGCGGGCCAGCCTATTCTGATCAGCTATCTGTCATCGCCGGAGCCGCAGCGCGCCGGCGCCGGCGCGCGCCGCGGTGGGCGCGACTGGCTGGCGAGCCTCACGCTGAGTGCCGGATGGTTCCGCTTCGCGCTGATCGGCGTGGGCGCCCTGGCGCTGGTCGTCGGCCTGGTCGCCGAACGGCACGTGCTCATCGGCTATCAGACCCCGGGCACTCCAATCTATCAGGAAGACGCGAAGATCAATCGGGACACCGCCGAAATTGCCCGCTTCGTCCCGACCAATACCGCCTGGGTCGTACTCGAGACGCCTGAATTTCCCAGTCCGCAATCGACGATGGGCACCCAGACGATGCGCATGGGTGACGATCTCGCCGCCTATCTGATCGACCGCGGCGACGCCGTGGCCGTAATCGGCTTCGGCAACGTCGGGGAAAAGCCGATGAACATGCTGTTGCACAACGGCTTCCCCAAGTTCATGGCGATTCCCGATAGCGAGATGCTGAGCGCCAATCTGTGGGGCTTCTTCTTCGGCGCCGCGGCGCCCGACGAACCCAAGACCTATTTCGCCTATCAGCCCTCGGCCCGCAACGGCCGGATCCTGATGCTCCTGCCCGACCATACCGCGGCTCGCCTCAGCCGACTGCGCTCTGACCTGGACAATTTCGTGCGCGATCGCGTCACGCCGGATCATGCGCTCAATCAGGTCAAGCTACGCTACCTCGGCGGCGAGGCCGGGCTCTACCTCGCGATCAATGATACGACGCGCCGGCTGAATTCGCTGAACCTGGCGCTGGTGCTCTCGGCGATCTTCGTCCTTGGCGCAATCATGGCGCGCTCGCTCCTCGACGGCCGATTTCTCGTGCTGATCGCGATCGCGGCCAACTTTCTCGGCTTTGCCTACTTAAATCATGAGGCCATCGGTCTCACCACCGATACCATCTCGGTCATCTCGCTCGGCATGGGATTGGGTTTGTGCTTTGCCGTTTACCTGCTGGCCGGGATTCAGGAGGGCGCCGCCACCGGACTCGCGCTCGACGACGCGGTGCGCGCGGCGATTCATGGTCCGGGCCGCTGGGTCATCAGCACTTTTCTCGTCATGGTCGCCGGCTTGGCGCCCTGGGCCTTCTCGCCGTTGCTGTTTCAGAACGAGATGAGCCTCATACTGATTCTGCTGATGATCACCAACCTGATCGCGGCGATGCTGATCCTGCCCGCCTGGCTAGTCTGGGCTCACCCACGCTTCCTGACCAGAGCGCGCAACTGATCCAAAGAGCACTCGCTTAAAGGCCCGCGGAATCAGACGGCGCGCCGCGCGACTTGACGATGCGTAACTGATTGGTTACATATCAGATCGATGAAGCTCGACGCGACGATCTCTGCGCTGGCTGATCCGACTCGACGCGCGCTGCTGCGCCGTTTGGCCGATGGGCCGCGGCGCGCGTCGGCGCTGGCCGCGGGCTTTGCGATGAGCCGTCCGGCGATTTGTAAGCATACCCGCCTGCTCAGTCGGGCCGGACTGATCCGGGCGCGGCAAAACGGCCGCGAACGAATCTACGAGCTCGACCCGAAGGGCGGCCGCGCGATCAAGGAGCTGATCATGGAATTCGAGGGGATGGAACGGTTCTGGCAGACCGCACTCGAAGCATTCAAACGTTATGCGGAGGAAGAGTCATGAAGATTTGTAAATCGATCAAGGTCGAGCGCGCGCCCGAGACCGCGTTCAAGGTGTTCTGCGGAGACATGAGCCGATGGTGGCCAGCTGGCTTCGGCAAAGACAGCAAGGTGTGGCTCGAAGGACGCGTCGGTGGACGTTACTACGAGATCAGTCCTGAGGGTGTCGAGACCGAGATCGGCAAAGTCACGGTTTATGAACCGCCGTCGCGGGTGGCCTTCACGTTTCGCGCCCCCGACTGGAACGCAGCGACGCTCGTCGATGTGCGCTTCGTTGCGGACGGCGTTGGCACCCGCGTCGAACTCGAGCATAGCGGCTGGGAGCAGGATGCGAAGCTGGAGGAGGCGAGCAAGAACTTCGACCACGGCTGGGACTTCGTCCTTGGGAAGTACACAACGCATATCGCGGCCTTGTCACTGCTTGAAGGATGCGTCGAGAGGAGGAGCCGATGAAACTCTACGTCTTTCCCTTGTCGCTGGTTGGCGACGCGCTGACGATCGCGGATTTCTCGGTCGGCGCATGGCTTAACGTCGTGCAGCCCTTCGCTTTGCCGATCGCAAAGTATATCGAGATCCTTCGCTGGGGCGACCGGCTCGCGGCGTTGCCTGCCTGGCAGGCGTCACTGGCGCGGCCATCGTGCTGAGGCGTCGCGAGGCTGAACCATGAAACTTTCCCTACGGCGAGCGGGAGGCTCAGGCTGCGTCGTAGGCAAAAAATCGTTGATTGTCGTGTCGATCTGGAGCTTGCTCGTTCGACTACGATGGTAGGAATTTGAAAATCCACCAAGGAGAAACAATCATGAAATTGCACGTCTTTCCACCGTCGCCGCGAGCCACCAAGGTGATGGCGCTCGCGTATCATCTCGGGCTGGATTGCGAGATGCCCGTGGTTGATCTGTTCAAGGGCGAGCAACACAAGCCGGAGTTTGCCGCGCTCAACCCCAACCAGCGTCAGCCGGTACTCGAGGACGACGGTTTCGTGCTGTGGGAATCGAACGCGATCCTGCAGTATCTCGCCGCGAAGAAACCTGCCAGTGGGCTCTGGCCCGCTGACGCCAAGGGCCAGGCCGACGTGCTGCGCTGGCACTCGTGGGACGCCGCCGATTGGTTCCCGGCTTGCGGAACCCTCACATTCGAGCGTCTCGTCAAGAAGCTGACCGGTCAAGGCGCACCCGACCTGGCCGAAGTCGCCAAGGGCGAAGCGCAGTTTCATAAATGCGCGAAGGTTCTCAATGTCGCGCTGAAAGGGCGCGAGTGGCTGGTCGGTAACAAGCTGACCATCGCCGACTTCGCGATCGGCGCGCCGATGGCGACCGCGGAGCCGGCGCAGTATCCGGTCGCGGACTACCCCGAAATTACGCGCTATTACGCCAGGCTCGCGTCCCTGCCACCGTGGCAGAAAGCGCTCGCCGCGGCGCGCGGCTGAGCGCGCGTTCCGACCCGCGATCGTGGCGGCGCGGCCCCCTGCGACTGCGCCGCCCACCGCGGGGCTTAGGGCCGCGCCGAAACCGGAACGAGCGTTAAGCCTCGGCGCGCATCCACTCGGCGACCCGCTCGCCGATCATGATGCAGGTCAGATTGGTGTTGGCGCGCACGATATTCGGCATCACCGAGGCGTCCACGACGCGGAGATTCTCGACCCCGCGCACGCGGCAGTACTGATCGACCACCGCCGTCCGATCGGCGGCTGGTCCCATTTTTGCGGTCCCTACCGGATGATAGATCGTACTACAATTGGTACGCACGAAATCCGCGACGGCGGCATCCGAATCCACCACGGCTTGAGTGATATTGATGATCTCCTTGAGATAGGCGGCGAAGGGCGCGCGATGCATCAGGCGCCAGGCCAGCCGCACGCCATCGACCATGCGGCGGAGGTCTTCGGGGTCATTGAGATAATTGAGGTCGATGCGCGGCGGCAGGTTGGGGTCGGCACCGCGCAGGGTCAGGCGGCCACGCGAGCGCGGACGCTGCAGACCGGGCACTACCGAGACGCTCGGCAACGGCAGATCGAGATTCAAGCCGGGCGCGAGTTTGGGATCGAAGAAGTTGAAGATGTACATCTGCATGTCGTTGAATTCGCTCGAGCCGTCGGCGGTGTAGCGAATCCCGACCGGATTAGTCACGGCCGGATCGTGCACAATCCCGGGTATCGGCGCGCCCGCGACGAACACCAGCAGATGGTCGATCAAATTGCGGCCGACGCCCGGCGCGTCCACGACCGACTCGATCCCCAGCGCCTCGAGCTCACCGCGCGGACCGATCCCCGAGCGCAGCAGGATCGCGGGTGAATTGATCGCGCCGGCCGAGAGCGTGACCCGCCGCGCGCGGAGGCGTTGCACCACCCCGCCGCACTCGACCTCGACACCGGTGGCGCGCCCATTTTCGACGATGACGCGGTGGACATTACTATTTGCGCGAATGGTCAGGTTCAGCCGCGGACGCGCAGCGGCGAGATAGCCGATCGCGGTCGAGATGCGCACGCCCTCGCGCCGATTGCGCGGCCACGGGCCGACGCCGCTCGAGCGCGGATCATTGTGATCCCAGACCTCGGGATAGCCCAATGCGCGGGCGGCGTCGTAGAAGGCGCGGCTGATCGGACCCCATCCAGCGGGTTGCGGACGTTCGATCCAGATCGGCCCGTTGGCGCCGTGGAAGTCGCCGTGCGCGTCGCGGTCGTTCTCGAGCTTGCGATGCGCCGGCAGGACTTTTTCGAAACTCCACTCGGGATTGCCGAGCGCCGCCCATTCGTCGAAATCCTCAGGCGTGCCGCGCAACGCGATATGGCCATTGACCGCGGACGAGCCACCCGTCACCTTGCCGCGCGGAAAGGCGATCTCGCGGCCGGGCACGACCTCGGCGACGTAGCCCCAGTCGTGCGGTCCCATCGAGACCCAGGTGTGCAAGAGGTCATCAGGACTCTCGGCGATTACCGGATAGTCGGGTCCGGCTTCGAGCAGCAGCACCGCGCGATCGGGATCTTCGCTCAGCCGCGCCGCCAGCGCCGCGCCCGAGGAACCCGCGCCAATAACGATGTCATCGTAATCCATCATCGCTCTCCCGATCAGCCCGGCAGGCCTGGAGCCCTATGGGTACCGAGTCGCCTATCTACTGTGAAAGTCTTCAGATAACAATCCGGAGAGCTGACGACCGGGCTTCGACTAAATCACGATCGAGAGCGCGCCGGCGGCGATCAACGCGCCCGCCCAAATCGCGTCGAGATTGATCCACGCGCTGCGCAGGATGCGCAAACCGACCCATTCATACACGACGATCGCGATCGTGCCCATCGTCAGGAACATCGCGCCGGTGTGCAGGACCACGACCGCGGCGCTCGCGGCGAGTCCGAGAGCGCCGGCGCCGATCGCGGGCATCGCGTGGTGATGAGGCATCATCGGCATCGCCGATGACGACGACGGGATCCGGAGCAGAATCGGAAAGAGCATGAGGCCCGCGCCGTGGGCCGTCGCCATCAGGAAGGACCACACGACGAGATCAATGGCGCTGACCTTCATCGCGACCCAGCGCGGATGGGCGCGCGGCCGCATCAGCCGGAACAGCCCGAAGAGGATCAATACGACAGCGCCGCCCGGGCGCAAGAGCCACCATGCGCGCGACATCGCGGCGCCGGCGACCAGTGTAACCACCAGCGCGATCGAGATGAAATGGCCGATCGCGATCGGAAACAACGCCGAGATCACCTTGCTCCGCCGATTTTCCTGCAAGCCCAGGGCGACGGCGAACAGCCAGCCCATCGAGGGATCGAGGCCGTGGTAGGCGCCGAGTAGCGTGATCGCAATCCAGGGCCAGGCCCGGCTCACGGGTAGCAGTAGGAATCCGAGGAGGAATCGCCGCCTTCGAGCCGTACCTGATGAGCCCGTTCGCCGCTGAAGGGCACGAAAAACTGCGGGTCCAGCTCGAGTCCACCCGCGGGCTTCGCGTTGACCATGGTCACCCATCCGCGCACGCCCTCTGGGTAGAACTGCTCGTCCCACGCGCCGTAGAGCGAATTGCTCAGATAGATGCGCTTACCGTCGCGGCTCAGCTCGAGCATCTGCGAGCCGCCGTTCAACGGTCCCGCCTTGGGATGGGGCGCGTGCGCGACGATACCGCCGAGGCGCACCTTGCCGGTCAGCTTCGGCTTGAACGGATCGCCCACGTCCCACTGTTGCAGGTCGCCGGTGCCAAAGCAGGCGAGATAGAGAAAACGGTCGTCGAGGCTCAGATTGATGTCGGTGATCAGCGGCGGGACAGCCTTGAAGGGTTTCAGCGCCGGCGGCAGGACGTCCGGATCGGCCGGTTCGGCAGGCACATCGATAATCTTGCGCAGGCCCCAGTTGCCGTTCTCGCGATGCCACAGCCAGATCGACGCCGACAAATCCTTGGTCGAGATGACCACGCCGACGAAGCCATGCGTTTTGGTCGGGTCGTGCGCCGGCCGCAGTTCGAGCGCCATCTGATATTCGGCGCTCAACGCGAGCGTTTGCAGATGGCGGCGGCGGCGCAAATCCCACAGATGGAGCGCGTGACCATACTTGCCGCCGAGCAGCAGATCGGGCTGCACGCCACTCTCGATCATATTGGGCGTGCCCCACTCGCTGGTGATCGCCACGTCGTGGCCGAGATGCCACCAGAAGTCGTAGGCCAGATACTGCGGTCCGCGATCGACCTCCCAGCGCCCGAGCACGTCGAAGCTTTCGTGATCGAGCAGGAACAGGCCGCCGGGACCGTCGCCGTTGGGCGCGCCGAGCGCACTGACGTAGATCGCGTCCGGGCCGCAATGGATCGTGTGCGGCCGGCTGTAGCCGGTGCGTGCGGCGATCTCCTCAGGCTCGATGATCTTGACGATCTTCGGCGCGCGCGGGTTGGGCTTGGTGTCGATGATGTAAATGCGCGACGAGCGCAGGCCCGGCACGATCAGATAGCGCCGCTCGACATGCGGATGCGGTGCGTAGGGGCAGAGCGCGGCGCTGCAGGCGTTCCAGCCAAAGTGATGCAATTCGTCGCCCGCCACCGGCATCTCGAGCCGCCCGACCACCTGGCTGTAGCTCGAGGAAGCTGGATCGACGTCGAGCACGCACAGCGCGTCGCGCCGGCCGTTGGCCGCAGACGGATTGAAGGCCGCGACGTAGGCGAGTTTCTCGCGCGGCGCCTGCATCGCCATCCGCGGCGAGGGATAGAAGGTCTGGTCAGCTTTCCACAGCGCCATAACTTACCTGTCAGCTTGCATGACGTTCGAACCAAATTGTTCCTGGAGCCGCGCCGCCGCCGGCCACACAGGCGCACCGCCATAGCCCGGGTCAGGCCACGCAAGCGCAACCATAATGGCCGCGACGTTTCGCTTCAAGGGTAGGGATTTCGACGACGGATTGCCGGAGGCGGACTATTTCGGGGGCATCGCCTGCAACACGGCGGTCTGCGACGCCGCATTCGCCGCGCTGACCGCCAGCGAGCTGCTCAGACCTCCGGCGCCGGGAAAGGCCTTCACGTAGATTCTGCACTTGTGGCCGGTCTTGAGCATCGCGAGAGTTGCGCACTTGTTTTTGGTGATCGCAAACAGAGTGCCGGACTGACCCAACGAAACGGTAATGGGTCCCATCACCGGCATGCCGCCTTTGACGGCCAGCACTTTGATCGCTTTGGTGTGGCCGGTGGTCTTGAGTTCGACCGTCGTCGGGGTCAACTGAATCACCGCGGTCGGCGTCGGCGTGACGGTCGGGGTTGGCGTGACGGTCGGGGTCGGCGTTGATGTCGGCGCCGTGGTCGGAGTTGCGGTGGGGACTAAACTGGGGGTCGGCGTCGGCGCTGGGGTCGGTGTGACTGTATGCGTCGGCGTTGAGGTCGGTGTCGTAGTGTGACTCGGCGTCGGGGTCGGGAGCGGGGTCGAGCTGGTTGACGTTGGGGTCGGCGCCGGGGTCATCGTCGAAGAAGGGGTCGGCGTCGGTGACCCAGTGGGCGTCGCAGTCGCGGTCGGCGTTGGGGTTGCGGTCGGCGTCGGCGTCACCAGCGGATTGACGCTGAACACGGTGCCAAAACCCGACGCGCCGCCGCTTGAGGTCGTTCCGTAGAGGATATCGGCAATATCGTCAAGCACCAGGCCGGCCTGAGGCGACGCGCCATCGGCACCGCCGTCAAAGAAATGCAGGACGGTTTCGGTCCACGCGCCGCTGGAGAATGGCGGCGTCAACGAGAACACCGTGCCGCTGGCCAGAGCGCCTCCTAACTCTGTCGTCCCGTAAAGCGTGCCGACTGCATCGCTGACCAGCCCGCCGAGCGGCGTCGAGCCGTTGTTGGGATCACTGAAGGAGTACAGGATGTTCTCATTCCAGTTGCCGCCCGGTGCAGACGGGGGCGTCAATTCGAAAACTATTCCACCTGGGGTGAAGGCAGTCGCGAGACCCCCTGACGAAGTGGTCCCATAAAGCACGCTGTTGGGACCAAAGAGAAGGTTCCCCCTTGGAGAGAACCCGTCTGGAAAATGTGAGCTGTTGGTGAATTCGTGAAGGATGGTCTCGTTCCACACGGTGCCGCCGCTAGGGGCGGTCAGCGAAAATGCCGTGCCGACTCCGAACGAGCCACCGGCGCTGGTAGTGCCGTAAAGAATGCCGCTCGTGTCATCGAGGAGCAGGGCGGCCTCGGGGACCGCGCCATCGAGGCTGAGATTGAAGGGGAAGAGCACGCTCTCAGTCCACGGTCCCGGGGTAGCAGGTGTCAGGGAGAAGACTCCACCGAAGCCGGGGGTGCTCATGGCGGTCGTGCCGTAGAGCACGCCGTTACTGTCAGAAATGAGCGCGCCGTGTGGAAATCCGCCGTCCATTCCACCGGTAAAATTGTACAGCACGATTTCCGTCCACGACCCGCCGAGGCTACCGGGCGGCATCAATTCGAACACCGTGCCAAAGGTGCTGATGCCGTCGCCAGCTGTCGTCCCGTAAAATACGCCATTCGGGCCAGGTAGCAGACCGGCCAGCGGCGATTGCCCATCCGTGCCGCCGCCAAAAGCACAAAGCACCTGTTTGTTCCACGTGCCGCCGGGTGTCGGCGTCAGCTCGAAGACAGTGCCGCAGCCCGAGGGAGAGCAGTTTGATGAGCCGCCTTCGGAAGTTGTGCCGTAGAGATTTCCGTTTTCGAGCACGAGCCCGGCGATAGGACTTCCGCCATCACTTCCGCCACGGAAGGAGTAGAGGACATCCGCCCGGCCCGTTGCAGAAACCCCGATCATCGCGACGCAAAGCGCAAGAAGCGCGTAAACGGTCGCAGCGGTGGGACGTCGCTGCAAGTTGTTCTCGATCACTGTGCGGGCCATCTGCGGAAACCCCGCCAAACCACATTGCGCTCTATTGATTCAAGAAGCGACCTCGAAACGCATGTATCGCACTGTACCGCCCTATATAGCTCGTTTGCACGGTACGTGACAAGAGGAAATATTGTCCCGAATCGGGACGCCCTTGAGCGTCCCGGCGAAGTTTCTTATCAGCAGTTCCTTATCAGCAGACTTGTTCACGCGTCCTATCGACAGCGCTCCTCGAGACCGACGTGCGTCTTGCAAACTGCGCGTCGGGTAGCGTAGTCCTACTCGGGTTCGGCGACCGCCAGAGGAAAGACTCGCGGGCGCGTTAGGCCGATGCGTGGCGCCCGCGGCGCAAACGGAGAGGTTCACCGCGCTCCGCTGGGAGGTGAGCGATGGAAGGTTCACGAGACCTTGGTTCGCTGATCGGGCGGGTGCTGCTCGCGCTGATCTTCGTGATGTCAGGCTTGTCGAAGGTTACCGGCTTCGCCGGCACCGCGGGTTACATGGCGAGCGCCGGAATTCCGCACAATCTGGTGATTCCCGGGCTGCTGCTGACCATCGCGGTCGAGCTCGGCTGCGGGCTACTGGTGGTAGTGGGATTCAAGGCCCGGCTGGCTGCGCTCGCGATCTTTCTGTGGCTGATTCCGGTCACGATCATTTTTCACTTCATTCCTCACCGCGACGCCGCCGCGCAAGGGAAATCGATGGAGGCCCTCATCAATATGATCATGATGATGAAGAATCTGTCGATGATGGGCGGCCTGCTGCTCGTCGCCAGCATGGGTCCGGGCCGCTACAGCGTGGACGGAAATCGCTAGTCGCTCCGACGCGGCTCTCCGGCAGCGCCGTGCATCAAAATGGCGGCGGCATCGATGACCGGATCGATCGCTGGCGCCCGACCCTCGCAAGCGTTTGCGCGTCGGAGGCTTACTTTGAAGCTGTGGCGCCGGCGACCGACTTAACCAGGCTCTGCAATTCGCCAGTCTCGTAGAGTTCGCGCACGATGTCGCATCCGCCGACGAACTTGCCGTCAACGTAGAGCTGGGGAATCGTCGGCCAGTTGCTGTAGGCCTTGATCTGATCGCGCAGTTCGGGGTCGCTCAGCACGTCCACCGTGCCATAGGGAACGCCGATCTGATCGAGCACCGCCACGGTCGCGGCGGAGAATCCGCACTGGGGGAAATTCCGGTTGCCCTTCATAAACAGGCAGACCCGGTTTGTGCTGACGGCAGACTGAATCCGCTCGATGGCGTTTGGCATCGCTGCTACCTCCGATTCTGATGTTGCGCGGGGGTGAGGGTCTTCAATGTGAGGGCGTGCACCCGTTGGCGCATCGCGTCACCCAGCGCGCCGTAAACCAACTGATGGCGTTCGACCAGGTTGCGGCCTTCGAACTGCTCGCTCACCACGAGCGCTTCGAAATGGTCGCCGCCGCCGGTGGTATCCTGCACCTCGACGAGAGCGCCCGACAGTCCGCTCTCGATCATTTGCTTAACTTCGCCGGCGTCCATCGTCGCAGCATCTTAGCGCGAGCGGCTCGATCAAATCCACTCGCTCACCGGGGGTCGGAGCTGCTGTAGCGGAAGTGTGCTAAGGAAGAAACGATTCAGAGTAGGAGCCAAGTGATGCCCCAGGCGCCGCCCGACTACCAAACCCGCTATCCCGTCGACTTTGGTGAGATTGACCCGGCTGTCCGTCAGACGGTCGTGCAGCTTTACGCCGCCGACGGCGCTAAATCGCGCGGCTTGCTTTACCAGCCGCCACGAGGCGTGCCGCGCACCGTCGTTATCGTAGCGCATCCGCGCGCCGATATGGCCCAGCACTACTCGATCCCCTACTGGGTCGAGGCGGGCTTTGCCGCCTTTGCGCTGAACACGCGCTATCTGAACAACGACTCGACGATGCTGCACGAGAATCTGCTGCTCGACGTTGCCGCGGCCCTCCGCTATCTGCGCGACGAGGCGGGTTTCGCGCAGATCGTGATGCTCGGCAATTCAGGCGGCGGCTCGCTGTTTGCCTACTATGACGCGGAGGCGCGCAAGCCCGCGGGCGCTCGCGTCGCGGCGCCGCCCGGCGGCGGCCCGCCCGATCTGAACCAGTTCGAGTTCCCGCTGGCCGATGGCTTTATCATCCTTGCCGCTCATCCGGGTCAGGGCAAAATCCTGACGGGGATGCTCGACCCGGCCGTAGTTGACGAGAGCGATCCTTTCGCGACTGATCCGGCCCTCGACATGTACGACCAGCGCAACGGCTTCGCGCCGCCTCCGGCCGTGAGTCACTACTTGCCGGACTGGCTCGCGCACTATCGCGCTGCGCAGGTCGCGCGGGTCGCGCGGCTCGACGCGATCGCGCGCCGCCATCTCGAGGAGTCGGGGGTCGCGCGGACGGCGACGCGCGCCGCGGATTTTGCGCAAGCCCCACCGGAGCTGCGCAACTTCATGCGGCGGCGGCAGATGGCGCCGCGGATTATGATCGTCTACCGCACGCTCGCCAACCCCAACTACCACGATCTCACACTCGAGCCGTCGGAGCGCGTGCTCGGCTCGATCTTCGCGGCGCGTCCGGACTTGTTCAACTACCACGCGGTCGGTTTGAGCCGCGTGATCACGCCCGAGGCGTGGCTTTCAACCTGGTCGGGGCTGAGTTCCTTCGCGAATCTTGAACGCAACCTGCCGCGCGTAACGGTGCCGACGCTGCTGGTCGGTGGGATGGCCGATCAGGATATTTTTCCCGCCGACGTCCGCGCGGCTTACGAACAATCAGGGGCGAGCGACAAGCGGCTCGAGTTCATCGAGGGAGCGGACCACTTCATGCGCGCGGGTGGCGTCAAAGCCCACCTCGGCGATCCGCGGCCGCGCCTGATGAAACTGCTCACGAGTTGGACGCGCGAACGCTTCGCGCCGTAAGCGACTTCGGTCGCCCGCGGAGTCGCGATCTTTCCCGGCTCGGAGGTTCGTGCTTAGTTACCGTATCTGGCTTAACCGGAACGGGGAGAGCCACCCTAGCTCAGTTGGTAGAGCAGCTGATTCGTAATCAGCAGGTCGTCGGTTCGACTCCGACGGGTGGCTCCAGGCAGATGCGCCCTCGCCGAAAGGTCCTGCCGCCTCCTCGCATGACGAAGCTTCAACGCGCCTCAACGGACTGCCATCCAACGAGCAATAGTCTTCGCAAGCTATGTAGCTTGAATCGCCGCGTCGACGAAGTCTTGAATTGTTTTCACCGATGGTTGCAGATTTGTCGGCAGTTCAAGCACGAGACTTTGGCCGTTCGATGGTAGCGTTCCTAGCGTGAGCTGCAGATCGCTGTGGTCGATCATGCTGATGCTGTTGGCGTCGAGCGTGAAAAACTTGATCTCGATATTGTTCTTCAAGATGTACGAACGGAAGAACATCAGGGCTGGGATGACGCAGTTTATCCAGTCTTCCTCTTCCCCGGCCTCTGCGTAGCGAAAAACGCTCCCCCCCGAGCCTCTTCCAGCCGAAACGCTCAAGCATGCTTCGAAGATAATTGCGCTGATTGTTGTCTTCCGTTTTCAGATCGTACGAAATCGTGACAGGCATAGCTCCCTCCATCGTCCTTACCGACAAATCTAGGGCAGATCAGTCCGAGCCACAAAATGGCAAACACCAGAGCCAAAGGGTCTTCGCTGCGGCACTCGTCGGGTGGCGTGCAAATTGCTGACGCTGAGAACTCGGCGGGCACGATTTCACAATGAGTGCTCGACCGCTAGCAACGAGGGGGTCAGCATGGAAGGCAGCGTCTATCTCAAAGCGCAGCAGGAATGGAACGAGCGTTATGCCGATCTGGTTCTTGGCAAACGCAACTGGCAGAACACCGCCGCTTTTATGATGGCCATCATGGGTGGCTGCAACGAACCGATCACGTGCTATAAACAAACACCTGCGATAAGAAGGAGGGCTTTGGAT
>JBOHWF010000086.1:0-4339 GCA_050736455.1 Binataceae bacterium (SeqCode) | reverse complement strand
GCAGATCTCCTGACTTTCCGGCTTGTCGGCGTTGACCAGTCCCAGCGTCCGCGCCCGCGCGCGCACCTCGCGCTTGGTGATGGCGCCGAGCGGGAAAAGGGTGCGGGCCAGCTCGCGCTGGCGCAGGCTGAAAAGGAAGTAGGACTGATCCTTGGTGGCGTCGGCCGCCTGGCGCAGGCGAAAGCTTCCCGCCGGCCCGGCTTCGATTCGCGCATAATGGCCGGTCGCAATAAAGTCCGCCTCGAGCGCGCGGGCACGCTCCCACAGGCGGTCGAACTTGATCTCGCGATTACACATCACGCACGGATTCGGCGTGCGGCCGCGCAAGTACTCGGCGGTGAAGTTGTCGATGACGCGTGCGGCGAAGTCGGCGCGCAGGTCAACGACGTAAAAGGGAAACTCCAGCCGTTCGGCGACCCGCCGGGCGTCCTCGAAGTCGTCGTGCGAGCAGCAGGTACCGCGCCGGCGCGCGAGATTGGGCGGCGGCTCGGGCGCCAGCCGCATCGCCACGCCGACGACGTCGTAGCCCTGCTCGCGAAGGATCGCTGCGGCAACCGAGCTGTCGACCCCGCCCGACATCGCCACCAGCACGCGCGGCTTCATCGCGCATCTCCAAGCAGCGCGGCGACTTCGACCGGCGCGATCGGCTCGGCTGCGACGACCCGTCGCCAGACTCGCGGGATGACCTCGCTTACGCGCGAGATTTCCGCGCGGGTCGTACTCCAGCCCAAGCTGATACGCAGCGAGCTGCGGGCCGCGGCGGCGTCGCGGCCCATCGCGAGCAGGACGTGCGACGGCTCAACGGCGCCCGCGGCGCAGGCCGAGCCCATTGAGACTTCGAGGCCTTCGAGATCGAGCGCGATCAGCATCGTCTCGCCGAGTACGCGCGGAAAGGTCAGGTTGAGGGTGTTTTGAATGCGATCAGCGCGCGGGCCGTTGAGCCGGAGTCCCGGGATCGACGCGATGAGGCGTCGCAGCAATTCGTCCGACAGCGCCGCGACCCGACTGGCCTCTTCTTCGAGCACCTCGCTCACCGCCTGCGCGGCGACGCCCAAGCCAATCGCGCCGAGCAGATTCGGCGTGCCCGCGCGGAGTCCTGATTCCTGCGGCCCGCCGCGCATGATTGGCGCGAGCGCGACGCCGGCGCGCAGATAAAGCGCGCCGATGCCCGTCGGTCCGCCGAGCTTATGACCGCTGAGCGTCAGCAGGTCGCAGCCGAGGCCGTCCACCGCGAGCGGAATCCGCCCGGCGGCCTGCGCGGCGTCAAGATGAAGGAGTGCGCCGGCGCGCCGCGTCGCCGCGGCGATCGGCGCGATCGCCTGTATCGCGCCGACTTCGGCGTTGGCCAAGCCGAGCGTGACCAGCGCGGTCTGTGCGCCAATGCGCTGCGCGAGCGCGTCCGGATCGACCAGACCGTCGCAATTAGGCGTGACCCGTACGACCTCGAAGCCCCGGCTCTCGAGTTCGCTCAGTGGCGCGAGCACGGAAGAGTGCTCGATCGCGGTCGTGACTATCTGCCGCCGCCCCGAGGTGTGCGCAGCGCCATCAATCGCGAGGTTGTTCGCCTCGGTGCCGCCGCTGGTAAAGATGATCGATCGCGCTGGCGCGCCGATCAGATTGGCAATCTGATCGCGCGCACGTTCGAGCTCGCGCCGCGCCCGCTGCCCAGCGCGATGGACCGACGCGGGATTGCCGCCTGCCTCCCGCGCGAGGAACTCCGCGAGCGCCTCGCGCACCGCCGGCCGCATCGGAGTGCCGGCGTTATGATCGAGATAGATCTGCATGGTTGAACGTGTGGAATTTAGCAGCTTGGCGAACATCGCCAAAGCAGTGCAGACCACCAACGGCCGTGATGGGCGGGATGATGCTCGCTATGGCCTGTACAGCCGCGTCGTCGCGGCGGCGATCGACGCGTCGGCTCAGTCGTCTTTGGCGGCGACGCCGTTGGGTTGCGACGCTTCCGTCGGGATCAGCTTGTCTTCGAGACAGCTCTGACGGTCTTCGATCTCTTCGAGGCGCACGCCGAGCTGATTCAATTTTTCAACCAGACCGCTGAGGGCTCGCGCCACCGGATCGGGCAGGCGCGCATGATCGAGTTGCGCAACTTCCTGCCGCGTACTCTCCCCCTCGATCACCTTGCCCGGGATTCCCACGATCGTCGAATAGGGCGGCGCTGAGGTGACCACCACCGCGCCGGCGCCGATCCGGCTGCCGGTTCCGATCCGCACTGGGCCAATCACTGAGGCGCCCGCGCTGATCATGACCTGGTCTTCGATCGTCGGATGGCGTTTTTCCTTCCTCAGGCTGGTGCCGCCCAGCGTCACGCCCTGATACATCAGCACGTCGTCGCCGATCTCCGCGGTCTCGCCGATCACGACGCCCATCCCGTGGTCGATAAAGAAACGGCGGCCGATCGTCGCCCCGGGATGAATCTCGATCCCGGTGATGAAGCGCCCAAGCTCGCTGACGATGCGTCCGACGAGCTTGAGCTCGTGACGCCAGAGCCAGTGCGCGACGCGATGAAACCAGATCGCGTGAAGCCCGGGGTAGGTCAGTACGATTTCGAGCGTGGTGCGCGCCGCCGGATCGTGCTGAAAGACCGCGGCAATGTCCTCGCGCATCCGTGCGAATATACTCATGACTGCCTCCGCCTCGATAAACGGCTATGGCTTCGCCGTCGCATCCGCTCCCCGCCTCGAACGGCCTATCTTTACGTCTCGAACCGATCCGTTGCCTCGCGCGCCGTTAGCGTTGACGGTTTTCGCTACCGCGTTGCGGCTGATGCGCGGCTTCACATTGTCCTTATGCAGCTTGAACTCGATCGAATCAACCAGCGCCTGCCAGCTCGCCTCGACGACATTACTCGAGAGCCCGACCGTGCCCCACTGCCGATTGCCGTCAGTCGACTCGATCAGGACGCGCACGCGCGCGCCGGTGCCCACGCCGTCGTCGAGCACGCGCACCTTGTAATCAACGAGCTGCATCCGCTCGAGCCCGGGATAGTAAGGCACGAGCGCGCTGCGCAGCGCCGAATCGAGCGCATTGACCGGGCCGTTGCCGATCGCGGAAGTGCGCGTGCGCGCGCCGTCGGGTCCCTCGATTACGACCACCGCCTCGCTGAAGGGCGCCTGGTCTTCGTGCCACTTGTCGTCGAAGACCCGAAAGCTGACAAAATTAAAGTGGTCGCGCGCCAGCCCAAGCTTGCGCAGCATCAGCAGCTCGAACGAGGCGTCGGCGCCGTCGAAGGTGTAGCCCAGCCCTTCGAGCCGCTTGAGCTCCTCGAGCAGCAAATCGATTTGCTCCTTGCCGAGTTCCGCGCCCAGCCCGAATTCGCGGGTCTTGTACAGGATATTTGCGCGACCCGACAACTCCGAGAGCAGCACCCGCCGATCATTGCCGACCAGCGCGGGATCGATATGCTCGTAGGTCTGCACGTTGCGCTGGATCCCCGAGACGTGCAATCCCGCCTTGTGCGCGAAGGCGCTGCGGCCGACGTAAGCCTGGCGCGGATGGGGCATGATGTTCGCCAGCTCGTAGACCAGCCGCGAGGTCTCGCGCAGCATCTTGAGGCGCGAGGGCGGGATACAGTCGTAGCCCAGCTTGAGCTGCAGGTTGGCGATGATCGAAATCAGGTTGGCGTTGCCGCAGCGCTCGCCGAGGCCGTTGATCGTGCCCTGCACCTGGGTCGCGCCGTGCTGCACTCCGGCGATCGTATTGGCGACGGCCGACTCAGCGTCGTTATGACAGTGGATCGCCAGCGGACTCGCCACTGCTGCCCGCGCCGCGCGCATGGTTGCGCCGATTTCGTCGGGCAGGCGCCCGCCGTTGGTGTCGCAGAGACAGATGCGATCGGCGCCGGCGGCCTCGACCGCACGGATACAGGCGATCGCGTATTCGGGATTCAGCGCATAACCGTCGAAGAAATGCTCGGCGTCGAAGATCACTTCGTCCAGATGCTGTTTCAGGTAGGCGATGGTGTCGTGCAGAATTTCGAGGTTGGCCTTGAGCGGGATGCGCAGGGCGTCGCGCACGTGCAGGTCCCAGGTCTTGCCGACTACACATGCCGCGGCGGTGTCGGCGCGCAGGATCAGTTGGAGATTGCGATCGGCCGCGGCTTTGACGCCGTGGCGCCGGGTTGCGCCGAAGGCGACCACTTTGGCGTGGCGGAGGCGAACGCGTTTGACCTCGGCGAAGAAAGCCGCATCGCGCGGGTTCGAGCCCGGCCAGCCACCTTCGATATAATCGACCCCCAGCTCGTCGAGCCGCTCGGCGATCCGCAGCTTGTCCTCGACCGTCAGCGAGACGTCCTCGGATTGGCAGCCGTCGCGCAGGGTGGTGT
>JBOHWF010000085.1:0-12908 GCA_050736455.1 Binataceae bacterium (SeqCode) | reverse complement strand
CCGCCACGCTGGTGGTCGAGACCGCTCCCGCCGCGCGCCCCAATCCGGGCTCAGCCGCGACCGTGGGATTCGACTACGAGGAGAGCTGGGTCCCGAGTCTCGCCGGTCTGAATACTACGCGCGCGTTGCTCTACTTCCTTTCCCAGCGCGCCTGGGGTGAAGTAACTACTCGCAGCGTCGCGCTGCAGACATTTACGCGAGCTGGCTCCGCGTCGCCGGCCGTTGTGCCGCCGCCGCACCCCTGAGCTTGGGCGTCAGGCGCAGACCGCGATCATCACCGCGGTTTCGACAATTTCGCCCGCCGCGCCGAGCAGATCGCCGGTCACTCCGCCGAGCCATCGCCGGTAAACCAAGCGCAACAGTAGTGCAAGCGTGACGGCGACCGTCGCGGCGCCGATGGCGGCTATTGACCACGCGACGATCGTCCCGACAGCCGCGAGCGCCGACGCGATCAACAGGCTGCGCCGGTCGTTCTGCGCCAGCAGCTCCGTGCCGGCACCCTCGCGGCGGAGATAGTCCATTCGCTCGGCGACCATTACCATCGCCCAGCGGGCGAGACCCGGCGCGAGATAGAGCGCGGCGCGCCGATGATTCGCGGTGGCGCCGGCCAGCGCAGAGACTTTGAGCAGCAACAGGAAGACGATCGCGACTGCGCCGAAGGTACCGATCCGGCTGTCGCGCATGATTGCCAATGCGCGCTCGCGATCGCGTCCCGCGCCGAGCGCATCGGCGGTGTCCGCCAGCCCGTCGAGATGAACCGCGCCGGTTACGATCGCCAGCGTCATGACCGCCATGATTGCGCGCGCCGATGGTCCCATGAAGGCGCCGGCCGCCCAATCCTCGAGCCACAGGAGCCCGCCGAGCGCGAAGCCAATCAACGGAAACCAGCGAAAAGACGCTGCCACCGCTGCCGGTGAGCGCGGGCGATCATTGAGGATCGGGAGGATCGTGAGAAAGCTGGCGGCGAGACCAATTTGCGTCAGAATGCCGCCGCGCGTCGATTCCGCTTGGCGGTCGCCCGACTCACTCATGCGAGTTTGGCGGAGACGCCGGCGCTCGCAAAGGTCGCCATCTGATGGAACAGCGCCAGCGCGCTCTCGACGAGGCTCATCGCCAGCGCCGCGCCGGTGCCTTCGCCGAGCCTCATGGCGAGATCGAGCAACGGCGCAGCTTCGAGCGCCGCGAGCGCGAGCGCGTGGCCGCCCTCTGCCGATCGATGGCTGAAAAACATGTAGTCGCGGGTTGGCGGCGCGATTTTGATGGCGACGGCTGCGGCCGCGGTCGCGATAAAGCCGTCGATTACGACTGGCGTTTTCGCCGCCGCGGCGCCGAGGCAAGCCCCCGCCATCGCGGCGATCTCGAAGCCGCCGACCGCCGCCAGCAGGCCGAGGCCGTCGTGGGCCGCCGCGCGGTGACGCGCGGCTCCGGCCTCGACCGCCGCAAGCTTGCGGCGGAGCCCGTCATCGTCAACGCCGGTTCCGCGGCCGACAAGCTGCGCCGGCGCGAGGCCGTTCGTCAGGGCGAGAAGCGCCGCCGCCGAGGTGCTGTTCGCGATCCCCATCTCGCCGATTCCGATCAAGGTTGCGCCCGCCGCCGCGGCCTCGCGCGCGCTCGCGATTCCGATTTCCAGCGCGCCGCGCGCCTGTTCCGGCGTCATCGCCGGGCCAATGAGAAAATTTTGCGTGCCCGCGCCGACGCGCGCATAGGTTACTCCCGCAAAGGGCGTCGCGCTCGTATCGGTCGCGACGCCGACGTCGGTTACCCTCAGCGCGTAGCCGAAGCGGCGCGCGAGCACGCTGATCGCCGCGCCGCCCGCGCCGATATTGCGCAGCATCTCGACCGTCACGGCCTGCGGGTAGGCGCTGACGCCGGCGGCGGCGACGCCATGATCCGCGACAAACACCAGAAGCGCGCCACCACCCATCCGCGCGGAGCCGTCGCCGCGGCAGGCTGCATAGCGTGCGACGATCTCCTCGAGCCGCCCGAGGCTGCCCACCGGCTTGGTCAGCGAATCGAGCCGGACGCGCGCCGCACGTTCGGCGCTTTCGTCCGGGGGCACGATCGCGCGAATCGTCTGATCAATCGGGTTCATCGTCTAGTGCGCGGAAATTGACAGGCCGGACGCGAACGCGCAAGCGGGTGGGCGGGAAGCGGTCTCAGTTCACCCGCGGGAAAGTCGTCCGCCAGATCGCAGACTCGCGCACCATCCGCGCGACCGCGAAGTCCGCGGCTGCGCCCTCATCGCGCCACGACTCGAAATGGAGGAGGTGGCGCGGCGCGAGGCGCGACGCCCATCCCGCGGTCTCAAGCAGCGGCCGGCGCGGGAAGGATTTCGCGTAGCCGACGCACAGATACGCGACCGGCACGATATGGCGCGGAATGGCAAAGATGCGTTTGAGCTCGCGGTTGCGCAGGATACTGACCCAGCCGACCCCGAGCCCCTCTGCGCGCGCCGCCAGCCACAGCTTGCCGACGGCGAGACAGGTCGAATAAATCTCGACGTCGGCAATCGCGGTCTTGCCGAGCACGCCGGGGCCGAAGCGCTCGCGTTCGCAGGTGACGATGATATTCAGCGGCGCCTCGAGAATGCCCTCGAGCTTGAGCGTGAGAAATTTTTCGCGGCGGCGGCCGGAGAATTGCGCGGCATTTTTGCTGCGCTCCTGTTCGAACAGGCGTTTGACCGCGCGCCGGCGGTCAAGATCCCGCACGAGGATGAAATCCCACGGCTGCGTGAAGCCGACGCTGGGCGCGTGATGTGCGGCGACCAGCACGCGCGCCACCACGGCGTCCGGGATCAGGTCGGGCCGGAAGGCGCGGATGTCGCGCCGACGGAAGATCGCCTCATAGAGGCCGCGGCGTGCGGCCGGCGACAGCGCGTCGCGGTCCTGATCGAATCTTGGCTTTTCTGGCAAGCTGATTTTCACTCTTCAGTCTTCACTTTTTCCTCGCGAGTGCGAAGAAGTTGACAGCGATTCCGCCATCGCGCAAGTTGATGCGCCACGTCGGCGTCGCGCGCGCCTGATGCGCGGTTGCGTGATGCGTCATATGCTTGCAGAAGAGCCTCCTATGAAACGCGATCCCAATCGCCCTGCGGCCAACCACAAGCTTCCGCGACTTCGCAAACCCGATCGATGGTCGCCGTCGCAACCGGTGATCAGCGTCTTCGGCAGCGCGCAGGCGCGCCGCGGCGGCCGGCTCTACGCCGCGTCCCAGCGCATGGGCGCGCTGCTGGGCCGAGCAGGCTTCGATCTCATGACCGGCGGCTATGACGGCGTTATGGAGGCGGTCAGCCGCGGCGCTCAAGAGGCCGGGGCGCACGTCACTGGCGTGACCCTCGACCGCTTCGGCAGCGTCGTCAACCCGCACGTAATCGATGAAATTCCGACGAACAGCTTTTACGAACGCTTCACCTGGATGATCGATCGTGCCGACGGCTACATCGCGATGCATGGTGGAATCGGCACGCTGGCCGAAGCGGTCTTCGCCTGGCAGGAGATCGTGGTTGGAACGCTGAGCGCCCGGCCGTTGATCCTGGTCGGCGAGCGCTGGCGGCGCCTGCTGCAGGTCTTCCGCGCTAACCTGATCGCGCCCGCCAAAATCTACGACGCGCTGACCGTCGTCGCGACCCCGGAGGCGGCGATGAAGGTGCTGGCAGCGCACTTCGCGGCGGCTGGGATCGAGCTCAAAGCGCGTGAGCGATTAGGCCAAGCAGGCCTCCAACCAGCAGAATCGCGTTAACCGCGAGCGTCACTCGCGCGCCAAGACGCCGGCCTTCGGCGGCCCGGATATAGCCGCGCGCGTACTCGGCGCGAGCCGCGATAAAGACCAGTCCCAGAATAATTGCGCCCCAATGATTCACGCGCTGCGCGAAGATCCAAAGAGCCGGCAGAAACACGATCAGCGCCTCGAGCGTGTTCTGCTGAACGCGGAAATAACGCTCGAACGTGGGATCGCCGGTCGTGGCCGGGGCCGCGACCCCGAACCGGGCGCGCGCCGACCCCACCATCAGGGCCAGCACCACGTACTCGATCAGCGCCAGGAGCGTAACCAGTTCAAGCACTGCCATGACTACCTCAATCCCAGTCGCGATGTTCGGGCGGTTAGATTTTGTGACAGACCGTTAAGTAAACTCACTGTCACTAACCGTCAATGCGGGTCCACGTATCGGGCGCGGCGCGCCGTCTCGATCAGATCGGCGTCCGCGGTCTGGGGACGCGGCGGTAGGAAGTTGCCGGTATAGTCAGTCTCTTCCCAGCCACGATCGTTGGGATCCCATACATAGGGCAGCTCGACGATCGTTCCCGGATGCGCGATCGTCTCGAAGGCGCGCATCGCGTCGCGCACGATCGCGCGCTGCAGGTCGGGCTGATGCGGCTTGCCGGTCTGATGCCCCAACGGGAAATTTACGAAGACCGCGCGCGGTGGGTTCACCGCTCGAGTTATATCCAGCGCCGATGTCATACATAAAGTAGGAATTCCCGCCGCTTCGACGACCCTCGCGATCAGTCCAACGGACTGATGGCACACGGGTCAGGCCGGTACCAGATAGAATGCGTCGATCCGCGCCTTTTTCGACTCCTCCGCGATCCGCGGCGCCAGTTCCGTCCGGACTTTCCGCGACGAATAGACTCCGCCCATGAAGCTGTATGTCGGATCCGCGAGCTCGCCGATCGTCCCGTCGGCTTCGAGCTCGCGCATGCGCGCGAGCGGGAAGACGCAGTTATGATCGGACTGCGCGTCGGCCGTGCGATAGCCAAAGTGCCAGATATCCAGGTCGGCCTGCATCGCGCTCTTCGGAATCTCGCGATAGCTCGCGTCCTCGCGATGGAAGCGCGGCTGCTCGCGATAGAGGAGGCCGCCCGAGGTCATCAGCGCGACCCGGGATTGCGCGATCGGCTTGCGCAGAGGCGTCCACGGCGGGGGATCCGTATTCACCACCCATTGGTAGGGGGAGTACTGCTTGTAGAGTTCGCGCGTGCGCGGAATGTATTCGACGGGCATGATGGTCTCCTTGAATCGAGCTTTATCAGCTAAGCCGCGTCCGGCGGAAACATCATCTTGCCGGCGTGGAACTCGCGCGCGACCAGATCGATGAAGCCGTGGCGCACGGGCCATTCAATTCTGCTGTCACGCCAGTGAATGCGGCCGTCCGGGCCTTCGAATTCGGCCGCGAGGTTATGCACGCCTTTCCACGCTTTCGCGGCGCGCGCGTGATCAGCAGTGACCGCGGGGATTGCCCGCATCCGCTCCATCCACGCCGTGACCTGCGGGGTCGCCGACGGGTCGAGGCGCATCGCCCGCGCCAGCGGCGCATGGGTGATCGCAGCGAAGTCGGCAACCGTCGGCTCGGCGCCACAGAAGAACGACTTGCCGCTCAACTCGCGTTCGAAGATTTCCATTAGCTGGCCGCATTCACGCCGCGCCGCTTCCTGGATCGCCGTGGATTCGGCCGCCTCCTTGCGCAGCAGGCCAAAGAAGTAGCCGAAGCCGATCGCGTCAAAGCTGCGATCGCACAAATCTTCGATCATGCGCATCCGCGCGCGCTCGTAAGCGTCCTTCGGATAAACCGGCGGATCGGGATAAACCTGCTCGAGAAATTCGCAGATGATCGTCGAGTCCGCCAAAGTCCGCCCGTCGTCGAGCGTCAGGACGGGCACCTCTGCGCGCTTGCTCGCGGCTCGCAGATCGTCCTTGCGATCGAGCGAGTAGCATCGCTCGCAGGACTCGTAGAGCACGCCCTTGTGATCGAGAACGATTTGCACTTTGCGCGCATACGGACTGGTTGCAAAGGTGAACAGTTTGATCATCGAATTACCCTTCCCGGATTTCGGTTCTTTTTAGCACAAAGCCGGCGCGATTGCGCAGCGCGACGCATTCCGCCGTTGGCGCGGAAGAGAGACGAGGTGTCAGAATCCGGGCGAGCGGCGCACGAAGCCGCGCAATCACGCCAGAGGGGTCGAAACATGGGAATGCTGGTCAACGGTCAGTGGCGCGCCGAAGAAACGTTTCCCAGCGCGCAAGGGCACTTCGTTAGACGCGACGCCTCCCTGCGCAATTGGGTCACGCGCGACGGCGCCGCGGGACCCACGGGCGTTGGCGGTTTCGCCGCGGAGCCCGGCCGCTACCATCTGTACGTCTCGCTCGCTTGTCCGTGGGCTCATCGCACGCTGATTTTCCGCCAGCTCAAGCGGCTCGGCGACCTGATCTCGGTCTCGGTGGTCGACCCTTTCATGGGCGCCGGCGGCTGGGCCTTCACCGCGCCCGACGGCTCGTTGACGATGAACTCGACGCCGGATCAGCTCAACGGCGCGCGCCATCTATACGAGCTGTATGTGAAGGCCGACTCGCAATATACCGGCCGCGTGACCGTGCCGATCCTCTGGGACAAGCGCAACGCGACGATCGTGAACAACGAGTCGTCAGAGATAATCCGGATGCTCAACAGTGCCTTCGACCGCTGGGGTGATGCAACGCTCGATCTCTACCCGGCTGCGCTCCGCGCCGACATCGATGAGATCAACGCGCTGGTCTATGCCAATGTCAACAACGGAGTCTATCGATGCGGTTTCGCGACGACGCAGAGCGCCTACGAGGAGGCTTTCGACGCGCTCTTCGCGACCCTCGACGAACTCGAGGCGCGGCTCTCAGGCCAACGCTATCTGACCGGCGCGCGCATCACGGAAGCCGACTGGCGGCTGTTCACGACCCTGGTGCGCTTCGACGCGGTCTATCACTACCACTTCAAGTGCAACCTGCGCCGGCTGGCGGACTATCCCAACCTCTGGAGCTACGCGCGCGAACTTTATCAATGGCCCGGCGTGGCCGCGACGTTGGACCTTGCCCAGATCAAGCGGCACTATTACTCGAGCCACTCGAGCATCAATCCAACGCGGATCGTCCCGAAGGGTCCGCTGCTAGATTTCCGCGCGCAGCACGATCGCGCACGCCGCTTCGCCTAATTGGCGTCGCGCGATTGTCGCAGCGGCTCAGCCGATCGGCAGCTTGGTCAGGATCGCCAAGGTCTCGTCCTCGACGATTTCCTTGATGCGCCCGGCGAATTTCTGGAACTCCGGATCCGCGAGCGCGTTGTGCACGGCGTTCGAATCGGGCAGCTCCCACAAATCCAGCGCCGTGTTCAAACGACCGACCACACTCGAGAAGCTGCCGAGCAGTTTCCATCGATGCCGGGCGAGCATCGGGCTGATGTCGTTGAGCAGCGTGATGAAGTCTTGCAGCTTGCCCGGATAGAGTTTGATCGAGGCGCTTAGGTAAACCATTGAAATATCCTCCTGTGCGTTCGTTACCACTCACCCGAAATCGCTGTCAACCAAACCCGTGAAGGCCGCCTTGCGAAGTCAATACGCGAACTCGAGATTCGCGAAGATGGTATGCGTATCGCGCGGCACTGTGTCCGGAATGCTGCCGGTCTTGGGCAGCAGCCAGCCGTTGAATTTGCCGCCGGGCGAGTAGCCGAAGCCTGACGCGTACGCCGTGCTGATACTTTGCTGATCGTGATAGAAAAGCAAGTTCTGGCTATCCAATGCGAAGCGGATGTACTCGTTGTACTGGTAGCTAACGCCTGCGATGAAGCGCTGAAAATCGAGCGGGTCCGGGCCCTCAAACTGATCATTGGGAATGAACCACTGGTACATCCCGAAAATGCTCAGCTTGGTGCCGGGTATATGGTAATGGCCGAGGAAATCCACCCCCCACTCGCGCGCGCGGCCGTTGTTCAGGATCGCCTGATAGATTGCGGTCTGTGGCCCGAAAGTATTGAAAAGCGGATAGCACGGAGTGCCCGGCGTTGACGAAATCAACTTGCCGCATTTGGAATTTCCCGCAAAAGACAATGTATTGGCTGCATTACCGACAGGCGTGCCGGTTGGCGTCCCAAAGGCATCGGCCGGACCGCTGGCCGTGAACAGATTGCCCAACTGAAAAGCGTTCTTGCCGTAATCAAACTCGCCCAGGATGTTCCATTGCTCAGCGGCGTAAGAGAGGATCGCGGCCATCCGCTGGAACTGCGCCCGGCCGCCCTTGAGCGGGGTCACCGTCCCTTGATTATCCGGAGTGGTATTGCCCCAGCCATAGTTCCAGAAACCGGTGATCCCAAGGCCCTGATACCTGTACGCTGCGCCGAAAGGATATGCGGTTAACCGGCCCATCACCTGCTTGGTGTTGGTCTGCTCTTGCGTCCGGAAGTTGCCGTTGTCATATGCCCCAACTGCATAGTCCAGATAGGTGTCTTCGCCCGCCCGAAACGTAACCGGTCCGGCGAACTGAAAGCCGATCTGGCTCGATGAAAGACCAAGATAGTTCCAGGGCGAGAGGTAAACGAAGCGATACTGCGTGAAATCCTCTTCCCATCCGAGCAACGGGTTTGGCTGTGCGCCGATGGTTAAAGTGCCGCCCTCGAGTGCGGGAACCTCGTTCCAGAGCGCGGAGTTCTGCAGAAAGGCAAATTTCAAGCGGACGTTGAGGGCGCCGTCGAGGTTGCTGCCGACCGCCGAAGTCGCCCCGAACTTATCGTTCAATGAGCAGACGCCCCCGCTGGTCGTCAGGCAGCTCGTGGTGGTCTGATTCGCACCGTTCGCCCGGTAGATCTCCGGGGTGAAACGGAAAGTCCAATCATCGGTAGGAGAGAAATAGGTATTGAGATAGACGCGGCTGATATCGAAGGCATTGAAAAAGTTGTTGCCTGGCCCGGGCGGGTTTTGGTTTTCCAGAAACTGCGGGCCAAACCCAGTATGCGTGTAAAGACCATAGTCGGCGTAGAACAGCGCGCCGATCCGGAACTTGTTCTGGAAGTTATTGAGGTAACTTTTCCAGGCCGGTTTGATCTCGGCCACCTGCTTCTGCAGTTCGGCCGTCTGCGCGCGTTGCGCCGCCTCACTCTCGGCCACCGCGGCGCGCACCTCATCGCGGGTCTTTTCCTCAACCGTCTGCTCGAGCGCCGCGCGAAAAGCCGCGCCGCCAAACATCAGTGGTACCCGGCTCTTGGCGGGACGGATAAAGACCTGTCCGCTCTCCTGATCGACATAGAAAGTGATGTCCTTGGCGGCCCGCGCAGCCTCTTGCGCTGCCAGCGGTCGGATGGAACTAGCCAGGATGAGGCCCGCCAGCATCGCCCCCCGGAGTTTGCTTGTGCGTCTCACTTGACTTGTTTCTCCTCCCGCAATGCCGCTCAGTGAGTTGCGCCGCTGCCCTCGCGGATCTGCGCGAGTTGCACCGCGGTGTAAATCATGCCGTCGCAAACGTATTCGGTCGGCGTCGCCTGGTGCAGCAGCATGCAGTCCTCAGCCCTCGGTGAGGGCCCGGAGCTCACAATCGGCTTGCCAAGCGTGCATGCCGAGAAAAACAGTGTCAGCGCCGTCAGACCGAGCACCTGGCTCCTGGCGCGAGTGCGTGCGGGGTCGCGGCTATGGCGGTTGCGCCCCGGCGCGTCGGGACGCCGATCGGCCACCGGTCGGAACCCACTTCGTCGCTTCATTATCTCTCCTCTAGTCCCATCAATTATCTAGGATATAGTGACAAAAAAATCAGCCAGCCCGATTTCGCTTGTCACGCCTGACCGCGAGGTCGATCCGCTTCAGAACGCTCGCCAAAGTGGTCGAATCGAGGATCCTCGCGGTGGCGTCGCGCACTTCCTTCATCACCATGCGGACGCCGCAGTTGCGCTCGTCGGCGCAGTCGTGGCAACGCAGATAAGCGCTGCGGCTGACACAAGCCACCGGCGCCAACGGCCCGTCGATGTCGCGCAGGATCTCGCCGAGGCTGATCTTCTCCGGTGGCTTGCCCAGAAAATAACCGCCGCCCTTGCCCTTCCTGCTCTGCAGGATGCCTCGATTGCGCAATTCGAGCAGGATCAACTCGAGGAATTTGCGCGGGAGGCGCTCGCGTTGCGCGATATCCGCAATCAGCACCGGCCCCTGCCCGTATTCGCTGGCGAGGACCATCATGGCTTTCAATGCATATTTGGCCTTGTGCGACAACATTGTTATTCGATGGAGTTACTGGATTAGTGCGTGGCTGTCAAGCGACACCCTCCAGCCCGAAACGCCGCCTACGGCGTGGTCTCAATGTTTTCCGAAGAGCGAGCCGAAGAAGTCGCCGAGCGCGCCAAACGCGTTGTTGGTCGCGGGACTCGGCGACGCCGCAGGCGTTCCGCTCGATGATGCGGCCGCCGCGCTCTCGGTATCGCCCGGAGTGATTGCGGGAGCCGAACCGGCCGACGCCAGTAAGCCGCCATGTAACGGACAGATGCGGGTCGGTTCGGTGCCGGTCAGGAATGGGAGCAGGGCCTGACGCGGACACGCGGGCGTCGCGATGCCGCCGCTGGACGGGTCGATCGCGAGCATCGTGATGCCTGGTGGCGGCTCACCGAAGCCCAATTCAGGTTGGCGCGCGGCGTCGATCATGAAGGCCACCCAGGGCGGCAAAGCCGCCTGCGCGCCGCTCAGTCCGATAGTTTGCGGCTCGTCGAAACCGATCCACACGCCAGTGACGAGCTGGCGCGTATAGCCCATAAAGTAGGCGTCACGGTAATCGTCGGTAGTGCCGGTTTTGCCGGCTGCCGGGAAATCGAGTCCGAGGTCTGCGGCGCTTGCGGCGGTGCCATATTGGAAGACCGCCTGAAGGGCGCCGGTCATCAAATAGGCGATCGCCGAGCTCATCAGCCGGGACTGCTCGTCGCGATGCTGATAAATCAGATGGCCCGCCCCATCGATCACGGCCTCGATCGCATAAGGCGGACGGGCCACGCCGCCGCTCGCGAACACCTCATAGACCGCGGCCAAATCGAGCAGGGTGACTTCTCCGGCTCCGATCGATATGGGCAGGTAGTTGGGCAACTCGCCGCGAATCCCCATCAGATGCGCGGTACGCACTATCGCGGGCGGCCCGAGCAAGCTGCCGAGGTAAGCGGTCGGCACGTTCAGCGACTCGGCCAGCGCTGCGGTGACGGTCACGTTGCCCTGATAAGTGTGTTCGTAATTCACCGGCGTCCAGCCGCCGAACGACATCGGCCGGTCGGGCAGTATCGACGCGAGAGTCACGGGTTCGGACAACGGCGACAGGGCGGGATCCATCGCCGTCAGATAGACGATCGGCTTGAACGCCGAGCCCGGCTGCCGCTCGGCGCTGACCACCCGATTGAACTGGCTCGCCGCATAATCGCGGCCACCGACCATCGCGACGATCGCCCCGCTGCGCGGATCGAGCGCGACCAGGGAACCCTCAAGTCGTCGCGCGCGCTGGCGGCGGCGCAGCCGCGGATGCGCCCGCTCGAGCCGTTCGAGATTGCTCGTTACCGCGTCGTGAGCCGACGCCTGCAGTTCGGGCTGCAGCGTGGTATAGACGCGCAGTCCGGCCAGATGCCCGCTCACGCCGGGGAGCTTGGCGACCTGCTCGGTTACGTAATCGGTAAAATATGGCGCGCGCCTGAGCCCCGGCGCCTTCACCGTTACGACCGCTTGCGCGATTGCGCTGGCGTATTGCGCGTCGTCAATCAGGCGCGCGCGGCGCATCAGCGCGAGCACGGTATCGCGCCGCGCCCGGCTCGCCTCCGGATGACGCCGCGGATCGTCGAGCGTCGGCGCCTGGATCATGCCGATCAGCGTCGCGGCCTCGGCCGGACTCACCTGCGCCAGGTCCTTGTTGAAGTAGTAGCGGGCCGCCAGCGGCATCCCATACACCGGCGTGCCGTCGTATTCGCCCATCGCGACGTCGTTGATGTAGCGTTCGAGAATTTCGTTCTTCGAGAGCCGCAGCTCGAGCACCAGGGCGACCGCCAGTTCGCGCACTTTGCGGCGCAGGCTGCGCGTGCGATTGTCCAGGAAAGTGCGCGCGAGCTGCTGGGTTAGCGTGCTGGCGCCCTGGCGCAGCCGATGCGCGCGGAAGTCTACGACCGCCGCCTCGATTATGCGGACCGGATCAAAGCCGAAGTGATAATAAAAAAACCGATCTTCGGTCGCGATCAGTCCCTTGGTCAGATAGGGCGGCAGCTCGGACAGCGCGACCTCGACCCGTTCCGCCGGCGCGTCGGGTAACAAGTGACCAATCACCTCCGGCTCGATCGCCGCCTCAGGCATCGCGACTCCGAAGGCGTCCGCAATACCGGCGACGCGATCGTGCTCGAAGGTCAGCCGCACGACGCCGGCGGGATAGCCGCGCGTGCCGGTCGTGAATTCCCGCACGGCGATCGTCATCGCGCCGGGCGTCATCGAGTATTCGCCCGGATGCGCCGGGGGCGCCATGCGCGAATAACTCAGGTTGCCCAGCCGCTCGAGCAGATGAATTTGCGCGACCCCGTCGCCGGGATGAACGAACAGCGGCGCCGAATAGATCGCCGAGGTTAGCGCCGCGCGTCGTTGCTCGATCAGGCTCGAAATGTCGGCGTACACATTGGCGAGATAGAAGCCGCAGCCGAAAGCACTGATCAGGAAGATGCCGAGCGCGCCGCGCCGCCATCCGAGCCGCTGGAGCAGCGCGAGCGCGCGATTCGCCCGCCGCCTGCCTGACGCCTTGCCGCGCCCTCTGACCGGCCTTCCCATGCATCCACCGCCGCGCCGTCCACTATAACCGAAACGCGTACTTCGAGTGTGGTCCGACAGCTATTGCTTGTAGCCGAAGCGCCGGAGCATCGCGTGGCGCTCCGCCTGTTCGTCGGCGCCCTCAACGCCCAGCGGGGCGCAGCCGTCGATCACCCCGATCACGCCGCGAGCGTTCGCCTCTTCGGCCACCACGACCTTGAGCGGATTCGCCGTCGCACAAAATACCGTGCAGACCTCGCTCACGCTCTTGATCTGGTTCAGCACGTTTACCGGAAACGCGTTCCCGAGCATGACGACGAAGACGTGGCCGGCGCCGATCGCCCCGGCGGCGGCGACCGCGGCGTCCTCGAGCTCGCG
>JBOHWF010000084.1:0-27152 GCA_050736455.1 Binataceae bacterium (SeqCode) | reverse complement strand
CGGCAAGGTCGTATTCGGCGTGACCCTCCTCGAACATCACGCCCACCCGCCCGCGCTCCGGGTCGACCGCGGCGACCCGCCCAATCGCGCCATTGAACACCAGCTTCTCGTAATTGTTGCGCAACTGGATGACGCGATCGCCCTCGCGAAAGCGCCGATCGCCGGCGCGGATTTCGCGCCCGCGCGGATTGAGCAGCTCCTGCAACTCGCGATTGAGCGCGTGGACGCCGAGCGGCCCCCGATTCATCGGCGTCAGCACCTGGATCTCGCGCGCGTCGCGAATCCCGAAGCGCCCGACCAGCCGTTGCTGCACCAGCTGCTTGATGGTCGCGGCCACGTCCTCCGGCGCGTTGCGCTCGAAGAAGAAGAAATCGCCGTCCGGATCGTTGGTGGTTTGCGGCAGCTCGCCGCGATTCAAGCGATGGGCGTTGGCGACGATCAGGCTCTGCCGCGCCTGGCGGAAGACCTCGCCCAATTCCGCTACCGGCGCCAGCCCCGAGGCGATGACGTCCTTCAGCACGCTGCCCGGACCCACCGACGGCAACTGGTCGCGATCGCCCACCAGCAGAATCGACGAATTCGGGCTCAGCGCGCGGATCACGCTCGCGGCCAGCTCGAGATCCATCATCGAGGCTTCGTCGATCACCAGGTAATTGGCGTGCAGCGGAAAGCGCTCCGTGCGGATGAAGGTCTGGGTCTCCGGCGAGTATTCGAGCAGCCGATGGATCGTCCGCGCCTCGCGCCCACAGGCGTCGGCCAGCCGCCGCGCCGCCCGCCCGGTCGGCGCCGCCAGCGTCGCTTTGAGTCCCGCCGCGTCGAGCGCCGCGAGCAGTGTCCGCAGCAGCGTGGTCTTGCCGGTGCCCGGGCCGCCGGTGATCACGGCCACCCGGCTCCTGAGCGCGAAGGTCAACGCCTGCCGCTGTTCCGGCGTGAGCTCGAATTCAATACTCGCGCGGACCGCGGCCTCCAGCGCCCGCGCGACCGCGGCTTCGCCCAGTGGGCGGCCGGCGGCCAGAACGCGCAGCCGATCGGCGGCGACGACCTCGGCCTCGTGCAAGCGCTGCAGATAGGCGGCGTCGGCTTCACCCGCCGGCTCGACGCAGACCTCGCCGCTTTGCACCAGCTCCTCGAGCGCCGCGCGCGCGAGCCCCGGCTCCATCTCGAGCGCGGTCTGGAACTGGCCTTCGAGATAACTGACCGGCGCGAACACGTGCCCCTCTTCGGCCATCCGCTCGAGTAGATAGAGGATGGCCGCACGCGCCCGCTGGATCGAGTTGCGTGCAATCCCCAGCTTCTCCGCCACCCGATCGGCGGTGCGAAAGCCGATTCCCGCCACCGTCCGCGCCAGCAGATACGGATCTTCGCTAATCGTCGCCAGCGACTCGCGTCCGTAAACCTTATGGATCCGCCGGGCGTGTCCGGCGCCGATCCCGTGGCCGCGCAGAAAGACTGTCAACTCGCGCAATCCTGACGAGTCCCGCCACGCCGCCGCGATCCGCTGCGCCACCAGCCGCGGCAGCCCGCGTACTTCGTGCAGCCGCTCCGGCGTCGTTTCGAGCACTGCCGGCAGCGCCTCACCGAAGTGCGCCACAATCCGCCGCGCCAGCGCCGGCCCTACCCCTTTGATCTCGCCAGCCAGGTAGCGCTCCAGCGCCGCCACCCCGGCGGGCCTCAGGGTCTCGAAATCCTCGACCCGAAACTGCTCCCCGTAGCGCGGATGCTTTTCGAAACGGCCGCTGAGCTTCAGCCCGGCTCCGATCTCGATCGCTCCCAGACTGCCAACGATCGTAACGCGCCGCCGCGCGACCGCCGCTGCGCCTTCCCCCGCCACCTCAAGGACGGCCACCGCGTAGCCGCTAGCCTCGCTGACGTAGAGCATCTGCTCGAGCGTTCCCTCGAGCGTCTCGGGCGGAACGGCTGGCACGCTCACCTCTTCCCTAGGGTATCGAAGGTCCACTTCTCATTTTGCAGAATAAAGCGCTCGATTCTTCGCAGAATGCCCGAGTAGAAGCGATCGAGAGCGATTTAATCAATGAAATCAATCAGTTGCGGATGGCACAAACGATGCTTATCTTCGGCTCAAGAGTTAGGGAGGCTTGAAATCATGTTGAACCCATCACTGTCGATCCTGGTTCTCGCTGTTGCGGTGACTGCAGTTTTGTTCGCGGCCAACTGGTACGTTTGGGGCCTAACCTACGCCAGCGACTTTCGCATGCCAAGCCGGATGACCCCACTGAGTCCGGAAGAGCTCCTGATCGATCTGGCGGTCGGCCCGGTCGTCGCGACGAAGCGGGCATCCGCCGCGCATTCGAACGAAGGCGTCGACGGCGGCTTCAAGCACGTTGCTTGAGCGTTCGCGCAGCTAGCGTCAAGCACCAGCAATTCAACGATAAAGCTGAAACGGGCGTCCCATCGCGGACGCCCGTTTCTTTTCAGCCCGTTACTGAATTTGCCGTCGATGCGTGACGTTCACCTTAACCCGACGATTGAACGCATCCAGCGCGAAGAGAGCTCGAAGCTCGAGCTATCGGCGCGGTGGAATGACGGGCAGCGTCAGATACGAGGGAAAGGCGCGGTCGTGCATGATGGTTTGCAGGGCCGGACGAGTCTCGGCGTCGGTGAAGAGCTCGTGACCGGTGTTGGGGTTGCGATCGAAGCGCGGAAAGTTGCTCGAACTGACCTCCAGGCGGATACGCTCGCCGGCCTTGAAGCGGATCGAAGTTGACCACATGTCGATGGTGAATTCGTAAATCTTGCCGGGCGTGATCAGCTTGGGATCGGCCTTGGACTCGCGCACGCGAGCGCGGAGGATGCCGTCGGTCAGGTTCATCGCGGCGCATCCGCAGGCGCCGACGGCGACCAGCTTGGCGGTGAAATCGGTGTCAGGCGCAGAGGAGCAGGCGTAGAGCGTGAGCGCGACCGGCCCGGTGATTTCGGTCTCCTCGGCGAGCGGCTCGGTGGTGTAAACCAGGACGTCTTCGCGCGCTTCGATCGCGGTTTGATCGAAAGCGCCGCCGGGCACGGCGTTGTGATAACAGCACAGCCCGCCGCCGTTGGTTGGGACCGGGTTTAACGGATTGTAGAGAAAACAGTCCGGCGGTTCATGCTCAGGCGGGGCGGTCGAGAGCGCACCGTCGCCGGCAGCGCGATTGGCCTGGCCGCGGCTATGCAGATAGTAGCGGCGCCATTCGGTATCCGGGATCGGCCAGTCTTTTTCGTCGCGCCACTGATTGGCGCCGATCGTATAGACCCGCACCGGCGGCTCGCCGGCCTCGCCGTTGTGCTTGCCCTTCAGCCAATGATCGAAGAAGCCGAGCTGCTGGCCGTCGTAATCGATCGAGACGTAGCCCGCGCGAAAACCCATGTCGGCCTGGCCGACCTGGCTGACCAGCGGTAGCGTATGGAACCACGGGCCCATCACGAGGCGCGCATTGCGCCCGAGGCCTGCGCCGCGCGCGCGCATCCCGACGTAATTGCGGACGGTGCCGCCGGCGAAGATATCGTACCATCCGCCGAAATTCAGGGTCGGGACGTTGATCTTCGGGTAGTATTCCTCGATGCAGAGCTTGCGCCAGTAGGCGTCGTAGTAGGGATGCTCGAGCCAGTCGAAGAAGTAGGGCGCGCCGGTGCGGAAAAGCGGGAAGTCCTTGAGTGGGGCGGCGGCGACCGCCTCTCGCATCGTGTCGATTGCGCCCATCACCGCGGCCAGCTCCATCCGCGCTTCGGCTTTTCCTTCGCGCTCGCGCATCAGGCGGGCCAGCGCCAGATTGGTCATCAGCCAGCTCACGTTGAAAAAGAGCGAGAATGCGCCGCCCTGGTAGGTCCAGTTGTCGTGATAGTCACTGGCGGTGATCGACGGGACCATCGCCTTGAGGCTGGGCGGCGCCTGGGTCGCGGCGAGCCATTGCGTGGCGCCCATATAGGAGGCGCCGAACATTCCGACCTGGCCGTCGGCCCAAGGCTGGCGAGCGACTTGTTCGATCGTGTCGTAGCCGTCGGGCTGCTCGTCGGTGAAGCAGGTGAAGGTTCCCGGCGAAGCGTAACGGCCGCGGCAATCGACGAAGACGACGTTGTAGCCGCGCTGAGCGGCGCGGATCGGATCGAGGGTGTTGAAGGAGATCTGCGGGAATTTCTTGTCGTAGGGCGTGCGATTGAGCAGGACCGGCAGTTTCTCGGGCGTGTCCGGGCGGAAGAGATCGGCTTTGAGGACGCAACCGTCGCGCAGCGGAATTTCGAGGTCCCGTTCGAAGATGACTTTCGCTCCCATCGTGGCGTCCCCCTGGTTCGGATCGATGATCTGAATCGCTTGTAACGCGAGGCGATGCCAGCCCGCAAGCTGGCGCCGGGATGTGGGGGCGCGGAAGCGTCGCGGTGGCGCTGGCAACCGCGCGCCATTGGCTCTATGATTGCGACCGTTGCCGGGCCAGTTGCGCTAGGCCAGGCGAGAGGAGCCGTCCATGCCGCTCGATCCACAAGCTGCTGCATTTCTCAAGCAGGCCGCCGACGCCGGCGCGCCGCCGATCGGATCACTGCCAGTCGCCGAGACCCGCGCGATGCTGCTGAGCCTGTTTCTCCCGCCGGGGCCGCGCGAGCCGATCAAGAAAGTAGAGAATCGGGTAATCGAGCAGGGCGGAGTCAAAATACCGATTCGCATCTATACGCCGGAGGGCAAAGGCACGCTGCCGATTCTGATCTACTATCACGGCGGCGGCTTTGTCATCGGCGACTGCGAGGCCTACGACATCCCCTGCCGCGCGCTCGCGAACGGCGCCGGATGTATCGTCGTGTCAGTCGATTATCGGCTCGCACCGGAGCATAAGTTTCCGACGCCCCCCGAAGATTGTTACGCGGCTGCGGTCTGGATCGCCGGTCACGCCGCAGAGGTCGGCGGAGATGCGGCGCGGGTCGCGGTCGGCGGCGACAGCGCGGGCGGCAACCTTTCAGCCGTCGTCGCGCAGATGGCGCGGGATAGGAAAGGACCGGCGATCGTCTTCCAGCTCCTGATCTATCCGGTCACTGATCACGCGGCTAATACGCCTTCGTCGAAGGCCAACGCCGAGGGCTATCTGCTGACCAAAGCGGCGATGGACTGGTTCTGGGGGCACTATCTGAGCAACCCGAGCGACGGCGCGAAGCCCTACGCCTCGCCGCTGCGCGCGACTGATTTCAGCAAGCTGCCACCCGCGCTTGTCGTGACGGCAGAGTTCGATCCGCTGCGCGACGAGGGGATCGCTTACGCGCAGAAGCTGCAGCAGGCTGGCGTTAAAGTGAAGCACTCGGACTACCTCGGAATGATTCACGGATTTTTCAGCCTCGGCCACGTGCTGAACCGCACGAAGGATGTGACGAAGGAATCCTGCGCCGAATTGCGCGCGGCTTTCGCGCGTTAGCCTCGCGGCGGTTGATGACCCTGCGAGCAATCGAAGGAGCGACGAACTGGCAAGATGGCATCCGAGCGACAACGCGAGATTAAACGGCGGCGCAAGCGGCGCGAAAAGCGGCTCAAGGCAGCGGTCCGCGTGGCCCGTAAGCAGCGCAAGAAGAAGCGCGCGTGAGCCGATGAGCTACGAAACCGTAATCTGCTGATCCCGTATTAGAAGCTTGCAGATGCCCGGCGTTGCCCATCTTGAGAAAATAGAATCGAAATCAAACTGGTCAAAGAGGTGAGCTATGTCCCTACAACTTAACGATACCGCCCCGGACTTCACGGCTGAAACCACCGCCGGGAAGCTCCGCTTTCACGAATGGATCGGGGATTCATGGGCCATCCTGTTTTCGCATCCGAAGGATTTCACTCCGGTTTGCACCACTGAGCTTGGCTACATGGCGCGGATCAAGCCCGAATTCGACAAGCGGAACGTCAAAATCATCGGCCTGAGCGTGGACGCGGTCGACCACCATTCGAGGTGGGCCAACGACATCAAAGAGACCCAGGGGACCGCGCCAAATTACCCGATAATCGGTGACTCCGACCTCAATGTCGCAAAACTCTATGGCATGCTACCAGCCAGCGCCTCGGGCGACGCGGCAAAGCGCACGCCGGCCGATAATCTCACCGTGCGCAACGTTTTTGTGGTCGGCCCGGATAAGAAGATCAAGCTCATCCTGGTCTATCCGATGACGACCGGGCGGAATTTCGATGAGGTTCTGCGGGTGATCGACTCGCTGCAGTTGACCACGCGGCATAAGGTCGCGACGCCGGTCAACTGGAAGCCCGGCGAGGACGTGATTATCTCCGGTTCGGTCAACGATGAAGAGGCTAAACAGATCTATCCGCAGGGCTGGAAGGCGCCGCGGCCGTATCTCAGAATTGTGCCACAGCCCAAGTAGTCAGTTGCTGAGACCTCACCGGCCCGACCGCGATTAGGCGGCCGGGCCTTTTTCCAGGGAGAGGGCCTGCGTGGTCTAGAAGCCTCCGGCAAAGGCTGGACTTTTTTTGTGCTCGAGCGGTGGTAGTCGTCGCGTCAATCGAGTAGAGCTAAGCCATCCGCCGATGCGAGCGGCACACGCGCCGGATCGCGCAATGAGGATTAGTACGATGCCGAAAGCGCAGCTTTTTCCCGTGACAGTGGTCGGTTCGTGGACGCGGCCGGAGTGGCTGGTCGCGGCCTTGCGCCGGCGCCAGGCCAACGAGCTCAGCGCCGAGGAGTTCAACCGGATCGCCGACGACGCGGTACTGGCCGCGATCAAGTACCAGGAGGACGCGGGCGTCGATATCGTCGCCGACGGCGAGATGCGCCGCGACAACTTCTACTCCTTCGTGGTCGAGAAGCTCTCGGGCATGCGCCTGATGAAGCTCTCGCAACTGCTCGATTATATGAAGGACCGCGCAGGTTTCGAGGAGATTCTGCGCGGGCTCGACGTCCCGGCCTTCGCGATCAAGAGTCCGATCGCGGTGGATAAAGTGCGCGGCGGCGAAGAGGGGATCGCGCTCGATGAAGCGCGCTTCCTCAAAGCCCACACCAGCCGCCAGACCAAGGTGCCGATTCCGGGACCCTACCTGCTGACGCGTTCGAGCTGGTTCGAGGGGCTATCGGACACGGCCTATCCGTCGCGCGAAGACCTGGCCAAGGATGTCGTGCAAATCCTGCGGCGGGAGATCGAAGGGCTGAAACGGCTCGGCGTCGATTTCATCCAGCTCGACGAGCCCTCGATCTCGCAAGTGGTGTACGGCGACGAGGCCGAGCAGACCTTCATGTGCGCGGCGCTGGGTTCGCGCTCGGATCCGACCAGCGAACTCGATTTCGCCGTAAGGCTGGTCAACGAGACCGTCGCCGGGTTCAAAGACGTTCGCTTCGGCGTGCATGTATGTCGCGGCAACTGGAGCCGCAAGGAAGACGTGCTGCTGAGCGGCAATTATGGGCCGCTGCTGCCCTCCATGATGCGCATGAATGTCGATCAGCTGGTGCTCGAGATGGCGACGCCGCGCGCCGGTGAAGTCGAGGTCTTCAAGGAGTATCGCAACGAGAAGGAGATCGGGCTCGGCGTGGCGAATCCGCGTACCGACGCGATCGAAAGCCCGGGTGCGATCGTCAGCCGGGTCAAAGAGGTGCTGAAATATTTCGATCCGGAGAAGATTTTTCTCAATCCCGACTGCGGCTTCGGCACCTTCGCCGAGCGCTGCGTGAATACCCCGGAGGTCGCCTACCGCAAACTGCAGGCGGTCGCCGCCGCCGCGGAAATCCTGCGCCGCGAATACGCCTAGACAACCAACCAGCGAGGGAACCCAATATGGCCGAGGAAAAAGAACTCAACGGACTGCGGGTCAACAAGATCACCGCGATTCTCGACTCGATGCGCGATGACCCCGAGGTGCTGAAAGCCGTCACCGGCCCGTGGAAATCGCGCGTGGTCTGGCAGGGCGGCTTCAAGGCCAAGGCCTACATGCGCAAGCACGTCGTGCAGATGGACGAACCCGACGGGCTCGACGCCAGCGACTCGGCGGCGAGCGCCCACGAGCAGTTACTCGCCGCGATGGGGAGCTGCCTGACGGTCGGCTACGTGCTCAACGCGACCCGGCGCGGGGTTAAAATTCACGACCTCGAGATCGCACTCGAGGGTAATTTCGAGAACATCCTGAAGTGGGCCGGGCACGCGCCGGGCGGCAATCCCGGCTACCCCACGGTCAAGGCCAAATGCTTCGTGCGGGCCGACGCTGACGAAAAAACTCTGCGCGAACTCTGGCAGGCCGCGATCGACGGCTCGCCGGTAACCCAGACCGTCGCGCGCCCGACGCAGATTCTCACCGAGTTCGAGAAAGTCTGACCTGACAGGTTTGCATAGCTCGGCGCTGAGGGGCGCCGGTGGGGATAGAAGTGCGCGGGCTGCGTTGCAATTGCGATCGCGCTGTGCGAAAGAAAAGCGCAGTTCCCGATTAGTCTTGTGCTCGACTGGAACCTGGGGAGGTCATGCATATGGAATATGAAGCTGCAATCCTGATGCTGCTGCGCTGGGCGCACTTTCTTTTCGGCATTACCTGGATCGGACTGCTTTACTACTTCAACTTCGTGCAGACCCCCTTCTTCGCCGAGACCGACCCGCCGGTGCGCAGCGGCGCGCAGCAGAAGCTCGTGCCGCGCGCGCTCTGGTGGTTTCGCTGGAGCGCGATGGGCACGGTGATCGTCGGCGTGCTCTATCTGCTAATTCACTGGAATGACATCGGCTGGGGTCTGAGCCAGCCCTGGGCGATCGCGATTCTGACCGGCGGGACCATGGGCATCCTGATGTGGGCCAATGTCTGGTTCGTGATCTGGCCCAAGCAAAAGGTCGTGATCGCCAATGCGATCACAGTCGCGGGCGGAGCCGCGGCGAATCCGGCAGCGGCAGCCGCTGGACGTCGCGGGTCGATCGCCTCGCGCACCAACGTCCTGTTTTCGATCCCGATGCTCTTCTTCATGGGCGCGGCCAGCCACTACCCGGTTGCGCGCACCTTTACCGATGGTGGCCTCTGGCTCTGGATCATCTTTGTCGGCGGGATTATCGCGCTGATCGAGATCAACGCGCTGGTGGGTACCCAGGGTCCGACCAAGAAGCCGCTGGACTCGATTTCCGGGGTTATCTGGGCCGGGCTGATCCTCTGGCTCGTGCAGGTCGTGCTCATCCGGCTGGTGCTGTAGCCCAACCAAAAGACAGGCGCAAAGCCACCCCCTCGATACGGCCGCGGACGCCGATTCTCCATTGGCGGGCCCGGCCGTTGCTACTTTTGCTTCTTCTGAGCGGCGGCCAAAAACGCCGCCAGATCGCCGATCCTGGGCGCAAGCCACGGCATCGCGCGCATCAGATGGGTCGGTCGCTTGGGCTCATAGCCGGGCGGATAGGCCTGCCGCAGGATGCGTGCTTCGAGCAATTCCCGTGACGCGCCGATGACTGGCGGCCCCAGTGGCCCCTCGAGAGCAGGATCGGGATTGTGGCACGAAGCGCAGTTGGCGATATAGGTCTGCCGGCCCGCGGCGACTGGGTTGACGTCGCTAGCCCGCCGTTTGGCGCACCCGCCGAGTTCGATCAAGGCGACAACGGTCAAAGACAGAGCGAATTGTTTGCCATTTAGCTTTGCCAAATTCCATCATATAATACCAAACATGGCCGCGCGGTTGAAGATCGATAAGGTCGGCCGGATCGTGCTTCCCAAACCGGTGCGCGAAAAGTTGCAACTCGCCGCAGGCGACCAACTGGAGTTGGAGAGCCTGGATGACCAGATCACGCTGCGGCCGGTGCGCGGCGCGGTGGCGCTCAGAAAGAAGCGTGGTGTGTGGGTGTTCCATTCCGGCGAGCCCCTCCCGGCTGCGACCGTGGATGAGACTATCGAGCAGGTTCGCCGCGAGCGTAACGCGCAGCACCTTCCGAAAAGCCGTTGAAGGCGTTCTTCGATACCTCCGTTTTGGTCCCGGTCTTTCTCGAGGATCATGAGCATCACGAGCGCAGCCTCAGAGTTTTTGCGGGCGCCGACAAAAAGCAGGGCTATTGCGCCGCGCAAAGTTTGGCCGAGGTTTACTCGATTATGACCCGTCTGCCCGGACGCCATCGGTTGAGCGGCCCACAGGTCTTGCTTTTCCTGGAGAATATTCGTGAGCGACTTACGCTCGTCGCGCTCACCAGCCACGAGTACCACGCGGTTATCAAGGAGGCTGCGGAGGCTGGCATTCTCGGCGGCGCGATTTACGACGCCCTGATCGCGCGCTGCGCGCTGAAGGCGAAGGCGGGCACGGTTTACACCTGGAATACACGGCACTTCGCGCAGTTCGGTTCGGAGCTGGCGGAGCGACTCAGGACCCCATGACGGGTTTACAGCATCTTCGGCAGGCGCTATGGAAGTCAAAGTTCGCCGACAGGAGATACCGCGATGCTATTGCTGAAAGTCTACGCCCTGACCGCAGTTGTGCTGACCTTCAAAATGATTGCGAATTCCGTGGTGCAGGGGATTGGGCGAAGCCGCGCCGGGGTTTTTACCCTTCCGGAAGATGCAAAGACCTTCGGCGGCAAACTTGAAGCGAGCGACGCGCCTACCGTGCAGCGCGCGTCGGGGGCATGGCGCAACGACCTCGAGAACATCCCGATCTTCCTCATCCTGGGCTGGATCTATGTCTCGGCGGGCGGCCTCTCGACCGGCTGGTTTGAGATTTACTGTGTCGTCTTCGTGATCGCTCGCATCCTTCATACGATTTTCTATATCAACGCGGTTCAGCCTCTGCGCACAATCGTGTACGTCGTTGGCTTGGCCATGACGATCGCGATGGCGATCCATCTGTTGATCGAAGTCGCGTTCGCCTAGGCCGCATTTCCATCCGCGAGTTGGGCGGTGGCGATCGGCATCGGGATCGACGTCTACGGTACGCTGATCGATCCGCTCGGGATGAGCGAACATTTGCGGCCCCTGATCGCAGATGTGTCCGGCGCCGCCGCCGAAAAGATCGCGGGGAGCTGGCGCGCCAGGCAACTCGAATACACCTTCCGCCGCGCCGCGATGGGCGCCTACGAGAATTTCGATGTGTGCACCCGAGATGCGCTCAGGTTCGTGTTCGACAGTCTAAAGATCGCGCTTTCGAGCGCGGAAGAAGCGCGACTTCTTGAAGCCTATCAGAGTCTCGCTCCGTATCCCGACGCGCTGGCGGGATTGCTCGAACTAAAGCGGCGTGGCTATAAACTGGCGGCCTTCTCCAACGGGGTCGAGGCGACGCTGCGCAAGCTGCTTGGCGAAGCCGGCTTGCTCGATCAATTCGACACGATCATCAGCGCCGATGCTCTGAAGACCTTCAAGCCGGATCCGCGGGTCTATCGTTATCTGGTGGAACGACTCGGCACTACGCTCGGCGAGACGTGGTTAATCTCGAGCAACGCTTTCGACGTAATCGGGGCCAAGGCTGCAGGTCTGCACGCGGCGTGGATCCGTCGTGATCCTGCGACCGTTTTCGATCCATGGGGTATGCAACCCGATCTCGTCGCGCCGAGCCTCGCGGATTTAGCTCAACAATTCGACTGATAATCGAACGAGCCGCGCGGCCCGGTGAGTCCGCCGGGCCGCGACATACCGAGAATGCGGGTGGCAGACGTCCGCTACTTGTGCGCGCTCATCGATGAGTGCGCGGCAGGCTGATCCGGGTACTGGAACGCCGGATCATTCTTGAGCACCGGCAGCACCTTCTCCGCGAAGAGCTTGAAGCTGCGCTCGAGTTTTGGATACGGCAACCCGCCGAAGGCGAAGGTCCCGATTACATGCTCGAGCGCGACCGTGTTGTGCACGTAGCGCAGCTTCTCGAGCACCTGCGCGGGCGTTCCCTCCGCGTGCAGGCTACGGTAGAACTCCACCGCCTTGACCTTGGCGTCGGCATCGGCGTTCAGCTTCGAGTAGGTCTTCGCCAGCTTGGCGTAATACTCATAGCCTTTGACCCCGGTAAGGTGGCCGTCCGCGAAGTGGTAATGATTATCGATCGAGTCCCACATCGCCTCCATGTGCACATTGCCGAGGTCGGCGGCTTCGTGCGCGTCGTCGGCGACGAGAATGTTGAGCAGTCCGATCGGTGGGCGCGGCGTCAAGTTGCTCGCCAGCGCGGTTTCCCGATAGCGCTCGTAGTCCTTGGCCGTATCCTCCCAACTACGCTGCGCGATGATCAAAACGCCGAAGCCGAGCTTCGCCATAATTTCGGCGGATTCCGGGCTGACACTCGAAGCATAGAAGCGCTGTTCGGGATTCGAGATCGGGCGCGGGCGAATCTGAATTTCGGGAATCTGGTAGTACTTGCCGTCGAACGACACACTCTTTTGCGTTAGCCCTTGGCGGATGATGATCGCGGCCTCAACGAAGCGCTCGCGCGCCTCCTCCATCGGGATCCGGAAGCCGTTGTACTCGACCGTCGCCGCGCCGCGGCCAAAGCCGAAGATCGTTCGGCCGCCCGAGATGACGTCGAGCAGCGCGATCTTTTCCGCGATTTCGACCGGATCGTGCCACGGCAGCACGATTACCGCGGTGCCGAGCTGCACGCGCTTGGTCCGCCCGGCGACATAGGAGAGGAGCTGGGTCGGATCCGGCGACATCACGTAGCCGGTGAAATGATGATCGAGCGTCCACACCGAGTCGAAGCCGAGGGCTTCGCACATTTCCATCAGCGCGAGTTCGTCGTGATAGGTCTCGCGGTCCGGCTTGCCGCCGAAGCTGGTCAATTGCAGCGTCATTCCTACTTTCATTTCGGTCTCCCCGTGCAGCGTCGGAACTGCCTCTCACTTTAGTGAGGAAAGTCGAAGAAAAGCAAAGGACGCGCCCGGCGCTGGGCCGCTGCGCTGGCGCACACCGGACGATTTTCGTATAAGGAGGTTGCACGAATTGCGCTGAAGAGTGCTCGGCGCAAGCTGCTCGGATTTTTGACGCAGCTCACGAGGGACGGCGGAGTCTGCGACGCGCGGCCGATGACGGCCTCGCGTGCTCGCTCTGCCGAGAGGCTCCGCTAGCGTTCAGTAGGGAACTCAAATGGCGGAATTCGATCTACGCATCAAGGGCGGAACGATCGTCGATGTCTTCGGCCAGAAATGGAATCTGCAGTTCGCGATCACTCCGGTCATCCCCAAGTTGATGAAGGGAAATCTTTTCTGGGACTAAGTTCAATTGAAGACGTATCAAACAAATTCCCGCCCGCTTGCGACCAGATGGGTTATCGACCCCCGAGAAACCCAGAGAGTTGGGCAAAACGTCGAAGCGGCAGTGTTTAGGGTGAAAACTTTTCTTCGCACGAGGCGCGATATGAAACATGCACACGGGCTTTGTTCGGTTCGACGAAGGTTTACCGGCGGACTGGTCTCTCTCTTTGTGCTTCTCGGCGCTGGAGTCGCGCGCGCGCAGACCAACGACATGTTTATTTATCCGGCCAAAGGGCAGAACCAGGCTCAGCAGGACAAAGACCGATATGAATGTCATAGCTGGGCGGTGGAGCAGACCGGGTTTGATCCGAGCAAGCCACAAGCCACGAAGGCACAGCCAGCTCAGCAGTACCAGCCCTCGAAACCTCATGTGCTCCAAGGCGCTGGCCGAGGTGCCGCCTTGGGAGCAGTCGGTGGCGCCATAACAGGCAACGCTGGTAAAGGTGCTGCCGCTGGCGCTGCGATGGGTGGAATGGCTGGCGGATTCCGTCGTCGCGACGAACGATTGTCGCAAGCTGACGCTCGAGCCGACAGGGCGGCGGCCGGGAATCCTGGTCGGCCAGCATATATGCGCGCGATGGCGACCTGCTTACAGGGTCGCGGCTATACCGTCAATTGAGCCACAGGAGATTAAGATGGCAAAATCGGACAGGCCGAACATTCTTGTCCTCTGGGGTGATGACATTGGCTGGTGGAATATCAGCTATAACAGTCGAGGCCAGATGGGCTATTGGACCCGCAATATCGACCGCATTGGCAACGAAGGGGCAACCTTCACTGATTACTACGGCCAGCAGAGCTGCACCGCTGGACGTGCCGCATTCATCGCCGGCCAGAACCCGATCAGAACGGGCCTAACCAAGGTTGGGATGCCTGGAGCAGATGTCGGCATCCGCGCGGAGGACCCAACTATAGCGGAATTGCTGAAGCCGCTCGGTTACGCTACTGGTCAGTTCGGCAAAAACCATTTGGGAGATAAAGATGAGTTCCTTCCTACGGTGCACGGCTTCGACGAGTTTTTTGGCAACCTCTACCATCTCAACGCCGAGGAGGAGCCTGAGGACCCCGACTATCCGAAAGACCCGGAATTCAAGAAGCGCTTCGGCCCCAGAGGCGTGCTCCATTGTTGGGCGGATGCCAAGGGAGGGCAGAAAGTCGAAGATACCGGTCCCCTCACGCGAAAGCGTATGGAAACCATCGATGAAGAGGTAACCGGACACGCCCTCGACTTCATCGACAGAAGCCACAAGGAAGGAACGCCGTTTTTTGTTTGGTACAATACGACCGGCATGCATTTCAGGACCCATTGCTCCGCGCAACACAAGGGTAAGAGCGGTCAAGGGGACTATAACGATGTCATGGTCGCCCACGACGAGAACATCGGCACAATGCTGGGGAAGCTGGATGAACTCGGTATCGCTGACGATACTATTGTCATTTATTCAACGGACAACGGTCCCCACTACAATAGTTGGCCCGACGCCGGAATTACTCCGTTTCGCAGTGAGAAAAACACTAACTGGGAGGGTGGTTGGCGCGTGCCGGTCTTCGTGCGGTGGCCAGCCAGGATCAAGGCCGGCTTGGTCCTCAACGACGTCGCTTCGCACCAGGACTGGCTGCCGACGCTCCTCGCGGCCGCGGGAGAACTGGACATCGCGGCGAAACTCCTCAAAGGTCACACGATCGGAGACAAGACCTACAAGGTCCACATTGATGGTTATAACTTGTTGACCTATTTGACTGGCGAAGCGAAGGAAAGTCCACGGAGGTTCTTTTTCTATATCAGCGACGACGGCGACATCCTGGCAGTTCGCATGGGCGACTGGAAACTAGTGCTCATGGAACAGAGAGCCCGTCAACTGATGTGCTGGTTCGAGCCGTTTGTAAAACTAAGGGCACCGAAGATGTTCAACCTGCGCCGCGACCCCTTCGAGCGGGCGGACGAAAACTCGAATACATACTGGGACTGGGTGATCTCGCACGCCTACCTTCTCTATGAAATGCAGGCGCTCGTTGCCCAGCAGATCGAGGCCTTCGAGCGATTTCCCCCGCGGCAGAAGCCAGGCTCTTTCAACCTGGACGCGGTGCTTCGGCAGATCCAGGACGCGGCCGGCAGCACCAACCATTAACGGCGTCGCCTCTGCGCGCGATGTGACGGACGGCACAGCGGTGGCGAAATCGAGCGATCCGCAACAGGCGAGTTACTAGCGGCGCTTTGCCCGACTAACCCCCTGCCGGGGGCAAATTGCCCCCAGCCGAGCCGACCCCACGAGAAGCTTTATGAGCGGCATCGCCGAGGCTCCTGGTCCTCAACCCCTCGAAGCTCCGCGGGCTGCGGCAATCGCGGGCGTGATCTTCTCAGTACTGATGATCATTGGTTTGGGCCTTGTTCGTTATGCTATCCCGGCTGACTTGAGAGTGCCCGGCGCTTGGCTCATCGAGCCAAACCGGCGTAACGCGATAGGGCTCGCGCTCTACCTTGTTCCGTTTGCCGGGATCGCATTTCTGTGGTTTTTAGGAGTACTGCGCAGCCGCATGGGCGAGCTGGAAGATCAATTCTTTGCCACCGTTTTTCTGGGAAGCGGGTTGTTGTTTGTTGCGAGCATGTTCGTTGCGGCGGCCATGACGGGCGCGCTCATTGAGTCGGTGGAGGTCGGCAATATTAGTAGCGAAACCTATTACTTCGGCCGTGGTGCTAGCGACGCGCTCCTTAACTTGTTCGCGATGAAGATGGCGGGGGTCTTCATGGTCGCGACCTGTACTATCGGTTTGCGGATCGCGATCATCCCCCGTTGGGTGGCGCTGATCGGCTACGCCTGTGCCTTGGTGCTGGTGCTGGTCATCGCAAACTGGAGGTGGATCACGCTTGTCTTTCCGGTCTGGATGTTCCTCGTCGGCACTCATATACTGCTCACGGAGTGTCGTTCTCGACACGCCAGTAGGGCCTGTGCGGAGCACGATCCCTTCTAAAGGTCACCCGAGAGGTCACGGGGAAACCAAAAGGATGTCAGAGCAGACTCCCGACCGAGCGCACCCACTCGACTGCTCGACCGAACTCGCTTTTGCGCGGACGCGCGCCGCGTACGAACGAACGATGATGGCATGGATCAGAACCTCGACTTCGCTGATCACTTTTGGCTTCAGCATTTACAAATTCTTTCAGATCGAAACGCCGCCCCGCGCACTGCGTGATCGCCTCATCGGACCGCGCGAGTTCGCGTTTATTCTGGTGTGCATCGGACTTATCTCCTTGATACTGGCGACGCTTGAATACCACCAGAATATCAGAACGCTTCGAGCGCAATACGCTGGCAAACAACGTTCACTAGCAGTGATAGTCGCAGCGCTCATGTCGATGCTTGGGCTCCTTGCTCTACTAGCGATGATTTTTCGGCAATAACTTGCGAGAAACCTTCTGCGGTCTCGAAGTAGAATTCACCCGTCCTTGTTTGTTGCAATCTTTATGGTTGTCGGAGCACCTTCGTTCGCTTTCGCTCAAAATGAGACGCCTCCTGTCTCAGAAGACACGCTAGCCGACGAAGTCAACGATCCGGTAGCGACACTGACTCAGATCCAACTGAAGGATCAGTTCACACCCGCAGAGTATGGAACCAATGCACAACCCAACACGCTTCAGTTCCGGTCCGTATTCGCAGTGCGGCCGCATCTATTGACACCCTTGGAGCAGGTGATTCGACCTACTATTCAGGTCGTCACTGTGCCTCGCGGCAGAGGCGGATCGACCACTACCGCCTTGGATGACATACAGCTGCTCGACTTGGTCGTGATGCCATTTCCTGACGTGAAGACGACTGGCTTTAGATGGGGAGTCGGTCCGTACTTCGTTTTTCCGACGTCGACCAGCCAGTTCGCAGGAAAAGGCACTTGGCAGATGGGACCGGCGTTGGGCTTCGCCTGGCAGTTGGACAGACTCAAGTTCTCTTGGTTGTTTCAGCAATCCACTTCGTTCGCCTATACCTCATCGCGTTCCACATCCGTCGCGTCGATTCAGATTCAGCCGCTATTGACCTTTGACCTCAGCCGCGGATGGTACTTGAAGTCAGCCGACGCGAACTGGAGGATCAACTTCCGTCATAAATCGTCGACGGAAATACCGTTGAGCGTAGGCCTTGGAAAAGTCTCGAATGTCGGCGAGGGCTGCTCAATAAACGTGGCCGTGTCAGGAGAATGGATGGCGTATCGCCAATTCTCGACTCAGACTGAGCAGTTCACTCTGAATTTTCAAGCAAATTTGTTGTTGCCACGACTTGAATTCTGAGGTTCACCGTAAATATCCCCGCGCCACTGTGTCTTAACGTGCCTCTCACTTTAGTGAGGGAAGTCGAAGAAAAGCAAAGGACGCGAGCCCGGCGCTGGGCCGTTGCGCTGGCGCACGCCGGACGATTTTCGTATAAGTGAGGTTGCAGAAATCAGGCTGATAGAGTGCGCGGTGTAAGCAACTCGGTTTTTTTGACGCAGCTGCGGGGGGCGGCGAAGTCTGCGACGCGCGGCCAATGACGGACTCGCTTGCTCGCTCCGCCGAGAGGCTTCGCTAGCGTTCAGGAGGGAACTCAAATGGCGGAATTCGATCTACACATCAAGGGCGGAACGATCGTTGACGGTACGCGCGTGCCGCGCTTCCCCGGCGACGTCTGGATCAAGGATGGCCGGATCGCGCAGATCGGCGGACGCGCCCGCGGCTTCGCGAAGCAAACGATCGACGCGGGTGGCTTGATTGTCGCGCCCGGCTTCGTCGATCTGCATACCCATTACGACGCGCAGATTCGCTGGGACCCCTACTGCACGATCTCCGGATGGCACGGCGTGACCTCATTGGTGCTGGGCAACTGCGGCTTCGGTTTCGCGCCGGTCAAGCCGGATTTCCGCGAGCGCTCGATGCTGACCATGACCCGCACCGAGGCGATCCCATATTCCGCGATGAAGGCCGGGATGCGCTGGGATTGGGAGACCATCCCGCAGTACCTCGATTCACTCGGCAATGCCCCGAAGGGCGTCAACTGTATCCAGTACATGCCGACCGCGTCGCTGATGATCTACGTGATGGGCCTCGACGCCGCGAAGACCCGCCCGGCGACGGACGCCGAGCGCGCCGAGATGCGCCGGCTGCTCGCCGAGGGCCTCGACGCCGGACTCTGCGGCTTTTCGATTCAGCGGCTCGGCCGCCATTCGGGCCAGGCCGACTACGACGGCTCGCCGATGGTCACCGACACGATGGTGGACGAGGACATCCTCAACCTCGCGCGCGTCCTGCGCGAGCGCGACGAGGGCTTCATCGAGATCACGCAGGCCACCGGCCATATCAAGGAAGACCTCGCCTTCGTCGAGAAATTGGCCGAGACCGCGCGGCGCCCGATCCTGTTCCAGGCGATTACCGCCAGCACCAGCAACCCGGAGATTCATCGCAAGAGCCTGGCCTGGGTTGAGAAAATGCGCGCCAAAGGCTTGCCGGTCTTCGGTCAGGGCGGCACCGTGCGCAGCGGCTTTGCCTTGACGCTCGAACACTGGAATCTCTACGACGTCTCGGCGGCGTGGCGCGATCTGCTGACCGGTTCGAAAGAGGAGCGCGCGGCCAAGATGCGTATCCCGGCGATGCGCGAAGCCGCCAAGAGCGAGCGTGCGATGTACGCGCTCGATAAGAACGCGCCGGGAATCGGCGGCAAGCTGCCCAAGCTGATCGTGCAGTGGGTCGAGAACCGCCCCGAGCTCGAAAAATATGTCGGCAAATCACTCAGGCAGATCGCGCAGGAAGAGCACCGGCATCCGGTGGACGTGATGCTCGACCTCGCGCTGGCGACCGATCTCAAGGCCGAGTTCCTCCAGCCCGAGCCGAATTTCAACGCCGACTTCAACGCCGAGATCATCAACAACTCGATGTACACCTTCCCCGGCGTCTCCGACGGCGGCGCGCACACCAAGTTTTTCACCGGCGGGGCCTTCACCACCGATTTTCTCCGCTGGCTGGTGCGGGACGAGGGTAAGGTCACGCTTGAAGAGGCGCACTATCGGCTCTCCGCGCTACCCGCACACGCCGCCGGCTTCCGCGATCGCGGCGTGCTGCGCGAGGACGCGGCGGCCGACGTCGTGGTTTATGACCTCGACGCGCTCGGCGTCGAGCCGGACTGGATCGGTGAGGTCGTTCACGACCTGCCGGGCGGCGAATGGCGGCGCGTGCAGCGGCCCAAGGGCTACCGCTCGATTATCGTGAATGGGGTCGAGACCTTCGCGGAGGGGAAGTGCACTGGCGCGACGCCGGGCCAGCTCCTGCGCCACGGCAAAGCCTGATCATCTCGCTCCTTGATAGCGGCCACTGACAGGGGGCGGCGCGCTTCGCGCCGCCCCCGTCGCAATCCAAATTTTGAGAATCATCCCCTTATTGGCAGCTTGCTTATTTGATAGATTGAGCCAAGCGCGAGAGACATGGCAAAACGGGCCCCCATCAACGACTTTACGATTGAGGCTGTATGGGACGATGATGCGGAGGTATGGGTCGCAGAGAGCGCGGGCGTACCGGGGCTAATTACTGAAGCGGATTCGCGGACTCATTTGATTGAGAAGCTGACGGCCCTCGTTCCGGAGTTGCTGGAACTGAATCATCATCCGTTCGACCCGCACAAACCGATTGATTTAGTGGTCAATTTCCGTCGCAAGGCGCAAAGGCGTGAAGAACGCATTCGTTTGCCACGCGCGGCCTGAATGGCGAGCTATACCGCTCAAGTCAAGGACATTCTGCGCAAACACAACTGCTACAAGGACCGCTCCGGCAAAGGCGGCCACGAAATCTGGCACAGCCCGATCAGCGGCAAGAAGTTCCCGGTAGATTCGAATATCCGGTCCCGCCACACGGCCAACGGCATTCTTAAGCAGGCTGGGATCAAAGATATAAAAATCCCGTAACTGCCGGTGCGCGGGTCAGCGACAGTTGCGGATCACCTTGCTGTTCTTTCATTGACCGATGGCGCGGATGCGGAAGGCGACGCGACTGTGGCGCGACGACGAGGCGCGCGCCGCGGCCGCGCCGATCATGGCAGAGGGCCGCGCCGACTACTTCGCGGTCGATCCGCGGGAGCTGTTCGGCCGCGAGGCTCGGCTCGAGCTCGAGCTCGGCGCCGGGCGCGGCGACTTTATCCTCGAACGCGCGGCGGCCGCGCCTGAGCGCGACTTTCTCGCAGTTGAGCTCGCGGGCACGGTCGCCCATCTGATGGCGGTGCGCGCCGGTCGCCGCGGGCTGACGAATCTCCGCGTGCTGCGCATGGACGCCCGCCCGCTGGTCCATCTGATGCTCGCGCCGCGGAGCGTCAGCGCCTGTCACATCTATTTTCCCGACCCCTGGCCGAAGGATCGCCACGCCAAGCATCGGCTGTTTACGCCGGACTTCGTGTGCGGGCTCGTGCGAGTGCTCGTACCCGGTGGACCGCTCTATGTCGCGACGGACGTCCAGGACTACGCCCGCGCGATTTTCTCGATGCTCGAGGCGGGCAGCTTTGTCCGCACGCCAATCGCAGTGCCGGGGGCGTCACTGACCGGCTTCGCGCGCAAGTTTATCGCCGAGGGTCGCGAGATCTACGCCGCCGCCTTTGTCCCTCCCGCATGAAATCCGGGCAGCTTGCCTTGGCCGTCCTCGACCTCTAACCTTTCCCCATTCATCATGAAGCAAGCCGGATTTATCGCGGCCAAATTTATCGTAGCCATCACGATCGCAGCGGCGCTCGCAGGATGCGCCACGCGCAAGCCGCCGAGCGGCGAGAACTATTACGTCAAGGCGACGAACGAGTACACCCAGCATTTCTATCAGCCGGCGATCGACGACTACCAGAAGCTGATCGATCAATATCCCTTCAGCCCCTACGCCGAAGAGTCGGAGTTGAACATCGGGCTGGCCTACTTCAAGAGTCACAACTACGCCGAATCGATCGGCTCGCTGAACGATTTCGTGCGGATGCATCCGACCAGCGCGCATATCGAAGAGGCCTCCTACTACCTGGCGATGGCGCATTACACGCAGATCGGCCGGCCGGACCAGGACCAGACCCACACCGAGCTCGCCCTCGAGCAGTTCCAGACCATCGAGCGGCGCTTCCCCGAAAGCGATTTTGCCCAGCTCGCGCAGGAGCAGGTCGCGATCTGCCGCGAGATGCTCGCGCGGCACGAGTACGTGATCGGCGATTTCTACTACACCCGCGCGAATTACAAAGCCTCAGAATCGCGGATGGCGGAGCTGATGGCGCTCTATCCCGATACGCCGGTGGCGCCCGACGCGCTCTATCATCTGGGCCGCACGCTCGAGAAGCAGGGCAAGAAATATTCGGCGGCACAGGCCTTCACCGCGCTCAAGCAGAATTTCCCCAAGACCAAGTACGCCGCCGAGGCGGACAAAGAGCTCGCCAAGCTGCATCAGCCGATCGACCCCGAAGAGGATCCGCTCAAGCTGGTGCTGGCCGAGAGCGGCTTCAGCCCCGACGATCTGAACGCGAATCACGTCGCCGTGCACGAGAGCCTCGAAAATCTGGCCTCGAATGGCGACGCCGCGTACGGGCCGGACGGCCTACCGATCCTTCAGCCCGCGCCAGGCGCGAAGACGCCCGATACGTCGTCGCCGGCTAAGCCGGGTCCCGCGACCCTGCGCACAGTGCGGCTATCGTCGGCGGATCCGCCAATGTCGGTGATTCTGGACCTGACCGGCCCGGTCGCTTACGCCGACAATCTGGATAATCAGAACGGATCGTCAAGCCTGACGCTGGATCTGAAGGCCGTAACCCCCGACAGCGCGCTCGGCAGCCATCTCACTTTTGACAAGTCGATCTTCCGTGATTGTCTGATCCAGAGCGTCGATGGCGGCACGCGGATAACCGTCAACACCTCGCCAGTAAGCCGCTTCGCGGTCGTGCCGCTGACCAAGCCCGACCGCCTGCTCGTCACCTTCACACCCGAGGGCGGCGCGCCGTCTCCGGATCAAGCGTCGGCGAGCGCCGAGCCGCCACCCGACGCCGGCAATTAAGCGAAGACGTCGTCGCGGCGAACGCCGAGAAACGCCAACACTACGTCGGCATAGAGTCGCAGTCCCCACATCAGGCCCGCAATCGGCATCCGCTCGTCGTTGCCATGGTAGAGCGCGCCGAACGGCATTTTGGGATCGAGCCGCACGGGCGCGAAGCCGTAACAGACCGCGCCGAGCTGTGCGTAGAACTTGCTGTCGGTCGCCCCAGGCAGCATCCACGGGATCGCGCGGGCGCCGGGGTCGGCGGCTTCGGTGTGCTGCTTGATCAGCCGGAACAGGGGGGTGTCGTCACTGGCCTCGGCCGGGGGCGCCGATTTCACCACTTGCAGGCTCGGCTCCGAACCGACGATCGCGCGCAACTCGGCGAGGAAGCTGCGCTCATCCTCGCCGGGTAACGTGCGGCCATCCAGAATCACCGAGGCCTCACCCGGAATCACGTTGTCCTTGTAGCCCGCGCGCAGGATCGTCGGCGTCACCGTATTCGCCATCATCGGGCGGAACAGCGGCGGCGCCTTGTCGGGACTGATCCCGAGTTCGGCGAAGGTGGCGCGCATCAGCGGAGTGAGCCGGCGGCGCATGGGGGTCTGCGTGATGCGCGTGATGAGCTCAGCCATCCAGGCGATCGCAGTGTCCGCACGCGGCATCGAACCGTGCCCCGGCGCGCCGGTCACCGTCATCCGCACGGTGACGAAACCCTTCTCGGCGACCTGAATCGGATAGAAGCGCCGCTCGCCCACGAAGAGCGTGAAGCCGCCGGTTTCATTCAGGACGAAGCCGGCACGCACCAGCTCCGGGTGATGTTCGACCAGGAAGCGCGCGCCCAACTCCGAGCCGGCTTCTTCGTCGGCGACTGCGGCAAAAATCAGGTCGCGTTCGAGTGCGACCCCGGCGCGCTTCAACGCGAGCATCAGGCCGAGATCCATCGCGCACTTCGACTTCATGTCGATCGCGCCGCGGCCCCAGATACAGCCGTCTTCGATCTCAGCGCCGAAGGGCGCGCGGCTCCAGCGCGCAGCCTCGACCGGCACGACGTCGGTATGCGACGAGAGCATCAGCGGCCCCAGCGCGCGATCGCTGCCGTCGAGCCGCGCGATCAGGTTCGCGCGCGTCGGCGCGGCCTCGACGATCGTCGCCGGCAGGCCGGCGGCGGTCAGCGCGGAGGCCAGATAGTCAGCCGCGCGCCTTTCATTGCCGGGCGGATTGGTCGTGTCGTACCGGATGAGCGCGCGCAGGTTGTCCAGCGTTTCCCGTTCGAAGCTCGCCCACGGCGTTTTCATCTACCAGCAGTTTTCCTTGTCCGGCGCGTCGCGACGGTCCGTGCAGTCTATCGAGCCGCACCATCGCTGTGTAGCCTCGGCGGGCTTTCGATAGATCCCAAAATTCGATTGAGGCTCTCCGGCGGACGATTGCCGCGAGAAAACCCCTGCGACTTGCGAACACGCTTTCCTTCAACACAATTCGGGTGAGCTTCAACGCTTGCGCCGGCAGGTTCGATCGACCTTGGTCGCGGCGGGGTGCACGACGACTTTGCCCGGCGTGCGATTCGCCCGGTCCTTGACCGGCGATCGCGATCGGCTTTAATCTCGGGCCAGAGGCGGCGAATGGCGGATCTTCCGAGCATCATTCCGATCTTTCCGTTGCCCAACTTCGTGCTGTTTCCCGGCGTGGTCGCGCCACTGCACATTTTCGAGCCGCGTTATCGCGAGATGATCGCGGACGTCAGCTCGAGCCACGGCCTCATCGGGATGACCATGCTCAAGGGCAACTGGGAACGAGACTATTACGCGAATCCCGACCTCTATGAGGTCGGCTGCGCCGGCCGGATTGGCGCGCTCAAGCGCCTGCCCGACGGCCGCTACAACCTGCTGCTCGAGGGACTCGCGGAGTTCAAAATCCTGCACGAGATGCGCGATCATCCATATCGCACCGCCGAGGTCGAATGGCGGCCGGTGCAGGCGGCGCACCTCGACCTCGATCCGATCGCGATGGAAAATCTGCGGGACCTGTTGGTGCGTTTTCTAGGCAGCAGCGCCGACGAGCTTTGGCAGTCGCTGGTCGAGCAGCGCGGACTGCGCGGCGCGGCGCTGATCAATTTCATCTGCTTCCATCTCGACGTTAATCCGATCGAGAAGCTTACCCTGCTCGAGGCTGGCGCGTCCCGCGCCACCTGCCTCAACGACGTACTGACTTTCCGGCTCGAGGAACGCAAGCTGGGCCCCGGTCCGTCGGGGGGACAATCGGGACCGTTGCAATAGGTCTGCTGCATCTCGCCGAGCCGGGAATATCTCTCGGATGTGATCGGTCTGATAGGCCAAGCGAGCCGATCAACCGCGTTAGCAGCCACCAAACGTCCTCGCGCCCATGCTAGTTGGAAGTCGCGAGCGTTAGAAATTGGGCGCGGCATTTTCTGAAATGCCACAAATGCGGCAGATCAGCACCGTAGCGCGCCTTTGCAGATCGCAAAAAATTTAGCACAAGCATAACCCAATCGAAGCATTTACCGCGATTCAGGCGCGTATTCTCGCCGAGTGTGACAGCGTAGATACGCGTAAGCGGCGGGCGACGTTTCGGCATTTAAATTGCTCCTACGGCCTGCGCAAGTATCGAAAATTAGTTTCCCTGGCAGTACGCCGGCACGGCGAGCTTGCAACCGTGACCGGCGAAAGCGGGTGGCTTGACGATGGATTGGGAAAATAGCGCTTTGGGTTCAATCTTCGTACCCGAGATTATCACGCCAGAGCAGTACTACGACTCGCGGCGCGACGACAGCGCGATCGCCCCGGTGAAGCGCCTGATGATGGCGGTACTCGAGGACGCGCTGCACTGCTTCCAGAATAACGCCGACGCGCGCACCGGTCCGCGCAAGCGGGCCTTTGCCGAAGCCGAACAGTGGCTCTGCATCGATCGCGGCGACGGGCCATTTTCCTTCGAGACGGTCTGCGAGACCCTGGGGATCGAGCCGAATTATCTACGCTCAGGTTTGCGCGAGTGGCGCGATCAGCAATTGGCCGGGGTTTCCGCGCGGCGACTGGCGCGGCGCTCACCCGTGGTCAGAAGCGGCAAGATCACGGCGCCCTCCCGCCGAGGCCATCGCGCGCGGATCACGCAGGCGGTCTAAGCCCGGCACCATTTGTCTAGCGAAGAAATTCCCTCGACCGCTGCGCAGCCTTCCCTACGCGGTTAGACTTGGCGCCGCGCTATGGCACGGCGAACAGCGCCGCATTCATCAACTTTTTGGCGCTTGGGCTAGAGCGCCTGATAGAGCGTCCGGCCGTTCTGTTCGCTACGCCGAGCGCGACCCTCGATCCGCGCGAGTTCGAGATGAGCCAGGGTCTCGAAGGTCGCCGCCATCACGTGAAAAATCGGCCGCTCCTCGCCGCCAAAAATCTGCTGGGCGACGTCGAAAGCGCATTGCGGCTTTCGTTTCACGAGATCGAGCATCTCGGCTTCGCGATAACGATGATGCTCGATCAGCTGGTTTGCGCGATGGCGATGGTCGTGAAACACGCCGCCATGCGCGGGCAGCACCAATTCGACCTCGAAGCGTTGAATCTTGAGTTGGGATTGGATGAAATCGCCGAGCGGATTGCCGCTCGGAAGTGACGGATAAAGGCCGACGTGCGGCGTGATCTTCGGCAGCAGATGGTCGCCGACGATCAGCACTTTCTCCTTGCGCATGTAGATGACGCAATGCCCGGGCGCATGCCCGGGGGTCCAAATCACCTCGAATTCGCGATCGCCGACGCGGATGACGTCGCCGTCGTTCAGGTATTGGTCGGGCTGCGGCAGCGGGTTGTACATGTTGCTGCCGAACCATGCCGGACGCATCCCCTCGGGCGGATGATCATCAATGGGAAAGCCGTGGGTGCGGAAGAACTCGACGGCGTCGGGCCGCGCCGACGGCGGTCCGAATGCCAGCATCCGATTGACGCGCTCGACCTCGAGGTCGTGCAGAAGGGTGCGTGCGCCGCTACGTTGCTTGATCGTCGCAGAGCTGCCGAAGTGATCAACGTGATGATGGGTGCCGATGAGGGTGTCGAGCTTTTCGAGCTTCGTCCCAACCCGCTGGAAGGCGGCTTCGAGCGTGGCAATGCTGTCGGGGGTATTCATCCCGGTATCGATCAGGGTCCACGCGCCATGACAATCCACCAGGTAAACATTGATGATCGTCGGTCGCATCGGCAGCGGCAGGAAAATTTCGTAAATCCCCGGTCGGACTTCGGCAACTTTCGCTTGCGCTTCAGCTATTCTGGTTTGCAGATCCGAAACTTTTGCTTCTGGCATATTCCTTGACTTTCCGGACCGGACTGCTTCGCCATAACCGCGCACGCGGCGTCGGTTTGGCGGACGTCCGATCGGTTCCTTGCCTGGCGCTGATACCGGCCCGCGGGCTCCGTCGAGGAGCGTCAGGTCCGGTCGGCGCAAGCCCGTTATTCGACTACCAGCCCGTTATTCGTGTAATTGATCGCGAACCTCAAACGCGGCCTTAAGCACCACCCTCCATTGCGTGACCTGATTATTCTCGACCCGGGCGGAGATATCCTCGATGTGGGCGTGATTGATGCCCTTGATCGTGACGCCGGCGCGCGCCAGGGCGAGTTGCACCGCATCTTCAATCGAGTTCGAGGAAATCCCGATTAGATCAATTATCTTCTCAACCATAATAGGCTGCTCCTTGGCCGCGAGCATAGCACTTTGCAGCGGGCGGACCTATTTGCCGGTGTGCTCGATGGTGCAAGCGTTGTGGGTGCGGAGTTCTTCGCGGCAGCCGTCGCGGCCGCGCTCTACGACCGTCTGCCCGAGGGCCATCGCGTCGAGCTGCAAACGCGCGACGACGAGTCTCGCGCGTCTGCTCGCAAAGCGGGGGCGTCGCGAGGTGGCGCGCGCGATGCTCGGGGAGATCTACAACTGGTTCACCGAAGGCTTCGACACGCTCGATCTGAAAGAGGCGAAGACGCTGCTCGATGGGTTGAGCCAGTGATAGAACCCTCACCCTTGGTCCCTCTCCCTT
>JBOHWF010000083.1:0-13632 GCA_050736455.1 Binataceae bacterium (SeqCode) | reverse complement strand
GGGCTCTTCACGCACTGGGTCGTGTACAATTTGCCGGCCAGCATCGCCGGGCTGCCAGAGAATCTGCCCAAGACTCGGACGGTCGCGCCAGGCGGCGAACAGGCTGTCAACGATTTCGGCCACATTGGATATAATGGGCCGTGTCCGCCACCGGGGCCTGCCCATCACTACCATTTCAAACTGTATGCGCTGTCGCAGGCGCTCCATCTGGCGCGCGATCCGGATGCGCGAAAAGTCGTCGAAGCGATGCACGGTTACGTTCTCGCCACGGGCGAAGCCGTCGCGACGTACGGACGCTAGTTCGATTGCGCGCCGGGTGTAATGAAATTCGCGGCTGAATACTTGCGCTCAACTAATACTGTCGGCGAGTATCCGGTCTGGAATCGGGTCGAGGTTGCCATTGCTGGTCGCTCGAATGTGGGAAAGAGTTCGCTCCTGAATGCGCTGACCGAGAGCCGTGGTCTCGCGCGGACGAGCAAGACCCCCGGACGCACGCGCGCGCTGAATTTTTTTGCCTTCGGTCCGAGCCTCGCACTGGTTGATCTGCCGGGTTTCGGCTACGCGAAGATGTCACGAACTGACGCCGCGCATATCGCTCAGCTCATCAGCGACTACCTCGCGCGACGCGAACCCCTTGCCGGCCTGGTCCTGCTGATCGATGCGCGACGCGGGCCGAAGGAAGAGGAAATGGCGATTCTGGCAATGCGCGACCATCGTGAAGCGTTGGCGCCACTGACTATCGTGGTGGCGGCCACGAAGTGCGACAAGCTCCGACGCGCGGAACGGACCGCGGCGCTGAAGCCTTTCGCCGCCCACGGCCTCGAGCCGATTCTCTGCTCGGCGGAGAGCGGAGAGGGTCTCGAGGAATTGCGCCGGCGGATTATCACCATCGGGCGGAGTCTGCAGCCGGTTAGTGGCTGATCGCTTGGAACAATGAAGGCCGAGGTCAGCGTGATCATCCCGTCGCACAATCGCCGGGCGATGGTGGGCGAGGCGATCGCGAGCGTGCTCGCGCAGCGCGACGTGAGTTGCGAGCTGATTGTCGTCGATGACGGCTCGACCGATGGGACGGCTGACGCTCTCGCGCGCCTCGCCGGCGAAGCGTGCGGCTGGAGCGGCAGCGTTTCGATGCAAATCGCTGAGCATCGCGAAAACCGGGGCGTGGCCGCAGCGCGTAATACCGGCGTGGCGCTGGCGACGGCGCCGCTGATTGCGTTCCTGGATTCAGACGATCTCTGGGCGCCCGGCAAGCTCAAGCGGCAAGTCGACTTCATGGCGGACCATCAGGATTGTGCGATCGCGCAAACCGGGGAGACTTGGATGCGCAATGGCGTGCGGGTGAATCCGGGCCTGCGCCATCGCAAGCGCGCGGGTGATATCTTCATCGATTCGCTGCGGACCTGCCTGCTCAGTCCCTCCGCCGTGATTCTGCGAACGGCGTTGTTCCGCGCGATCGGTGGTTTCGACGAAGACCTGGATGCCGCCGAGGACTATGACCTGTGGCTGCGAATTCTCGCTCGTCATCAGGCGGGCATAATCGACGAGCCACTGGTGACCCGGCGTGCAGGCCATCCGGGACAGCTTTCGGCAACGGTTCAGGCGATCGATCGCTTCCGCGTCCTAGCCCTGCTCAAGTTGCTCGCGCATAGCGATCTATCCCTGGAGCGGCGCGCCGCGGTCTGCGATGTACTCAGCGAGAAATGCCGTATCCTGGCCACGGGACTGAGTCGGCGAGGAAAAGTCGATCTGGCCGGGCGCGTCGCAGCGCTGACCGAGCGCGCAGGCAACTGGGTCGATGGGCCGGACGCGCAATTGGTTCGCGACTTGGAGGCCTTTCGCCCGATCCTGGCGATTGGGAGGCGAAACTTCTGCGAAGTCTCGCCGGAGGTCGCAGGATTTTAATGAGCGATCGCGACTCGCGCATTCGTCACTGGGCGTCTCAGCGCCGACTACCCGCGCTGCTCGTCGAGCGATGGCTGGCGCTGGCCTCCGCCGATGGCGACGCCCTCCTGGCGCTCGCGGAGGGGTTGCGCCTGCGTGCGGGACAGTTCGCCACCGCCTTCGAGTTGCTCGATGAAATTCGGCTGCGCGAGGGCGGCGACGTCGCCGGGATTCTCGACTGTCGTGAGCTGCGCCGCATAATCGACGGTGCGGGTTCGGCGCCCGGCCGGGCGCGAGCCCTGCTCGAGGGTCTGCGCCGACTGCGCTTTCCGCGCTTGCGCGAAGCGGCGGCGCGCATCGAGGCCAAAGTCGCCGAGCTCAAACTGCCATCAGGAATCCGGCTGGTCTTGCCCGAAAATCTCGGCTCTGATGAGCTGCGTCTGGAGATGACCACGCGCAACGGCGCCGAGCTAGGGCAACTACTCGACGCGCTGGCGACGCGCCGCATTGCACTATGCCGGATCGCCGAGATGCTGGGTGGCGCGGATGAGCTTTGAGCTCGACGCGCTTTTCGTCGAGGAAGGCTCGCGCGCGAGCGCGCTGGCCGAGCGCGTGATCGCGGGACTGCCCCGTTCGGTCGAAGTGCGCTACATCGCGGACGGTCGCGCCGCTGCGCGCCCGCTGGCGGGCGCAGCCGACCCCTTCGGCGCGGGTAAGCGGCGGATGGTGCTGATGCGCCGGCGCGGCCCCTTTCTGATGGGCTGCCCGGCGGGATCCGGCGAATTTGCCTGCTGCGGCTACCTGGTGCTGGTGCTGGCGTCGAACTGCCCGATGGATTGCAGCTACTGTTTTCTCCAGGAGTACGTCGCCGACAATCCCGGAATGCAAATTTTTACGAATTACGGCGACGCCTTCGACGAGCTCGACCGCCTCGGGCGCCGCGCGCCCGAGCGCAATTTCCGGATCGGGACGGGAGAGCTGGCGGACTCGCTGGCCTTCGACTCGCTTACCGGGATCAGCCGCGATCTGGTCGAGTACTTTGCCGGGCGCGACAATCTGATCCTGGAGCTCAAGACCAAAACCGACGAAATCGGCAATCTGCTCACGATCGATCCGAAAGGACGGACGCTGGTGTCGTGGACGCTCTCGCCCGAGCGGGTTTTTCGCAGCTCGGAACATCGCACGGCCGCGCCGTCGGCGCGTATCGATGCCGCCCGCCGCCTGCTCGAGGGAGGCTATAAAGTAGCGTTCCACCTTGACCCGATCATCGCCTATCCGGAGGCCGAAGCGGATTACGCCGAGCTGATCGAGAGTCTCTTTGCCGTGGTGGCGCCAGAGCGAATCGCCTTTGTGAGCATGGGCGGATTGCGGATGACGCCCAAGTTGCGCGCGAGCGCGCGCCGGCGCTTTCCCTTTGACCCGATGCTGCTGGGCGAAGAAGTGCTGGCGGCGGATGGGCGCTACCGCGCCTTTAATCCGCTCAGGCTGCGCCTGTATTCGCGCCTGCGTGAGCGGATTGCGCGAGCGAATCCGCATCTCCCGATCTATCTGTGCATGGAGAGCCCGAACGCGCATCAGCGGGTGTTTAACGCGGCGCCGCCGTCGCCCGCGCAGTTGAGCGCGCGGCTGGCGGGAAACTGAGATGGCTGTCCGCCGCAGCACGATCGCCGGACCACGCTCGAACAAGGTGGTCGAGCTTGACGCTCGCGCGCGACGCCGCCCACCGGGCGCGGCCGCGGACAATCGCGCGCGGGCGATCGGGGTCTTCGATTCGGGAATCGGCGGCCTGACCGTGCTGAAGGAGCTGGCTGCGGCGCTGCCGGCCGAGGACTTCATTTATTTGGGTGATACGGCGCGGCTGCCCTACGGCACCAAGTCGAGCGAAGTGATAATCCGCTATTCGCGCGAGAATACCGAATTCCTGCTGGCCAAGGGGATCAAGTTGCTGGTGGTCGCGTGCAATACCTCGAGCGCGATCGCGCTCGGGACGATCGCGCGCGACACCATCGTGCCAGTGATTGGCGTGATCGAGCCGGGCGCCCGCGCCGCCGCGGCGGCCTCGCGCAATGGCCGGATCGGGGTGATTGGGACGGAGGCGACGATCGCGTCGGGCGCCTATACGCGGGTCCTGCAGCAGCTCCGCCCCGGGGTCGAGATCTACACGCGCGCCTGTCCGCTGCTGGTGCCGCTGGTCGAGGAGGGCTGGACCGAGAACGACATCGCCGAACGCACGGTCGCGCACTATCTCGAGAGCCTCAAGTTGAGCGGGATCGACACGCTGTTGCTGGGCTGCACGCATTATCCGCTGCTGCGCGATCTCTTCCGGCGGGTGCTCGGACCCGGCGTGAGTCTCGTGGATTCGGCCTTCGCCACGGCCGGGGCGGTGACGGAACGCCTGAACGAACTGCGGCTCACGCGGGCGCGCGGAATGGGGTCGCAGAGCTTCTTCGTGACCGAGACCCCCGAGCGCTTCGTACGGGTGGGGCGACGCTTCCTCGGGCCGCAGGTCGAGTCGGCGGTGCGGATCGAACGCTGAAAGGCGGGCGGCGATACGCTAGAATTATGGTATCTTGCAGTGGCGACGACACCTCGTGAGAACCTCGATCGTAGAGCGTACGGTACCAATCAAATTCTTCTTTTATCTGAACGCAGCTCGCGGACTCTTGATCCTGGCCGCGCCTCGCAGACTCGGCCGCCCCCTGTGCTCGGCTCCACTGCGTTCCGCCTAGTGTGATGGCTACAGCGTTTACCCAGATCTCGCATAGGATTTTCGGCTCCAAAAACGACCGCGGATTGAAACGGATGCGGCCGTCCGTCGCTCGTATCAGCGAACTCGAGCCCGAATTCGAGAAAAAGAGCGACGACGAGCTGCGCGCGCTCATCCCGGATTGGCGGGCGAAGCTGAGCGCGATTGCAGACCACGAGGATCGCGAAGGGGCGATGTGGGACCTCTTGCCCGAGGTCTTCGCGGCCGTGCGCGAGGCCGGCAAGCGCACGCTCGGCCAGCGCCACTTCGACGTCCAGCTAATCGGCGGCATGGTGCTGCATCAGGGCAAGATCGCCGAGATGAAGACCGGCGAGGGCAAGACTCTGGTCGCGACGCTGCCGGCGGTGCTCAATGCGCTGGCGGGCCGCGGCGTCCACGTCGTCACGGTCAACGACTACCTCGCACGGCGCGACTCGGAGTGGATGGGGCGCATCTACAATTTCCTCGGGCTGAGCGTCGGCGTGGTCGTCCACGGCCTGACCGACCCGCAGCGCAAAGCGGCTTACGCTTGCGACATCACATACGGGCAGAACAACGAATTCGGCTTCGACTACCTGCGCGACAACATGAAGTTCAACCTGGAGGAATACGTCCAGCGCGAACATTACTTCGCGATCGTCGATGAAGTCGATTCGATCCTGGTCGACGAAGCGCGCACGCCGCTAATTATCTCGGGCGCTTCCGAAGAGTCGACCGACACCTATTACGTGGTCGATCGGGTTATCCCGCGGCTCAAGCCGGAGGAGCATTACACGGTCGACGAAAAGCTCCGCACCGTGGCCCTGACCGAGGACGGCGTCACCCGCGCCGAAGGACTGCTCGGCGTTGACAATCTATACGACCCGCGCAACATCCTGCTGCTGCATCACGCCAACCAGGGGCTCAAGGCGCACGCGCTGTTCAAGCGCGACGTCGATTACGTGGTCAAAGAGGGGCAGGTGGTGATCGTTGACGAATTCACCGGCCGTCTGATGCCCGGGCGGCGCTGGAGCGACGGACTCCATCAGGCGGTCGAGGCCAAGGAGAACGTCAAGATCGAGTCCGAGAATCAGACGCTGGCGACCATCACCTTCCAGAACTACTTCCGCATGTACAAGAAGCTTGCGGGCATGACCGGCACGGCGGACACCGAGGCGGTCGAGTTCCGCGAAATCTACAACCTCGAAGTCATGGTGATCCCGACCAATCAGGCGATGATCCGGCTGGATAACCATGACGTGGTGTTCAAGAGCGAGGCCGAGAAGTTCGACGCGGTGGTCGAGGAGATTAAGGATTGTTACGAGCGTGGGCAGCCGGTGCTGGTCGGCACGGTCTCGATCGAGAAGTCCGAGCGGGTGGCGGAGCTGCTGAAAAAAACCGGCGTGAAGCATCATGTGCTGAACGCCAAGAATCACGAGCGCGAGGCTGAGATTGTCGCGCAGGCCGGGCGTTTCAAGGCGGTCACGATCTCGACCAACATGGCCGGGCGCGGCACCGATATCGTGCTGGGCGGCAACCCGGCCGGGCTGGCCGCGGCCGAGGCCGGCACCCGCGAGCCGGACGATCCGAATTTCCAGGCGGCGCTCGAACGTCATCGCGTGCAGTGCGCGGCCGAGCGCGAACAGGTGCTCGCCGCCGGCGGCCTGCACATCCTCGGCACCGAGCGCCACGAGTCACGGCGCATCGACAATCAGTTGCGTGGACGCTCGGGACGCCAGGGCGACCAGGGCTCGTCGCGTTTTCACCTATCGCTCGAGGACGACCTGCTGCGCATCTTCGGCGCTGATCGGCTCAAGGGGCTGATGGGCCGCATGGGGATGGAGGACGGCGTTCCGATCGAGCATCGGTGGATCTCGCGGGCGATCGCGAACGCGCAAAAGAAGGTCGAGGCGCACAACTTCGACATGCGCAAGCATCTGCTCGAATACGACGACGTGATGAACAAGCAGCGCGAGGTGATTTACTATCGCCGCCGCGAGCTGCTCTCGGGCGCGCCGCTCAAGGAGGACATTCTCGAGATGTGCGACGACCAGCTCGAGGAGATCGTCAACGCCCACGCCGACGACGAGAAGGATCCCGCCGACTGGGATTGGAAGGAGCTCGAAGAGGCCTCGTTCAAGCAGTTCCGGTTTCGCCCCAATTTCCGTGAGAGCCTCAACGGCACCAAGCTCGATACTCCCGACGACCTGATCGAGTTCGCCAGCGAACGGGTGCATCAGCTCTACGATCAGCGGGAGGCGGAGTTCAGCGAACCGATGATGCGGCAGATCGAAAAGTTCGTCATGCTGCAAACGCTCGACGGGCTGTGGAAGGACCATCTGCTGGCGATGGACCATCTCAAGGAGGGCATCGGCCTGCGCGGCTACGCGCAGCTCAATCCGCTGGTCGAATATCAGAGGGAAGGCTTCGACATGTTCGAGGCGATGATGCGGATTACGCGCCAGGATGTGGTCGAGAAGGTCTTCTCGGTGCAGGTGCGGCGCGAGGCGGACCTGGCGCAGGTCGAGCAGGTGCAAGCGCAGCGGCCGCAGAAGGTCGTGATGAGTCACGGCAACGAGAGGGTTAACGCGGAGCCGGCCACCATCAAACGCGACGGTGACAAGCTCGGCCGCAACGAGCTCTGCCACTGCGGCTCGGGTAAGAAATACAAGCGCTGTCACGGCAAGTAACTTCGATCCGATGGGAAGCGCCTAACCCCCGGCCGCTTAATCCGAACGCAGCTCGCGGACTCGCCTGCTCGCTTCGCCTGCGGCTACGCTAGTGCGCCTACAGTTTTACTCGCTCGCTGCACTCGCTGTGCGCACGTTGCAGACGCCTGACTTGGGCCACTGGTCGCAGACTCGGCCGGCCCCTCTGCTCGCTGCGCCTTCGGCTTCGCTAGTGTTAAATTGCGTGCCGGAGGAATGCCGATGGAGGTACGACTCGAGCCGGCGATGGTGGGAGGCTTTCGTTTTGCCGGTGTCGCGGCCGGGCTGCGCAAGGAGCCGGGACGCAAAGACCTCGGGATCATCGTCGCCGATATGCCAGCGGTAGCCGCCGGTGTCTTCACTACGAGCCGGGTCAAAGCGGCGCCGGTAACGGTCGCGCAGGAGCATCTTCGGGGCGGCCGGCTGCGCGGCGTCGCGGTCAATTCCGGCTCGGCGAATTGCTTCACCGGCCAGCGCGGCGTCAAGCTCGCGCAGGACTCCGCGGCGAGCCTCGCGCGGGCGCTTGGCTGCGAGGCGAAGCTGATCGCGCCCTGCTCGACCGGCGTGATCGGGCATCTGTACGATCTCGGGAAGTATCGCGACGGTGTCGCGCAGGCGGCCGCGCAACTCGACCCCGGCGCGCTCGCCGACTTTGCCGCGGCGATCATCACGACGGATACGCGGCCGAAGATCGCGTCGGCGCGGCTCAAAGTGGGCGGCGCGGCGGTCACGATCGCGGGCTGCGCCAAAGGCGCCGGCATGATTCAGCCGATGATGGCTACGATGCTGGCGTTTATCGTGACCGACGCGGCCGTCGGCGCTGCGCAGCTGCGGTCGATTCTCAAGGGTCTTCTGCCCATGAGCTTCAACGCGATCACCGTCGATGGCGACATGTCCACCAACGATACGCTGCTGATCCTGGCGAGCGGCGCGGCGCGCAATCGCGCGCTGGCCGGCCGCGAGCTTGAAGCTTTTGCGCAGGCGATGGGCGGGGTCGCCGCCGCGCTCGCGCGCGAGCTGGTACGCGACGGCGAGGGCGCGACCAAGCTCGTGACGATCGAGGTGCGCGGCGCGCGCAACCCGCGAGAGGCCGATCGGGTCGCGCGCGAAATCGCCAATTCGCCGCTGGTCAAGACCGCGTTCTTCGGCTGCGATCCAAACTTTGGCCGGATCGCGATGGCCGCGGGCAAGGCCGGCGTCGCGCTCGACTTGGAGCGGCTCGAGGTTTTTCTCGGCGGGATCAAGATCGCGAGCCGCGGCGCCCTCAAGGTTGGCGCGCTGGCGGCCGCGGGCGCGCGCATGAAGGCGCCTGAATTCGGCCTGATGATCGATTTGAAGCAGGGCCGGGCCGGAGCCCGCGTGATGACCTGCGATCTGAGCTTCGACTACGTCAAGATCAACGCCGAGTACACCACCTGAGTCCATCCCACGCTCGGGACCCTCGCGTGACCTCGCGCGCCGCGTCCAGCAGCGAATCTAGAAGGTTAGGCGGCGCACGAGCGCCTCGCCGATCAGGAGCAGCATCGCGGTCACGATCAGCCACGAGCTGAGCGACGCCGTCTGCTCGAAGAGCGGACGCGAGATCGCGAGTTCGCGCGGCGACGGATTAAGGCGGCCATTGGTGGCGGACGCCAGATGTTCGAGCAAGCCGTAGTTCGGCGCCGGCCGCGGCAGTTCGGCGTTGACCGCCGGGCTGACCGTATAGGCGAGCGGCGGAAAGCTTAGTTCAGTGGATTGCGTGGTCCGCGCTACTGATGGTGTCCGCGGCTCGCGGACTCGCCCGCCCCCGGTGTCGCGCTGGTTGCTCGAATCGGCTACCGCATTGACGCCGCCGCGGGGCGCTTTAAGCTCGATATTGTAAGCGCCGGGCGCGGGGGCCTCGAAGCTTGCGCCGAGTTCGCCCGGCGCACGCGGGGAAAGCGTGATATCGAACCTGGTGTGGTCGGGGGCGGTGATAGAGGCGTCAAGGGGACGGGTCGCGAGGCTCGAGTTGTCGCTGTAGTCGGTCAGATTGATCGTGATGTGTCCGGCGAGATAGCCGAGCGCGACGGCGAACTTCTGCGCCTGCGCGGTTTGCGGCGTCATCCAAGCCATCACCTTGTCCCAGATCGGCGCATAGACCCCGTCGCGCACCCAGTCGGCCGACCAGCGTCCGCTGGCGTCGGTGGTCATCGCGAGGGTTTTGCCGGCGCCGTGCTTCCAGCTTGCGAGAATCGGATCGCGCCGCCCATCGCTGTTGACGAAGAGGCTCAGGGTCGCGCCGGGTTTCAGATCGGTGGCGACGAAGCCCTTGAGCGCCGGCAACTGCCGTCCGCCCAGCTCCTTGAGCACCGGGTCGGGCGTGACCCCGTAGGGCGTGAAGCTCTTCTCGACCATCGTGGTGTCGCCGCCGCCGCGCTGGCGAACGTCCTCGACGAACAGCTCAGGCAGCGTGTTCGCACTGTCGGTCTGGTAGAAGCCGCCGCCGCCATATTTGGCGATCGCTTCGAGCAACGGCAGATTCGCCTCCCGCCCGATTGCGATCGCGGAGACCGTCGCGCCGTTATCGTGATGCATCGAGGAGACCAGGTCGTAGTACATCGATGCGGTCCCGCCGGTCTCGCCGTCGGTCAGGATGACGACGTGCTTGATCGCAGCCTTGCTCTGCGCCAGCGTGCGGTCGGCCTCTTCGAGCGCGGGCAGCAGGTAGGTCGTGCCGTGCGCGGCGAGGCGGCCGATCAGGGTCTCGAAATAGGGGCGGATTTCGCTCATCGGCTCGAGCGGGATGACCACGAACGGTTGCGAATCGAAGCCAATCACGCTGAGCAGGTCGGAGTCGTTGAGCGTTTTGGTGACGGTCAGGGCGGCGGCTTTCGCATAGGTGAGCTTGTCGTTCCGGCCCATCGATCCCGACTTGTCGATGATCAAGACCAGCGCGCGTTTGCGCTCGTGACGTTCCGGCGGCTTCATCACCACCGGCATGGTCTCGGCGAGCGCGCTGCCCTCGTAGCCGCCGAGGCCGAAGCTCTGATCGCCGCCGACCATCGCGAGCGAGCCGCCGCCGTTGACGTATTCGACGAGCGCGCTCTGCGCGGCCGCCGAGAGCCGGGCGCGCGGCACGTTGTTCAGGATGACCGCGTCGTAGCCCTTCGGACTGCCGCTATAGTCGCCGCCGGAAACCGCGACCACCGTCGGCTGCAGTCCGATGCGCCGCATCGCGAGTTCAAGATAGCTCGCGTCGCGGGCATTGTCGGTCAGAAGCAGGACCTTGCGTTGCGCGCCGATCCCGGTCCAGCCTTCGAGCGCGTCATCTTCCGGGTAGGTATCGAGCGCCGGGTTCGCGGGCTTGAAGACCGCGCGATACGACGCCAGACCCGATTCCTCGGCGCGCACCGCGAAGTCGAGGCGGGTTTGCCCGGGCGCGAGCGTCACCGCGCGCTGATCGATCAGCCGGGCGTTTTGGTAAAGCTCGATCGCGCCCGCGGCCGGAACCGGATTGAGGTTGCTGAGCGTGACGCCGATGGTGAAGGGTTCGGCCTTTTCCAGCGCCGGCGGCAGCGCGAGCTGCGTCATCGCGACATTTGGAATCGACTCGGCGCCGGGGGGCGTGAAGATGTCGAGCCGGATACCCGCATTGCGAACGGCGTCGAGAGCCGCGTCGACGTTGCCGCGGTTCTCCCAGCCGTCGGTGACGAGCGCGATCGCGCCGTCGTGGGCGGCGTGATCCGCCACCAGCGCGTTCAGCGCGGTTTCGAGATCCGTCGCGCCGGCGCCGCATTCGACACATCCGGCCGGCGAAGTAAGGGCAGCGCCAGCGCTCCCGATCGTACCGGCGACGGTATTGCTGGCGAACATGATCGCCGGATCGTTATCGTGCAACTTGAGCTGGTCGCGCAGCAGCGCGAGGGTATAGGCGCGCATCGCGGGCGTGATACTCGCCGAAGCGTCAATCATCACCGGCCGCGTGACGCCTTCGGAATGCGTGACGGCCTGCGGATCGGCCAACGCGAGGATCATCAGTGATAGTGCGAAGGCGCGCAGAATCGGCGCGGGCCAGCGTCGCAAGCCGCGCGCCTGCCATAACCACCAGAGCAGCAGCAGACCGACCGCAGCCAATAGATAGAACGCATGCGGGCGGGTGAAGTGTAACCCGTGCAAAGACGGAAGCGCGAAGCCGCGCAACGGGAGGCTCATGCCACGACCAGGCGCCGCCGCTCGCGATAAACAAACAGCGCTTCGAGGGTGATCAGCGCGATTATCGCCGCGAGTACATATGGCGCGAGCGGAGTTCTGACCGGCGGGGCTTCGCTCCCCGGAGCGGCCGCTGCGCTCTCGAGCTTGATGGGTGCGACGCGGCTGAGATCCGAGGCGCTAAGATCGCCGAGGTTCACCGCCCGCAGCGTCGTCGCGCCAGCGCCCACGAGACTGTAGATGCCCTGCGCGTCGGTGTCGCTGAACTGCTCTCCGGCTGCGACCGCGACGCGCTCGCGGGACGGGGTCACGATCGTGCTGACACCCGCCGGCACGATCCACGGCTCTCCCGTGCGAGAGTTCGCGCTTTGCGCGCCGAGCCCGGCGAGATGACCCAGCAGGTTCAGCGTCAGGATCGACATCGGCAGGTTTTGCCGGCCGAGGTAGGGCAACGGATTGAAGCCGGTCGCGAGGTAGCGATGGCCCTGACGCTCACCGGCGAGGATCAAGCCGCCGCTGGCGCCGCTGACCAGCGCATCGAGCCACGGATGCTGTGCGAGGTATTCGCCCGCACGCAGATTCAGCAGGCGGAAGTTGACTCCGTCGGTGAGCGGATTCGTTGAGGGCCATCCAGTCAGATGAATTTGCGCTGCCGGCGCGACGGCGAAATTGAAGATCGGGTCACCCGGCGGCGGCATCACGAGGAGCGCGTTGATCGCGGGCAACTCCTTCGGCACGGTGTACTCGAAGAGCGCGACGTCGGCGGTTGCCAGGTCGCGAGGAGAATAGGCGTCGGGCGTGCGGATGGTTACGGCGACGCCGGGGATGGATTTCAGGCTCTCGCCATCGGCGGGTGCCGGACTGACGAACAGGATCGAAACCGTTCTGACGACCGACGCAGTCGCGAAGGCGACGTTGTCGAGCGCGAAGGCGTCGGCCGGCTCGAGTTGCGCGCGATAAACCTGGGCCGGCGGCAGGTTCGGGAATTCGAGGCTGGCGACGTCGCCGGGCGCGACCACGGACTGACCGTTGGTCAGCGGCTTGCCGTCAGCGCTAATCGCGACCTTGAGCGTTTGTGCAGCAGGGCTGAAATTCGCGACGGTGAGACGGGCGCGCAGCGTCGGCGCGCCGAGCGTATCGCGGCTGAGCGCGAAGGCTCCGATCGCAAAATTTCCGACCGGGCCGCCGATCACGAGTGGCGTGATCCGCGCCGCTGCGGGCGCCGCAACAGGACGGTAGCCTGCGACGATGATCCGCGCCAGATGACGATCGGCCGCCAATTGCGTCAGGAGGCTGGCGAGCGCGGCGGGATTACCGGGCGCATCGATCGCGCGGACGTGAGCGAGCGCTGCGGCCGCGGCGGCAGGGCCGCCGAACGGCGGCCCCATTTGATGAGGCTGCGGGGCGGTTAGATAGATCGTCACGGCGGCGCCGGCGTTCTCCGCGTTCAGGGCCTCGCGCGTGCGCGCGAGCGCTGCCGCGAAACGCGTGTTGCCGTCCGCCATCCGCACCTGCATCGGCGCCGAATTGTCGATCACGACCGCGATCGGATTACCCGGGCGCGCGAGATAGGGTCCGGCCATCGCGATCACCGCCAGCGCAAGGATGAGTAATTCAAGAAAAAACGGCCAGCTCAAACGCGGGCGGCCGCCAAACCGCTCCCCACGCATCAGGTGCAGGGCGCGAAAGGCGAGCACGCTCGAGACCGTGGCCTGGCGCGGACGCTCGCGCGCCAGATAGGCGACGATCAGCGCGGGCACGATCGCCGCGAAATAAAGCGCCGAAGGATTGAGCAGGCCCATTGCCGCAAACGCGCGGGAACTCTAGTGCATCAGACCGAGTTCGGTGGCGGCGTGGAGGAAAAAATCGTGGAAGCCGCGGTCGGTGGTGTAGAGCGCGTAGCGCAGGCCGCGGCGAAAGCAGAAGCTTTTGATCTCCTGTGCGAGCCGGGTCAGGGTCTCGCGATATTTCGCCCGTTCGCGCGGTCCCATCGCGACGCGCACCCGTTCGCCGCTCTCGGCGTCCACCACTTCGACATCGCCGCTAAGCCCCTGCCCCTCGAGCTCGGTTCCGCCGAGCACCTGCACCGCGCTGACGTCCATACTGGCCGCGGTGAACAGGCCGAGCCCGCGCTCGACCGCATTGAGC
>JBOHWF010000082.1:0-14341 GCA_050736455.1 Binataceae bacterium (SeqCode) | reverse complement strand
GGCTGCGGGAGTAATCCAGCCTTTTCGCGACGGCTACGCCGCCTGGCAGCGGCGCGACTATCTCGCGACGATCGCGGCGATGCAAGCGGCGGCGGAGAAAACTCCCGCGCTCGCCGACTACGCTTTCTACTACCTGGGGGCGGCGCAGGCCGCGGGCGGCGACTGGGCGGGCGCCGCGGCGAGTTACCGTCAGGTGACCGCGACCTATCCGGATAGCGTGCTGGCCGAGGCGGCCGGGGTCGAGTATGCGCGGATGGAACTCAAGCTTGGCCAGACCGCAGCGGCGCTGGCGGCCGCGCAGCGCGTCGCCGATCGTGCAGAGAATCCGGGAAATGAGCAGAACGCCCGGCTGCTGATAGCCCAAGCCGCTCTTGCGCAAAGCAATTTTCACGCGGCTTACAGTGAAGCACAGCGCTTGCGCGAGAAATATCCACGCGGCAGCAATGACAGCGCGGCGCGCGCACTGGCTTACGGTGTGCTCGCGGCTCATCCGGAGGTCGAGGGCGCGCCACCGCTGACCTATCATCGCGAGGAAGCCGGACTGCTGATTCGCGAGGGTGAGTTTGCGGTGGCGCTCGCACAGGTGGGAGCCGCGCTCGCGCTGGCGCCGTCGCCGGCCGAGCGCGCGGGTCTGTTCTGGATGCGCGCCGAGGCGACGCGCGGTAACGAGGAGGCGGCGCGCGCGGCGCTGGCGCGTTATCTCGCGATCGCGCCTGCGGGCGTTCACGCCGCGGCGGCGCTGAACCGGCTCGCTCATTCATATTGGCGCAGCGACGACACCGCACAGGCGCGGCGTTATTTCGGGCGCGCCGCCGCGATCGCCGCAACTGGCGGTGAGGCGGCCGAGGCGATGTTCGAGCTCGGCCGCACCTACGAGGACGACGACCAGCTAGAAGCGGCGCGGCGCGAATATCTGCGGATCGTCGCGCGGCATCCGGGCAGTGACGCCGCCGAGTTGGCGCGTTTTCGCGCGCCCTTCCTGCGGTATCTGCAAGGTGACTACGCGGCGGCCGCGGCTGGGTTCGCGGCGGCGCGGCGCGAGGCGAAAGCGGCGGCGGATCGCGACGGCGCGGCCTACTGGCAGGCCCGCGCGCTCGAGCGGCGGGGGAGCGCAAGCGCCGCCGATCAGATCTACCGCGCGCTCGCCGTCAGCACCGAGAGCAACTACTATCCGAGCCTCGCCAGCCGCAAAGTCGGAATCGAACCCGCCCGCCTGCCCGCTCCGCTCGAGTCCGCGACGACCGCAGGTGCGATACCGGAAGCAGGCGGCGCGACCCGGTTTCATCTGAAGCGGATCGCCGCACTGCGCGAAATGGGGCTGCGCAACCTCGAGCCCCCCGAATTGCGCGCGATCGCAGACACCAACGATCAGGCGCTGCGCCGCTTTGTCCTGACTGAAATGCAAGCGGCCGGCGCCTGGTATGACGCGATCCAGCTGGCGACCGCGATGGCCGGCGACGGCGCGATCGCAAGCGCCACCGCGGAGCGCGTGCGCTATCCGCGCGGCTTCTGGGAGCTGATCAGCGCGGAAGCCGGCCGCGGCCAGCTCGATCCCTGGCTGGTCGCCGCGCTGATTCGGCAGGAGAGCCTCTACAACCCGCAGGCGCGCTCGAGTTCGGACGCGCGCGGCCTGATGCAGTTGCTGCCGTCAACGGCGGAGCACTGGGCGCCTGCGGCTGGCCTCAGTCCGGCGGCGCTTGACCTGTATGATCCGAGCGTGAGCGTGCGAATCGGCACGACCTATCTCAAGGGACTGTTCGAAATGTTCGATGGCGACCCGTTCAAGGCGGTCGCAGCGTACAACGGTGGCGAGCACGCGGTGGCCGCCTGGAGCCGGAAATATCCGGGTGACGACGATCAGTGGGTCGAGAATATCGAGTACCGTGAGACGCGCGAGTACGTTAAGAAGGTGATCGGCGGGAGGCGTGAGTACCGGCGGCTCTACGGGATTCACGCCGGCGCGAGCGCGACACCGCCAACCGGGCCTGCGCCGGGGTGAGCTTGGCAAGCCGCGTGCGGTTGCTTTAAGCTTTTGCCGATCGGAAGCTTGAATCGCGTCGGGAAGATCACTTTCACTGTTGCTGCTCCAAGGAGGGCCTCGAATGCGCAGGAATAAGAGCTGGATCTACGGATTGCTGACGTTGGGGGGAGGCTTTCTTGGCGGCGTGGTCGCCACGCAGTTGGCGCCTGCAGTTGCCAACGCCGCTCATCGCGTGCACGCGGTGCGGGCCGAACAATTTGTCCTGACGGACCATAATGGCACGCAGCGGGCGGCGCTCGAAGTGACGCGGAGCGGGCTCGCCGACCTCGTGATGTACGACGGCAGCGGACACGATCGGACGGAATTGCGCGTCGCCAAGGACGGCGTCTCGACGTTGGGCTTTTACGATGACACCGGGGCGCGCCGCGTACTCCTTGGCGAAGCGCCGGGCGGCCGCAACGGCGTCACGGTCTATGGCGGCAACGGCAAGCTGCTGGCCGGCCTGACCGTCGGGAACAACAACGAGGCGAGCCTGACGCTCTACGACTCCAACACCGGGCTGGCGCGGGTGGGCCTGGGCGTGGACGTGGGCGGCAGGCCGGCGTTGGCGCTCTTCGATAAGGAGGGTCACGATCGAGCGGAGCTTCATGTCGGGGCAAAAGGCAAGCCGGGGCTGGCGCTGGCGGACGAGGCCGGGAAGTCGATCGCAGGGATGCCGACTAAAGAAGCCGAGGTGCAGCAGTAGCGGAAGGCGGACGGCGGCGGCGTGCGTGGTCAGCCTAAATCGGAGAATCAAACTCGTTTGAACGGAGAGGCGCAATGAACTCGCTGGCAAAAAAGACAATCACCCTTGTAATCGCGGCGGTAATGGTGATCGGGGTTGTGGGTTGTTCGGGACAGCCGCTGAGTACGCGCGAAAAGGGCACGGGCATCGGCGCGCTGGTCGGCGCGGGAACCGGCGCGATCATCGGTGCGGCGGTGGGCGCGCCGGCGGCGGGGGCGGCAATTGGTGGCGCGATCGGCGGCGTCGGCGGCTTTGCGGTCGGCAACTATATGCAGAATCAGGACACTAAGCAGGCCCAGACCCAATCGCAGATCCAGTCGCAGCAGAGCGAAATCGAAAATCAGCGCCGGCAGATTCAGCAGCTTCAAAGCCAGGGAGAGACCGAGTAGGCCGGGGCAGCGCAGCGGAGCCCGTGCACGGCGCGCAGCCGAACTGCGGCGATCAGCGCTCGCAACCAAAGTGTCGTTAGGAACCGCGGCGCTTTGGCTGCACGTGTTGGCCGGCGTCGGCTGGATCGGATTGTGCGGTAGTTGTGTTTTAGCGTCGATTGCGCTGGACGGCGCGGCGACGGAGTCGCAGGAGTTCAGCGCCCGCGCGCTTCCGCGGCTCAACCGGCTTTCCATCGGATGCGCCTGCATCATAGCGCTGACCGGTGTGATCAACCTGATTTTCGCGGCGCGTGCGCACGGCTACGCGCTGCCAAAGGAATTCATCGCGATTGTCGGCGTCAAGCTGCTGTTGTTCGCCACGATGGCCGGGGCGCTGGCGATCGCGATCGGACGCAGCCATGCGATGCGCTTGAGCAGCGCCGACGCGCCGAGTGAGACGGGCGCCGCGCTGCGCGGGATCGCGCCCTGGTACGGATCAATCGTGGTATTGGGTGCGGTGGCGCTCGTGCTAGGCCTGTGGCTTGCGGGCATGTGACGCTCGCACGTATCGCATATAGCCAGGGGACGATGCAGACGCCTGACAAAATCGCCGTCGGCGACTTTACGATCGCCTTCCTGAGCGACGGCATCTGGCGCAACGACGGGGGCTGCATGTTCGGGGTCGTGCCCCGCGAGTTGTGGCAGCGCGAGCATCCGGCAGACGAGCAAAACCGCATCCGCCTGAATCTCACATGCCCGCTCATCATCAAGGGCAGTGAGGCGATCGTAGTGGACACCGGAATCGGCAATCGCCTGGGCGCGGTCGAGCGGCGCATTTTCGATCATCGGGAGGGCTGGCTGCTCGAGGGGTTGCAGGGGCTGGGGATGGAGCCGGGCGACATCACGCACGTGCTGCTGTCGCATCTGCATTTCGATCATTGCGGGGGAATTGTGCGGCGGCGGGCGTCGGGCGGTTTGGAACCGGCTTTCCCGCGGGCGCGCGTCTTCGTACAACAGGGTGAAGTTGAGCTGGCGCGGAGCACGCGCAACGAGCGACTGCGCGCGGCCTATCGCCACGTCGCGGAATGTCTCGGGCCGGTGGCGGGATCGCTCGAGTGCGTCGCGGGCGACGTCGAGCTGACGCCGGGGGTGATGGCAACGGTAACCGGCGGCCATACGAGCGATCATCAGATTGCCGTGGTGCGTTCGCAGGGGGAGGGTTTCGTGCATCTGGCGGATATCGTGCCGACGCGATCACACATGCGCGGACCATGGAATCAAGCATTCGATCTCGACGCGATCCGCACGATGGAACAGAAGGCAATGCACCTTGCGCGCGCGGTCGCCGAGCGCTGGTGGGTGTCGTTCGCCCACGATGAACGGGTGTTCGCCGCGCGCGTGACAAATGATCGGGGCCGGCTGGTAATCGGCGAAAGTCTGACGGTAGCCGAGGGCTGGGACCGGCGATGAATTACGCGGTCTGATATAGCGTCAAAATAACAGGCGTCGCGCAACTGCGACCAACTGTGGCCGGGAGCTGAAATTTGTGGATAAGCCGGCCTCAGCGAAAAAGTTTGTCTTGCGTCATTTAGTAAGCCGTACTTATACTCGACCAGAGGATGCGCTTGAGAACAGCACGTCCAACAAGATCTTCCTGCTGCGCCTGCCTGGCGTTCACTCGCATAGTGAACCGCCTTTGGTAAATCAGTCGCTTAACCAAGGAGTCAGCTGATGGCCGAGACCCTTACCTTCGAGCAGGTAATCCAGCGCGACCGCGCCGAGCGCGAATCGAAGCAGTGGAATGGAAGCCTGCTTGATTATCTTGAAGTGGTAAAGTCGGACCCGACCGTGACGAAGATGTCGCACGCGCGCATCTACGACATGATGATGACGACCGGGACGCGGAATATCCACGAGACCGACGATCCGCGCACCAAGCGGCTCTACAAAGACGAGCCGATCAAAGTTTACAATTTTTTCGCCGACGAATTTTTCGGCATCGAGCGCACGCTCGCGCAGATCGTCCGCTATTTCCATTCGGCCTCGCTCAAAGGCGAGGAAAGCCGGCAGGTGCTCTACCTGATGGGTCCGGTCGGCTCGGGCAAGAGTTCGCTGGTCGAGCGAGTGCATCGCGGGCTCGAGGAGGCGGCGGCGGTCTATGCGATCGTGGGTTGCCCGATGCATGAAGAGCCGCTGCATCTGATCCCGCGCCATCTGCGGCGCGAGTTCGAGAAGATGCTCGGCGTCAATATCGAGGGCGATCTCTGTCCGGTCTGCCGTTACCGGCTCAAAGAGGAATTTCAGCTGCGCTACGAGGAGTTCCCGGTTGAAACGCGGAATTTCTCGAAGCGCAACCGGGTTGGCGTGGGGGTGGTGCCGCCGGTGGATCCGAACAATCAGGACACTTCGGTGCTGATCGGTTCGGAAGACATCTCGAAGCTCGACCGCTACTCGGAGGGCGATCCGCGGGTGCTCGAGCTGAACGGCGCGCTCAACGTCGGCAATCGCGGGATGGTCGAGTTCATCGAGGTGTTCAAGAACGAGACCGAGTATCTGCACGCGATGATCACGGCGACGCAGGAAAAGGTGATTCCGGCGCCGGGCCGGCATGGCATGGTCTATGTCGATACCTGCATCGTCGCGCACTCGAACGAAGCCGAGTGGCAGAAGTTCAAGGCCGATCACACCAACGAGGCGATCCTCGATCGCATCGTCGTGGTTAAGGTGCCGTACAATCTGCGGCTCTCCGAGGAAGTGAAGATCTACCAGAAGATCATCCGCAACTCGGATTTCCGCGCGCACGTCGCGCCGCACACCCTCGAGCTGGCCTCGATGTTCGCGATTCTGTCGCGGCTCGAACCGACCTCGAAGTGCGATCTGATGACCAAGCTGCGGCTCTACAACGGCGAGGAAGTGGTCGAGAAGGGACGGACCAAGAAGATCGACGTGCAGGAGTTGAAGGAAGACACCAAGCGCGAGGGCATGAACGGCATCTCGACCCGCTTCATCATGAAGGGGTTGGACAACGCGCTGTCGGACAACGTCACCGGCAACTGCATCAATCCGATCAATGTGCGCGAGTCGCTGATCTCGATGGTCAAGGAAGGCGACCTCGCCGACGATATGCGCAAGCAGTATCTGGAATTCCTGCAGGACACGCTGCATAAGGAATATCTCGATCTGCTGGAAAAGGAGATCACGCAAGCGTTCGTTTTCTCTTACCAGGAACAGGCAGAGGCGCTGTTCCAGAACTATCTCGATCACGCCGAGGCTTTCGTCAACAAGACCAAGGTGCGCGATCGCAATACCAAGGAAGAGCTCGTGCCCGACGAGGGCTTCCTCAAATCGATCGAGGAGCAGATCGCGATCATCGGGTCGGCGGCGGACGGCTTTCGGCAGGAAGTGATTGCGTACCTGTGGGCGTCGTCGCGGCGCGGCGAGAAGGTCAGTTATCGCAGTTACGAGCCGCTCAAAGAGGCGATCGAAAAGAAGCTGATGACCTCGGTGCGGGACATGTCCCGCATTATCACCAAAGCGCGCACCCGCGACGAGGAGCAGAGTGACAAGTACAATGCGATGGTGAAAAACCTACTCGAGCACGGCTACTGTGAGTCGTGCGTCGATGTCGTGCTCAAGTACGCAGCGAACAATTTGTGGAAAGACTAGCCATTCGCTGAAGGGTTGCTACGGCCCCGCCCGGCATTCCAGTTCGGATTGGCCGCGCGGGGCCTTTTTATGCCGTTGGCGGGCATGACGTGCGTCGTTTGACAGGACCGGACTGGGTATAATGTTGATGAGTGGCTGTGGAGACGGGAGATGAGCGACACGATTTTTCGCGAGTATCGTCCGTCGGCGGCTGAGCGGTCGGATCGTTCGGCGGGCGACCGCTTGCGCCATCGCGAGAAGGTCCGCGAATCGATTCGCGAGAATATCGCGGACATCATCGCCGAAGAATCGATCATTGGCAAAAACAAGGACAAGGTCATCAAGGTTCCGCTGCGCGGAATCAAGGAATACCGCTTCGTCTATGGCGACAATGCGCCGGGCGTCGGCGCCGGCGACGGCAACGCGCAGCCCGGCCAGGTGGTCGGCAAGACCGGCAAGGACGGCCAGGGCAAGGGCGACGGCAAGGCCGGCGATCAGCCCGGGGTCGATTACTACGAGACCGACGTTTCGCTCGAAGAGCTGATCGAGATCATGTTCGAGGATCTCGAATTGCCCAACCTCGAGCGGCGGGCGTTGCGCGAGATTCCGTCGGACCAATCGAGCAAGCGCAAGGGCTATCGTCACGTCGGTATCCGGGTGCGGCTGGACAAGCGCCGCACAGCGCGCCAGCGCGTCACCCGAATCATGGCAACGCGCCGCAGCCGACTGAATGAGCCCGAAGAGGGCGCCAACGGCGCGGGCGGTGAGCTGGATGAGGAGCAGGCGCAGCGCTTTCCCTTTCATCAGGACGATCTCCGCTACAAGCATCTCGAGACCGACACCCGCGAGGATTCCAACGCGGTGGTGATGTGCATAATGGATACGTCGGGCTCGATGGATACGATGAAGAAGTATCTGGCGCGCAGCTTCTTCTTCATGCTCTACCAGTTCATCGCGACCCGCTATCGCAACGTCGAGATCGTATTTATCGGGCATCATACGGAGGCGAGCGAGGTCACCGAGGAGGAGTTCTTCCACAAGGGCGAGGCGGGCGGCACGTTTATCTCGTCGGGGTACCAGAAGGCGCTGGACATTATCGCCGAGCGCTATCATCCGTCATTGTGGAACGTCTACGCATTCCATTGTTCGGACGGCGACAACTTCGATTCGGACAATCCGGCGGCGCTGCGCACGGCGAAGGAACTGACCGAGGTCTGCAATCTGTTCGGCTACGGCGAGATCAAGCCGCTCGGCTCGCGCTATTACGAATCCTCGATGCTCAACGTGTTCCGGCGCCTCGAGGCGGCGAATTTTCAGGCCGTGCTGATCGAGCGCAAGGAAGACATCTGGCCGTCGTTCAAGGCTTTTCTGTCGAAAGATCGCGTCAAGGAATAAATGGCGAATTACGAAATCCGCGATTTAGCCGAGTGGGACAAGCGGGTCCGCGACAAAGCCGCCGAGTTCGGCCTGGACTGGTATCCGCAGGAGTTCGAGATCTGCGATCACAACGGGATGCTCGGGTACATGGCGTATTCCGGGATGCCGTCGCATTACCCGCACTGGTCGTACGGCAAGTCGTACGAAAAGCTCAAGACGCTCTACGATTACGGGGTCAGCGGATTGCCGTACGAGATGGTGATCAACTCGAATCCGGCGATCGCCTACCTGATGCGCGACAACACGCTGCTGCTGCAGATTCTGACGATCGCGCATGTCTACGGCCACAACGACTTTTTCAAGAACAATTTCACCTTCAAGACGACGCGCGCGGAGTTGACGCTCGAGACCTTCAAGGCCCATGCGCTGCGGGTGCGGCGCTACGCCGAAGATCCTTCGATCGGCGTGGACAAGGTCGAGCATATCCTCGACGCCGGGCATGCGCTGGCGCTGCAGTGCCGGCGCAATCTGGCGATCAAAAAGCTCGACCGCGAGGAGCAGGTCGAGCGCGCGCTCGAGCAGGCGCAACCGCGCGTCGATCCCTTTCATCGCATCCACGCGCGTCCGCCGTTCAAGGAGGCGGAGACGCGCAAGACGCCGCTCGAGCCGGACGAAGATTTGCTGCTGTTTATCCGCGATCACAATCCGTTTCTGGCGGAATGGGAGCGCGATTTGCTCACCGTCGTGGACGAAGAGACCAAGTATTTCCTGCCCATGATGGAAACCAAGATCATGAACGAGGGCTGGGCGAGCTATTGGCACAAGCAGATTGTGGAGTCGCTCGCGCTCGAGCAGGGGCTGCATCTGGAGTTTATCGTGCGCCACAACCAGGTCTTGCGGCCGATTCCGGGGCAGATCAATCCGTATCATCTGGGCTTCAAAATCTGGGAGGATCTTTATCGGCGCCACACTGCGCCGACCGCCGAAGAGATCAAGAAGTACGGCGCGCCGGCGAAAAACGGTAAAGATAAGATTTTCGAAGCGCGCGAGGTCGAGCGCGACAGTTCATTTTTGCGCCGCTACCTGACCGAGGAGCTGATGCGCGAGATGGACATGTTCGAGTACGAGGCGCGCGGCGAGGAACTGGTGATCGACAAGGTTTCCGACGAAGAGGGTTGGCAAGCGGTCAAGGAGACGCTGCTCAAGAACGTCGGCGCCGGCTCGATTCCGGTAATCAAAGTTGAGGACGCCGATTTCGGCCAGAACCGCACGCTCTATCTCAAGCATTATCACGACGGCCGCGACCTGCAGCTCGAATACGCCGAGAAGACCATGGCCTTCGTGCAGCGGCTGTGGGGGCACGAGTGCGTGCTCGAGACCACGCTGCAGGGCAAGCGCTCGCTGCTGTGCTACAACGAACGTGGCTTCTCGATGCGCGCGCTGAAGTAGTCGATTCGCTGGCGCTGCGCAACCCTACGCTGTCGGGCAGCGCGCCGCCGCAGCGGAGTTGCGCGAGGCGAGCGGTTTTGACGAAATAGCGCGATGGCCTCGCCAAGCGCGCTTCGATGATAACTCCCGTCGTGCAAATCCGTCGGATGCGGAAAAACTCGCCGGCGGTCCCGCGCTATCAGAGCGAAGACGCAGCCGGACTCGATCTGGCTGCAGATCTCGATGAGCCGCTGACGCTCGCGCCGGGCGAGCGCGCGGCGGCGCCAACCGGGATCGCGGTCGCGATCCCGCCGGGCTTCGAGGGGCAGGTGCGCGCGCGCAGCGGCCGCGCGCTGGCCGAGGGGCTCGCGATTGTCAACGCGCCAGGCACGATCGACGCCGACTATCGTGGCGAGATCAAAATTATCGTGATCAATCTCGGGGAGGCGCCGCTCGTGATCAATCCGGGTGACCGGATCGCGCAACTGGTGATCGCACCGGTGGCGCGTGCGCAACTGATCGAAGTGGACGAGCTCGACGGCAGTCCGCGCGGCGACGGCGGTTTCGGGCATACCGGGCGCTGAGCCTTTTGCTAAACTTGCGCTCATGAGCCGAGGCCGGAGCGACCATTACACCGAGGAAGACGCCGCGCTGCTGGCGGTCGGGCCGAGCGACGGCCGTTATCGCGCGCAGACCCGCGCGCTGTCCGACTACTTCAGCGAGTACGCGCTGATTCGCTATCGCCTGCGCGTCGAGCTCGAATGGCTGATTGCGCTGGCGGCGAATCCGGCGATCGACGCGATGCCGCCGCTCGGCGAGGCTGAGCGCGAACGGTTGCGTGCGCTGGCGGTGAAATTCACGATCGCGGACGCGCGGCGGGTCAAGGCGCTCGAAGCCGAGACCAATCACGACGTCAAGGCGCTCGAATATTTCCTCAAGAAAAAGATCGCCGCGGGCGGGCCGCGAATTCCGCTCGAAATGATTCACTTCGCCTGCACCTCCGAGGACATCAGCAATCTCGCCTACGCGCTGATACTCAAGGAGTTCAATCAGGCGGAGCTGATTCCGGCGCTGGCGCGAATCGTTGAACGCTTGAGCGCGATGGCGCGGCGCTATCAAGACGCCACGATGATCGCGCGGACGCATGGGCAGGAGGCGTCGCCGACCACGCTCGGCAAGGAGTTTGCGATTTTCGCCTACCGGCTCGAACGGCAGCTTGAGCAACTCCGGCGGCAGGAATATCTCGGAAAAGCCAACGGCGCGGTCGGCAACTACAATGCTCATCGCTTCGCCTATCCGGCAGTGGACTGGATCGCGCATTCGCGCAGTTTCGTCGAAGACCTCGGGCTTACGTGGAATCCGCTAACGACGCAAATCGAAAGCCATGATTTTATTGCCGAGCTGTTCCATATACTGATGCGCGTCAACACGATTTTGATCGGCTTCGCACGGGACGTCTGGGGTTACGTCGCGCTCGGCTATTTCACCCAGACGCTCGCCGCGGGCGAAGTGGGATCGTCGGTGATGCCGCACAAGGTGAATCCGATCGATTTCGAGAATTGCGAGGGCAATCTGGGCGTCGCCAACGCGCTGCTCGAACACTTGGCAGGCAAGCTCCCGATTGCGCGCTGGCAGCGCGATCTGAGCGACAGCACTGCGATGCGCTCGATCGGCAACGCGTTCGGCCATCTGATGATTGCGCTGAGTTCGCTAGAGCGTGGATTGAAGAAGCTCGAACTCAACCCGGTGCGGCTGGCGGCAGATTTCGACGGGGATAAATCCTGGGAGCTGGTCGCCGAAGCGATCCAGACGCTCATGCGCCGCTACCATCTGGATCAGCCCTACGAGCGGCTCAAGGAGCTGACGCGCGGGCGGGCGGTGAATCGAGAGACGATCGCGGAGTTCGTCGCGGGCCTGCCACTCGACGCCGAGGCCCGCGCGACCTTCGCCCGGCTCGAACCGCGCAATTATCTCGGCTTCGCGCGCGAGCTGGTCGAGCGCTTTACGCCGCGCCCGGCCAAGTGACGCTCTGACTGCGGAGGCGAAGCCGCCTCGCGTCGTTACGCCGCCTTCGCCATCGCGGAGGCCAGGATAAAATCGTAACGCGCCGTGCGGAAAGGCCGCTGCTGGCCGCGCGCGCGCAATTCGGCTTCTTTCTCGTGGCGCTCGAAGTTGATCACCAGCGGCGGCTTGACTGCGCCGACCACGTCCGAATCGATCCACGGATCGTCCGAAACGAAGAGCTGCGTCGTCAGGGTCTGGAAGCCGGGATAACTCAGGCGATAGTGCACGTGCGCCGGACGCCAGGCGTGGCGGCCGGTCGCTTTTAGAATCGCGCCGGTCGGTCCGTGCTTCGGGATTTCGTACGACGCCGGGGTCCAGGTCTGAATCTCGTAGCCGCCGTCCTTATCGGTGCTGACGCGCGCGCGCAGATTAAACGGGGCGTCGGCCTCGGCGATGTTGAAATGCGAGTAGGCGCCGTTGGCGTCGGCCTGCCAGATATCGACGATCGCGCCTGCCAGCGGCGCGCCGTCGGCCGCGCGCACCGTGCCCGACAGGAACAGCATCTCGCCGGGCTCGTCCTTGCGATGAGGCAGCACAGCCGGCGACTTCAGCGCCGGCGTGTTGGGTACGTAGAAGGGGCCTTCGACCGCGCTCGCTGTGCCCTCGCGGCCGACGCTGTCAACCTGATCGACTGTCGCTTCGAGCAGCACGTCCATCAGGAGCGGGATTTCGCCCTTGGCCGCGGTCTCGAGCATGAATCCTACCGCCTGCCGATATTCATCGTGGGTGATTTGATTCTCGCGGATAAACCGATGCAGCGTGACCAAGAGGCCGTCAAAAACTTTCTTCAGTCGCGGGTTTGAGACCGTCGTTTGCGCGCTCATGCGATACCTCCAACAAAAAAGGATAGCGTGCTTCGTGTTTAATCCGGAGTTGTCTATTTTGCAACCGCGTCGTCCTTGCGTACCGGTCGGTACAGTGTGTGGTCAAGACTGGCAGCCGGGATCAGAGCAGGTCGCGCAACGTGAACAGCGCGGCGAAGTCCACGCCCTCAGCAGTGAGATTTTGTGCGCCCTGCTCCTCCTCCCGATCGATCAGCGCCAGCGCCCGCTCGACCACGAGCCCGGCCGTGCGCGCGCCGCGGATCGCCTTGATGGTCGAGGCGGCGGTGGTCACGACGTCATCAACGATCAGCGCGCGATCGCCCGCCGCGACGTTGCCGGCAATCAAATCCTTGATGCCGTGGGTCTTCGGCTCCTTGCGCACGACGAAGACGCGTAGCTTGATGCCGCGCGCAGAAAAAATCGCGTCCGAGATCGCGATCGCGATCGGATAGGCGCCGAGTTCGAGTCCGCCGATCGCATCAAGCGCCTGCGCGTCGATCAGCTTGGCGGCCAGCCCGCCAATCAGCGCGCGCGCCTCGGGATCCGAGAGCGCCTGCTTGCAATCGACGTAGTAGCGGCTGAGTTTGCCCGAGGCCAGCCTGAAGACCGGCTCGGCCGCCGACTTCACCGACGTCGCGCGAAGAATTTCGACCAGTCGCCGCCGCTCCGCGGCCATTAGTTTCGCGCTCATTCGCCGGGCCGGGTCAGCTATCTACTCCGATACGGTTTGTGCCGTTGATCTAGCGCGGTGCCGCGCGGACTGACACTTCCGTCCGAGGACCCGGCCTGGGGTGTCAGCACCCCTGAGCGTTGCAGAGCGTCAGGATGTTGTTGCTGGTGAAACTCGCGCCATCGAAGGTGGCGCCGAACGTCCCGGTGCACGACTGACTAACATATCCGTGAACGACTGAGTCAACATGATCGCCCGTACGGTAGTCGCGAATCCACGGACCGCCGCTCGAACCGTAAGTCATCGAGCAGCCCGTGTTCAAGACGCCCGACCCGCAACTCGAGCTCTGACCAAAGCTTTCCGACGCGCAAAGTTCGAGATTGTTGCCCCCGCCGATATTGCCCGGATAGCCCAGCGAGTGCATGCTGAGCGCGCTCGGATAGTTCCACGAGCGTCCCAGCCAACCTGTGTAATAGGTCACACCGTGCCCGGCCGAATCGTTTTGCAGCGCAATCACGCAGACGTCGGAAGCGATGTCGCCGTTGTTGATCCAACTGTTCAATACTCTGGCCTGCGCCCAGTTGAACACTCCATAAGGAGCGTTCCCGCTGTTATATGCGGGCGCGAAGGACCAACCTCCAATCCAGTTGTTATTGGTGCGATTCCAGCAGCAATGCGCAGCCGTGACGATGATGTTATTCCCGCTGATGACCGACGCGGAGCAATAGCCGCCATTCAGGAAGAGCTTGCCGATCGCGGTCGGCGCCAGAGGATTACCAGTCTCCTGATATTGGGTGAAGATGTCAGTCTGCGCGAGCACCGGCCGCGCCACGGCGAGCGCCGCGGCGAGAGTCAAAAGCACCCGTCCGGAGAAAAGCAATTTGGCCACCATTTGCGGTCTCCTTCGTTCAAATCGAATCAGCACGAGGGCTATTTCCAATCGTCAGGATGGAGCTTGCGGGCCTCTTCATTGGCGCCCGGGTTCGGCGCGCCGCCCGCGGACGATTCGGGTCGGGCCCTGCGTAGCGCTTCCCTCTCGGCGGCAGTGAGCGTCCGCGGCTTGGGCTTGCCGATGGTCGAGTTCCAGTCGAGCGGCTTCGCCTTCAGCCGCTCCTCACGCGTCTGGTACTGTGGTTCCTGCATCTTCAACGCCTTCTCAGCATCGGAGCCGCGCTGAATCGAAGTGGTGCCGCCGTCCGC
>JBOHWF010000081.1:0-18514 GCA_050736455.1 Binataceae bacterium (SeqCode) | reverse complement strand
GATCCGCACCGTCGCGGTCGGCGTCTGCCACAGTGATTTGCATTGTCTCCACGGATCGATTCCGACGAGGCTGCCAGCCGTCCTCGGCCACGAGCCGGCCGGGATAATCGAGGAAGTTGGTAGCGCCGTCACCACGCTCAAGCCTGGCGATCACGTGATCGCCTGCACCTCGATCTATTGTGGCAACTGCACGCAGTGTCTGCTCGGCCGGCCTCATCTGTGTGTCGGGCGAGCCAACTGCGAGCGGCGGCGCGACCAGCCGCCGCGCCTGTCGCAGAAGGGCATGCGCCTGAATCAATTCGCCGATTTGGCGGCCTTCGCCGAGCAGATGCTCCTCCACGAACGCGCCGTGTTGAAGATCGGCGACGACATTCCGCTCGATCGCGCCGCGCTGCTCGGATGCGCCGTCACGACCGGCGTCGGCGCCGCGCTCAACACCGCGCAGGTCGCGCCCGGCTCTGCGGTCGCGGTCTTCGGCTGCGGCGGCGTCGGCATCTCGGTGATTCAGGGGGCGCGGATCGCTGGCGCGCGTCAGATCATCGCAGTCGATATCCGCGACAACAAACTCGAGATCGCCCGGCACTTCGGCGCGACCGACGTGATTAACGGCTCATCCGCCGACGCGGTCCGCGAAATCAAGCGCCTGAGCAACGGCGGCGCGGATTACTCCTTCGACGCGATCGGCAATCCGCGCGTGCTCGAGCAGTGTATCTACTGTCTCGCCCCGCGCGGCCTTGCGACGCTGGTCGGCGCGATTCCGCCGGATCAGAAGGTCGAGTTCAACGCCGGCCATCTGTTCGTCGAGAAGCGCATCCAGGGCTGCTACATGGGCTCGAATCGTTTTCATCTCGACATGCCCAAGTATCTCGATCTCTACCGTCAGGGCCGGCTCAATCTCGACGACATGATCAGCCGGCGCGGGCGCCTCGACGACGTCAACGAGGCATTTCGCGCGATGGAAGCGGGCGAGGTCACCCGCACTGTGCTGACTTTCAACTAGAGGCGGCGGACGTGCCGTTGATGTGAACTTTGCCGTTAGCTTGAACTTTACCGTTAGTGTGCGCCTTGCCGTTCGCGTGAACTTTGCCGTTTCGATGCGGCGGCTCGTTCTCGATCAGGTCGTGCACAATGCGCAGCGTGTCGAGATGGTAGGGCAGGCCGCAGTGAGTGGCGTCCACTTCAAAGGCGTGGACGTTCGGACCTGATTCGACGCAACTCGTCCATTCCACCACGCCGTCGGCCTTGGAGAAGATGATCGCTTCGGGGACGTTCGGCGGCGGCGTTAAAGACTGGACCCCGCAGATGTTGCGCAGTTCGCCCGAACATCCGCGGATAAACTCGTTGGTTTTGATGGTCAGAGTCGCGAGCATCTGCACAAACGGATTGGTCCGCTCGCCGACCTCGCCGACCGGCGCCGCCAGCAAGATGATCTGCTCGATCTGATCCGGCATCCGCCGCGCCAACTCCCGCGCATAGACGCCGCCGAGGCTGTGGCCGATCACCACGAGCTTCTCCTCGTGGCGATCGTACAAACCCTGCAGGATACGCGCGAGCCGGTCCATCGCCCGGCGCGGACAATCGACATTGGCGAGAATGCCCGAGAAAAAAACCCGATGGCCCTGCGAGCGCAACCAGTTGGCGAAGGGATAGAGCGTCGCGTCACCCGCCATAAAGCCGGGGATCAGCAGAATCGGGCGCGGATGTCGCGTGCGGCGTCCGAGCGACCACGTCCAGGCGTTGCCGGCAAATTTGGCGAACTCTCCAATGGCTTTGAATTCCTGAACGAGGTTGAGGAGATTCAGACCTGAACTGCGGTTCATCCAGCTGCCCTTCCGACAGGTCGCTGTTTCTACGAATTAGCGCCTGTAACATGATTGTAGCACTTCCACCGCACAACGCAGCAGATTTTCCGTAAATATAAGCTTCTGCAGTTAGATGCAACCCAAAGCCTAGATAGAGCTAGACTTTATCCACAACAATGCTACGAGCATCGCTGCGTGGTATTACGGCGGACTCAGGGCAAACGGGTTGAAGACTATTTGTGCGAACGCGATTCGCCGAATTTCGCTTCAACTTCGCCTTCGAGCGGGAAGCGACCGGCGTCGGCTTTGGAAAAGATCTTCCGACCGTCCGAGATCACGTCAAACGAACCGATCTTGCCCGGTCGAATTTCAACCTCTTCACCGAATTGAGCCTTGAGCGACGCAGCCAGACTGGCCGCGCGAGGCTTGTAGCCTCAGACCACGCAGTAAAGAATTTCTGTCGCCATCTTTCGAGCTTAGCCTCACCGACAGCAAGACTCAAAGGGAGCGAAAACTATTTTCCGTTGAGCAGATCGACGAAGACTGCGGCGGCGACCACCGATGTCCAGAGTCCGTCACGATCGCCGATCGCCGACTGCGTGACGTTGCGGGTCTTGACGATTTTGTCTGAGACCCGCCAGACATCCTTGCGCTCGTCGTAGCTCGAGTTGGGATCGAAATCGACGCCGAGGATCGTCGCGAGCATCATCGCGGCCAAGTCTTCGGCGTAGTCGCCCGCCTTCTGCTCCGGCTCGCCATAACTGTGATGTTCGGAGAGGTAGCCGTAGTGAGCCGGATTCGCCGGGATCGCGACGCCGACCGAAGCTGCGATCAGGCGATGGGGCTCGTCGGTGGCATTGTCGCTCATCACCGCGAAAACGATCTGTCCGGGCGTCAGGTAGCGCTGGCCCTCGAGCGGCGTGATCAGTTTGCAGTTGGGCGGAAAGATCGACTTGACGCGAACCAGGTTGTACTCGGCGATGCCGGCAGAGCGTAGCGAGAGCTCGAAGGCGTTGAGCTTTTCGCGATGCCGTCCAACCCCTTTGGTGAGAAATACTCCTTTTGGTAGTGGCCCCATCGATACGCTAGTCCCCGCCTTTAACCTGCTTGATTTTTCCTTGCGCGCCGCCTCAATAATTTCAGAGCGATGGCTCCAAATAAAGCGCTCCCGCGGCTCGCGGCGCAAATTTCATCTAAACTTCACTAGAGGGGCGGTATTCGCCGAAGACGGCGCGCATCGCATCGGCAATTTCGCCGAGCGTCGCCCAGTTGCGCACCGCCGCGATAATCACTGGCATCAGATTGCCTTCGCCGCGCGCGGTTTCCTCGACCTGCGCCAGCGCGGCGCGCGCCGCGGCCTGATCGCGTTCGGCGCGAATCCGCGCGAGCCGCGCGCGTTGCTTGTCCTCGGTCGCAGGATTGACCTTGAGGATGTCGGCGGGCGGCTCGACGCCGGTTTTGAAATCGTTGACGCCGACGATGATGCGTTGTTTGAGTTCGATCTCGCGCTGGTAGATGAAGGCGGCGTTGTGGATTTCGCGCTGCGGATAGCCGCGTTCGATCGCGGCGACGGCGCCGCCGAGATCGTCGATGGTGCTTAGATATTCGCGCGTCTTGCGCTCGAGCTCGCGCGTCAGCGTCTCGAGGTAGTAGGAGCCGCCCAGCGGATCGACCGTGTCGGCGACGTCGGACTCATGCGCGATCACCTGTTGCGTGCGCAGGGCCAGCAGCGCCGAGCTTTCGCTCGGCAGCGCGAGGGCTTCGTCACGCGAATTGGTGTGCAGCGATTGCGCGCCGCCGAGCACCGCCGCGAGCGCCTGCAGCGTCACGCGCACGACGTTGTTATCCAGTTGCTGCGCGGTGAGGGTCGAGCCGGCAGTCTGCGCATGAAAACGCATCATCATCGAGCGTTCGTCGCGCGCGCCGAAACGTTCTTTCATGATTCGCGCCCACAGGCGGCGCGCGGTACGGAACTTCGCGATCTCCTCGAAAAAATTGTTGTGCACGTTGAAGAAAAATGAAAGGCGGCTGGCGAAATCGTCAACCTTCAGACCAGCCTTGATCGCGGCCTCGACGTAGGCGATGCCGTCAGCGATCGTGAAGGCTAATTCCTGCGCCGCGGTCGAGCCGGCTTCGCGGATGTGGTAGCCGGAAATCGAGATCGTGTTCCAGTTGGGAACCTCGCGGCTGGCGAAGGCAAAGATATCGGTGATGATGCGCATCGAGCCGCGCGGCGGATAAATATAGGTGCCGCGCGCGATGTATTCCTTCAGGATGTCGTTCTGGATCGTGCCGTTGAGCTGGTCCCAGCCGACCCCGCGACGTTCGGCGGCGACCAGATAGAGCGCCAGCAGGATCGACGCGGTCGCGTTGATCGTCATCGAGGTCGAGATCTTGTCGAGCGGCAACTCGGCGAGCAGAGTTTCCATGTCCTCGAGCGAGCCGATCGCGACGCCCACGCGGCCGACTTCGCCGCGCGCCAGCGGATGATCGGAATCGCGACCCATCTGGGTCGGCAGATCGAAGGCGACAGAAAGTCCGGTCTGGCCGTTGGCGAACAGATAGCGGTAGCGGCGATTCGATTCCTCGGCGTCGCCGAAGCCGGCATACTGGCGCATCGTCCAGAGCCGCCCGCGGTACATGGTCGGCTGCACGCCGCGCGTGAAGGGAAAATCGCCCGGAAAGCCAAGTTCATTCAGAAAATCAAAGCCGTTGAGATCCTCGGGATCGTATTCGCGCTGGACATCGATGCCGGAGCTGGTCGCGAAGCGTTCGCGCCGTTCGGGTCCGCGCTTGAGCGCCGGCGCGACGCGCTTTTCCGACCACTCTTTGCGGGCATCCCCGATGGTTTTGTCGTCGGCCATGATAATGATTTTATCCTTGACGCAGCTCGCAGACTCGCCTGCTCGCTCCGCGCGGCAGGCGCGCTCCGCTAGCGTTACTCTATGATCAAAAGTAGCTCGCCCTTCTCGACGGTCTGGCCGGCTGCGACTTTAATCTCAATCACCTTGCCGGCCTTCGGCGACTTGAGTTCATTTTCCATCTTCATCGCCTCGACCACCACCACGCCCTGATGAGCGACGACTTCGTCACCGACTTTGACGAGGAGATTGACAACCCGCCCCGGCATCATCGCTTTGAGCTCCACCCGGCCGTCGACTTGCTCGCGCGTCGCAGCGCGACGCGAGCGCCGCGCCGTATCTTGCAGCGTAACTCGCGTCGCAACGCCGCGTCCGGCTACGACCAGCTCGTCGCCCTGACGCGTCACCTCGAAGTCAAAGGAACGGTCGCCGACGAGGATCGAAAACGCGGTATGGCCGGTACGCCGCACGTCGGCTTCGAACTGTTGGCCGCTCAGGGTGAGCCGCAGCGCGTGCCCGGTCAGCTCCTCGATCTCAAGCTCCTGCTCGGTTCCCTCTATGATGGCGACGTATCGCATCAGAACTTCAGACGTCAGGGCTGCGATCGGCGGGTATCAGATTGCGCTAACGCGCTGTCCGCTAGATTCTTCGCTACGCTCAGAATGACAATTCGCCGTTGATCTTTGAAAAACATCCGTCTAGTGCAGGATGCGGCTGCGGCCGACCATCTTCCATGGCGAGGGGGCAGCCAGCGTGCGCGACGGCGCCGGCGCGCCGGCTGACGTATGATTGCCGTCGCGCTGCGCGGCAAACGCCGCCGCGAGAATCGCGCTGAGGCGGACCGGATCACCGTTCGGCGCCGCGCTCGCCGGGCGATATTCCTGCGCGATAAAGTTGGTGTCGAAATCGCCGGCGACAAACCGCGGATGACCGGTAATCCACTGATGAAACTCGAGGTTGGTCGCGAGCTCGCCGGCGATCTTGAATTCGCCGAGCGCCCGCCGCATCCGCGCGATCGCCTCGGCGCGATCGCGGCCCCAGGTGGCGAGCTTCGCGATCATCGGATCGTAAAAGACCGAGACCTCCGCACCCGCATAGACGCCGGCGTCAACCCGCACGCCGGGGCCGTCCGGCAACGTCATCGCGACGATCCGCCCGGGCGCCGGGGTGAAGCCCGCGGCGGCGTCCTCCGCGTAGATGCGGCATTCCAGCGCCCAGCCGTGTTGGTGCAGATCGCTTTGCGCGAAAGGGAGCGTCAAACCCGCGGCGACTTCGATTTGCGTCTTGACCAGATCGATTCCCGTGACCATTTCGGTGACCGGATGCTCGACCTGGATGCGCGTGTTCATTTCGAGGAAGTAAAAGTTGCGCTCGGCGTCGGCGAGAAACTCGATCGTGCCGGCGCCGACGTAGTTCACCGCGCGCGCCGCCTTGACGGCGACCTCACCCATCGCAGCGCGCATCGCGGGCGTGATGAAGGGCGACGGCGACTCTTCGACCACCTTCTGATGGCGGCGTTGAATCGAGCATTCGCGCTCGAACAGATGGACCGTGTTGCCGGCTTGGTCAGCGAACACCTGCACCTCGATATGGCGCGGGCGGCTGACGAACTTCTCGACGTAAAAGCGGCCGTCGCCGAATGACGACTTGGCCTCGCTGGCGACGATGCGAACCGCTGCGTCGAGGTCTTTTTCGTGCTCGACCAACCGCATCCCTTTGCCGCCGCCGCCGGCTGCGGCTTTGAGCATGATCGGAAAGCCGATCTCTCTGGCGACGGCGCGCACCTGCGCTTCGGTCTCGAGCGTTCCGGGCGAGCCCGGCACGATCGGCACGCCCGCTGCCGCCATCAGCTTGCGCGCCTCGACCTTGTCGCCCATCTTTGCGATCGCGCTCGGCGGCGGACCAATAAACACGATGCCAGCGGCTTCGACGGCGCGGGCAAAGCCGGCGTTTTCGGAGAAAAAGCCATAGCCCGGATGAATCGCCTCGGCGCCCGTGCGTTTGGCGGCTTCGAGGATCCGTTCAGTGTTTAGATAGCTTTGCGCGGCGGGCGCGGGGCCGACCGCCACGGCGTAGTCAGCCTCGCGCACATGCAGCGCAGCGCGATCGGCTTCGGAAAAGACCGCGACGGCTTCGACCCCGAGGTCGCGGCAGGCGCGAATCACGCGCACCGCGATCTCGCCGCGATTTGCGATTAAAATGCGCTTGAACATTTTTTTCAGTGGATTGCGAAACCGCGCTCCGTTGTCGCGCTCGTTAGCTCCGAAGTGGCTTTCATTGCTTTTTCAGTGGATTGCGAAACCGCGCTCATTATTGGAACGCAGCTCGCAGACTCGCCTGCTCGCTCCGCTTCGGTTCGCTAGCGTTGGTCGCGCTCGTCGCTTCTGAGATCACAGGGGGATATTGCCGTGTTTGCGCGGTGGATTCTGGTCGCGCTTGTTCTCGAGCGCCTTGAGCGAGGCGATCAGGCGCGGCCGTGTATCGCGCGGCATCAGGACTTCGTCGATGTAGCCCAACTCGGCGGCCTTGAAGGGATTGGCGAAGGTCTGGCGATATTCGTCCACCAGCCGGGTCTTTTCCGCCACGGCGTCCGTCGCTTTCTGAATCTCGTTGCGAAAGATGATGTTGACCGCGCCGTCGGGACCCATCACAGCGATCTCGGCGGTCGGCCAGGCAAAGTTGAAGTCGCCGCGGATGTGTTTCGACGACATCACGACGTAAGCGCCGCCGTACGACTTGCGCGTAATGATGGTGATCTTCGGAACGGTTGCCTCGCAGTAGGCGTAGAGCAGCTTCGCGCCGTGCCGGATGATTCCGCCAAACTCCTGCGCGGTGCCGGGCAGAAAGCCGGGGACGTCGACCAGGGTGATAATCGGGATGTTGAAGCAATCGCAAAAGCGCACGAAGCGCGCGGCCTTCACCGACGCGTCGATATCCAGGCAGCCCGCGAGATAGGCCGGCTGGTTGGCGACGACGCCCACCGAGGCGCCGCCCAGCCGCGCGAAACCGATCAGAATGTTCTGCGCCCACTCCTTCTGGATCTCGAGCCAGTGGCCGTCATCGACGATCCGCGTGATGATCTCGCGCATGTCGTACGGCTTGTTGGCGTTCTCGGGCACGATCGAATCGAGCGCCTCGTCGCGCCGGTTGGGATCGTCGGTCGAAGGGCGAAACGGCGGGTCCTCGGCATTGTTCGCGGGCATATAAGAAAGCAGCTCGCGGATCGTGAGCAGCGCGCTCGCATCGTCAGGCTCTTCGAGATGGCAGACGCCGGACTTCATCGAGTGCGTGTCCGCGCCGCCCAATTCATTCATCGTGACTTCCTCGTGCGTGGTCGCCTTAATCACGTCAGGGCCCGTGATAAACATGTACGAGGTGTCGCGCACCATCACGACAAAGTCGGTCATCGAGGGCGAATAGACCGCGCCGCCCGCGCACGGACCCATGATCGCAGAGATTTGCGGCACCACTCCGGACGACAGCACGTTGCGGAGAAAAATATCGGCATAGCCGGCGAGCGACATGACGCCTTCCTGGATGCGCGCGCCGCCGGAGTCGTTCAGGCCGATCACCGGACAGCCGACCTTGGCCGCCAGGTCCATCACCTTGCAGACTTTTTCGGCGAAAGCGCCGGAGAGGCTGCCGCCGAGGACGGTGAAATCCTGCGAGAACACGCAGACCTGGCGGCCGTCGATCGTGCCAAAGCCTGTAATCACGCCGTCGCCCGGCACTTTGCGATCGCCCATGCCAAAATCGGTCGTACGATGAGTTTTGAACTTGTCGAGTTCGACGAAGGAATCGCGGTCGAGCAAAAACAAAACACGCTCGCGCGCGGTCATGCGGCCGCCCTCGCGCTGACGCTTGAGGCGCTCTTCGCCGCCGCCAAGCTCGGCCTGGCGCGTCAGATGCTGGATGCGCTCGAGGTTTTCTTTCAGACCCATCAGCGAAAGCCGGATCCTTGCATGGATAGAATGCCGCGTCAGGATACGATGCAGGCGCGGACTATATCAATTGCGCGGCGGCGCGGGAAAGTCTCGCCGGGCTGGGCGAAAATTTGGAGAATAACGCTGGGATTCTTATTCGCGGCGGGCTGGATTGCCGCAACGACCTCAGGCCGTTTACCGCGATGGCGTCGCCCGTAGCAGGAAACTAGAAAGATGAAATCGCGCGACTTCGCTCAGGCCGGTTTGTACGCGCGCACAAAGGCGCTCATGAATTTGCCATCGGCTATTTCGGCGATTTTCTCGTCGCCGGCGCCGAGGGTGAGAAATTCCGCGACCTGTTCGGCCGAATAGATGCGCGTCGGCTCCACTTCGATCCGTTCGAAGCCGGCCTTCACCAGCTTTGTCCGGTACTCGGTTTCTTCGAGCGCCCCCGCGATACATCCTGCCCACAGATCGACGCGGCTGCGGATCTCTGCCGGCAGTTCGCCTCGCACCACGATGTCAGAAACCGCAAAGCGGCCGCCCGGTTTGAGCACTCTGAAGGCTTCGGAGAGCACGCGCTCTTTATCACCCGACAAGTTGATTACGCAGTTCGAGATGATCACGTCAACGGAACCATCCGGTAAGGGGATTTTTTCGATCTCGCCGTTGAGGAATTCGACATTCTGGACTCCTGCCTTGCGTTGATTGTCGCGCGCAAGTGAGAGCATCTCGTCCGTCATGTCGAGTCCATAAGCCTTGCCGGTCGGACCCACTCTGCGCGCCGACAAAAGCACGTCGATGCCGCCACCGGAGCCGAGGTCGAGCACGGTCTCGCCGACCTTGAGCTCGGCGAGCGCGGTCGGATTTCCACATCCGAGCGAGGCGGCGAGCGCGTCAGCCGGCAGCCCGGCGCGCTCGTCGTCCTGGTACAGATTCGATGTGATTGGGTCCCCGCACGAGTTGTTCGATGCACTGCCGCAACAGGTCGCTTTGGCCGACTCTCGACGTACGCGTTCAGCCTGTTCGGCGTAGTGATCCCTGACCTGCTCCTTCAACGATTGCCGGTCTTCCATTTTCTGTCTCCTTCGAGCTTGGCCACAGCCACGGAATTTTGGCAGCGACAACCACTGTCGCCTTTAGGCCAGAAATCCATGATCGCGCCGTTGTGAGAAAACTCGAACGCGCAGCACTCTTGCAGCATGTTTTGCAACATGCGGCGCCCGCGTTGAACCCGCGATTTGACCGCAGATACGCTGATTCCTTCACGTTCCGCGATTTGCTTCAAGGGTACTTCCTCGAGATCCGAGAGCATAACCGCGTCGCGGTAGATTTCCGGCAAACGTGCGACCATCAACCGCAAGAAGCTGGCGAGCCGCGGCGCTGGATGAACGCGAGAAGTCGCAACCGATAGTGAGAATAAACTTGTTCGGTGTTCTGCACTACGATCCTCTCGTAGTATAGACGTTGCACCCAAGCAAAAGGACGCAAGTCAGGGAGCGGATTCGCCGCGATCGGAACTACTCGGAGGCGTGGGGCGCAAAACCCCTGAAGTTGAGACGGTCGCCGGTATGGAGGCGATGGCGTTTGGCGAAGCCGCCGTTGACCTCGAGCACATAGAGCGACTCGCCGTCCACGCCCCTCGGGCTTTCGGAGAAGGGCGTCGCGCTTTCCACAATACCGAGGATTCTTCCGGCGGAATCGGCGAAGATCATATCGAGCGGGATGTCGGTATTTTTCATCCAGAAGGTGAGGTGATCCGGGGAGGGAAAGACGAAGATCATGCCGGCGTGTTCGTCGAGATGCTGACGGTACATCAGACCGAGCTCGCGCGCTGACGGCGTGTTCGCAATCTCGACGTTGACGATCGCGCGGGTCGCGCCGGCGGCGGCGATGATCGCCACGCGCGGCGAATCCGCGCAGGCGGCGAAGGTCGCGCAGAGCGCGAGGGCAAACACGCTCGCGGCCAGCAATTTTGCTCGAAGAAAAATCGGCGGCTTCATTGGCGATCGGATTGCTCAATCGAAGGCGCCGCCGCGGCTTCCGGCGCGATCGCCTCGAGCTCGCGGCCGGCGGTCTCGGGAAAGAGGATCAGCATCAGGACCGCGGCCGCGAACCAAAAACCCAGCAACCAACGGATCGCCCGCCAGTGGCTGCCCGCGGTGGCGTAGAAGATCGTCTCAAGCAACAGGCCGAGCGCGCCGCCGCCGGACTTCGCGATCAGCAGCGCGCTGCCGGCCGCCGCGCGCTGCGAGGTCGGAAACAGCTCCGTGCCGTAGGCATTAAGGATAGTCATCGCGGCCTGATCGCAGAACAGCCAGGCAATCCAGCATGCGATCACGCTGCGGCCGGCGACCGAATAGACCATTAGCTGGAGCGCGGGCCCGGCCGACATGAAGACGACACCCATCGTGCGCCGTCCGAAGCGATCGCTGACACGGCCTGCGGTGATATTACCGAGAATCCCGATCGCGCCGCCAAAGACGTACAGCGAAGAGATATTCGCGGGCGACCAGTGATGCACCTCCTGCAGATACTTGGCGATAAAGGCGTTGGCCGGCGCGACGCCCAGGGCATAGAGAAACCAAACGATCGAGATCGTCGCAAGGCGGCGCGGAGAGGCCTTGACCAGTGCGACGATCGGCGCGAGCAGGCTACTCGGCCGCCGACCGGCGGCGACTTCCGCCTCGAAACGCCGGCTTTCAGGGAGCACCCGCCTGAGCGGGATCAAGAGAACGAGCGGGATCAGCGCCAAAGCGTAAAGCCCGCGCCAGCCAAACGGCACGACCGCGATGAAAGCAAAGACGATCGCGGCGAGGCCGTAGCCGCTAATCGCGAGCGCCCCCTGCATCCCGAGCGCCCAGCCGCGCACCGCGGCGTCCACCTCCTCGGCGAGAATCACCAATGAGATCGTCGCTTCGGCCGCGGAAAAAGCGCGCGCGAGAACCTGCGCCACGACGAAGCTGCGCGCGTGCGGCGCGAAAGCGCTCAAGCCGGTAAACAGGGTGTAGCCGACGATTGTGTAGAGCAGCAGCCGGCGGCGGCCATAGATGTCGGCCAGCGGCGCGATTAGGAGCGCACCAAGATTGCCCAGCCGGATCGCCGAGAGCATCGCGCCGAGCCCGGCTTCCGCGATCCCCAGGCCATTCTGAATCTGGCGCAGAGCGAGGCTCAGCAGCGCGCTGTCATAGCTGTCGAAAAATCCTGCGGTGGTCGAGATCCAGAAAACCCGCCACTGGCGCGGCGTAAAGGGTGGAAATTGCCGCGCGAGGACCGCGAAGCGTGCGCGATGAGGCACATTCCCAGCGTGTTGCGCCGCAGTCTCGAATCCCGGGAGTTCGCTCATCCCGTCCGGAGTTTTCAGGCGATAGCGAGGCGCAGATCCGCCAGCCCGCGCAGAAAATAAGAGCCTTTATATTTCGGCTCGGCTGCCTGATCGGCGAGGCACAAATGGGGAAACCGCTCGAACATCGCGCCAAAAGCGATCAGCCCTTCGAGCCGCGCCAGCGCCGCACCCAGGCAGAAATGGATGCCGTCGCCGAAGGCCAGATGGTCATTGGGATCGCGCGTGATATCGAACGCCTCGGGGTTGGCGAACTGCGCCGGATCACGATTGGCTGCCGCCACGACGACGAAGACCGCGGACTCCGCCTTGATCTCGACGCCGTTGACCACGACATCCTCTTTCGTGACGCGGACCGTGGACTGTGCGGCTGGATCGTAGCGCAACATCTCTTCGAGCGCGCGCGCCATCAGGTTCGGTTCGCGGCGCAGGCGCTCGAGTTGGGCGGGATGGCGCATCAGGGCGAGCGTGCCGTTGCCGATCAGATTGGTGGTGGTCTCATTGCCCGCGAGCAGCAGCAGAATGACGAAGGCGATCAGCTCCTCCTCGGTCAGCGCGTCGTTTTCGTCACGCGCCGCGACCAGCGCGCTCACCAGATCCGGACCCGGACGCCGGCGGCGCTTGGCAATCTCGCCGATGAAGAACTGCTGAAGCGCCTCGAAAGCCTCGCTCACCGCCGGCGGCAGCGGTGTCCCGGGCATGGTGTTATCCGAGTCGATAATCGCGTCGGACCAGGCCTTGAATTTCTCGTAATCTGCAGGTGGCACGCCGAGCATCTCCGCGATTACCATCACCGGCAGCGGGACCGCGAGATCCGCCATCAACTCGAATTCGCCCCGCGCCGCGGCGCGATCGAGCAGGCCAGCGGTAAATTCCCGAATCTTGGGTTCGAGGTCGCTTATCCGACGCGGCGTGAAGGCGCGGCTGACGAGCTTGCGCAGCCGCGTATGGGTCGGCGGATCGCTGAACAGGAGGCGCGGCGCGTCGCCGAAGACCTCGATCCGATCCATCGAGCGCGTGTCGCTCGAGAAGCGCACCGGGTCGTGCAGGATCGCGACGGCGTCGGCGTAGCTGCCGATCAGGGCGACCGGAAAAAACATGTTCAGGAGTTGCGGCGGCCGGCCGATGAAGGCTTGGTAGTGCGGATAGGGATTGGCGCGGAAAGCCTCGTCCCACGGATTGAAATAAATTTCGTCGCTCATTCATCTTTACCGACGGACTCGCTCCGGCTGATTAGGAATCTTGACGCAGCTCGCAAACTCGCCTGCTCGCCTTCGCTCACGGATTCGCTCCGGCTAGTGTTAGCGCCCTTCGAAACGGGGCGGGCGCTTCTCCAGAAACGCGCGCACGCCTTCCCTATAATCCTCGCTGTCGAAGCATCGCGCGACCATCGCGGCGATCTTGTGCTGGTCTTGATCGGCGGCGTCCTTCAAACCTTCGCGGATCGTCGCCTTCGCCGCAGCCATCGTGAGCGGCGCGTTGGATGCCATGCGGGTCGCGTAATCGCGCACGATAGCTTCGAGCTCGTCAGGCTCGACCAGCCGATTGAGCAGCCCCATCTGGAGCGCCTCTTCAGCGCCAAAGGTGCGCGCCGACATCAGGATGTCGCGGGCGTTGGCCGGGCCCGCGATTTGCGAGAGCGTGCGCACGCCGTCGAGCGGATAGGCCAGCCCCAGCCGCGCCGCCGGAATCCCGAAACGCGCACCGCGCGCCGCGATGCGGATATCGCAGGAGAGCGCGACCTGCAGGCCGCCGCCCATGCAGATCCCGGCGATCATCGCGACCACCGGCTTGGAACTGTGGCTCAGCGCGTCGGTGGCATTGCCCGGCGCGGAGCGATAGGTGCGCGCCTGCTCGGCGTTCGCCCGATGACCCGGGAATTCGGAGATGTCCGCGCCCGAGATAAAGGCTCCGTGCGTGACGCCGCGCATGATGATCACACGCACCGCCGGGTCGGCATTAAGTTCTTCCATCGCCGCGACGATTCCCCGCCAGGCGGCGAAGTTCAGCGCGTTGCGCTTTTCGGGACGGTTGATGATGATCCAGCCGAGCGGCGCCTCATGCTCGACCAGGACCGGATTTTCACTCTCCGCATTGCTCATCGGCAAAGCCTCATCGATCTGGTTGGCCGCGCAACCACGCGGACTCAGTCAGATTTTGAGCACATTCGCGAAGCAGTCGAAAGCTGGATTAACCCTGAAACAGCGGCGCCGCGGTCTTGGCGTAGGTCGATTTGGCGATCAGTTTGCCGTCTTTGAAGTGCAGCAGATCGAGGCCGCGCCAGGCGGTCGGCCGCCCTTTGATCGAGAGCGTGCAGCGCCAGCTCGCCATCACCTTGGCGCTTTCCACATCGACAAACAGGTCCTCGTCAAGAAACTTCATTTCGCCGTAGGCGCCCGTGAATTGCGGGATGAAGGCGGCGCGAATCGCGTCAACGCCGAGATTGCGGCGGCCGTTGAACTCGTCGTAGATCGCGCCGGCCGCAAAGTAGGTCATCACGGCGTCGAGGTCGTTGCGGTTGAAGGCGTCGACGAAGCGGCGCGTGTGATCGATCAGCTCCTCGCGCGTCATCCTGCGCTCACCTCCGACGGGTGCATTCTTCGATTTCATTCTTCAGCCGCGCCGTTGGGTTCGCCGTTGCCGTTGGCCTCGTCGTCTTCCGGCTCGGCCAGGCGCGAGACTGCGCGGACCTTCTCGCCGGGCTCGAGTTTCACCAGATGCACGCCCTGGGCGTTGCGTCCGGTGATCCGCACCTGCTTGACGCCGAGCCGGATCACCTTGCCCTGATCCGTTATGACGACGACCTGATCGTCGCTCCCGACTTGCAGCACACCGACCACTTTGCCGGTTCTTTCCGTGACGTCCATCGTGATGACGCCCTTGCCGCCGCGATGGGTGAGCCGGTATTCGGAGGCGGGCGTGCGTTTGCCGAAGCCGTTTTCGGAGGCGGTCAGCAGCGTTTCGTTGTCGCGCGCAACCGCGATCGAGACGACCTCGTCTTGCACCAACGTGACGGTCTTGCCCTCCTTGACCGAAGAGGATTCGAGTTCCATGCCGGCGACGCCGTAGGTCCCGCGGCCCATCGGTCGCGCCTCGGCTTCCTTGAAACGGATCGCCTGCCCGGCGCGCGTCGAAAGCACGATCTGCTGATTGCCGTCGGTGACGCGGACGCCGATCAACTCGTCGCCCTCTTCGAGATTGATCGCGATTATCCCGCTGACGCGGATATTGCCGAACTGATCGAGCTCGGTCTTTTTCACCATCCCGCGGCGCGTCGCGAAGAACGCGTATTTACCCGCAGTATCCTTGGGCACGGCGAGAAACGCCGAGAGATTTTCGTCATTGGCGAGACTCAGCAGATTCGCGATCGAGCGGCCGCGCGCGGCGCGGCCGCCTTCGGGCAGTTCGTAAGCTTTCTTCTCGTACACTTTGCCGGCGCTGGTGAAAAACAGCAGGCGGTCGTGCGTGCCGACCGCAACCAGATGCTCGACAAAGTCCTCCTCGCCGGTGGTCGCGCCGATTTTACCACGGCCGCCGCGCCGCTGCGTGCGGTAAAGCGAGAGCGGCGTGCGCTTGATATAGCCGCCGTGGGTGACGGTGACCAGCACGTCCTCCTCGACGATCAGATCCTCGATCGAGAAATCGCCCTCGGCCTCGATAATCTGCGTGCGGCGCTCGTCGGCGAACTCCTTGCGGATGTCCGCGAGCTCGTCGGCGATGAGCTTCATCAGCTCGCGCTCGTCGGCGAGGATCGTCTTGAGCCCTGCGATCGTTGCGGTGGTCTCCTTGTGCTCGGCCTCAATTTTGTCGCGTTCGAGCGACGTTAGCCGCCGCAGCGTGAGATCGAGAATCGCCTGCGCCTGCGCCTGGCTCAGCTTGAACTGCGTCATCAGGCCGTTGCGCGCGGTCTCCGCGTCCTTGGCCGCGCGAATCAGCTTGATCACAGCGTCGAGATTGCGCAGCGCGATCTGCAGCCCTTCGAGGATGTGGAGGCGCGCCTCGGCCTGGCGCAGCTCGAATTGCGTGCGCCGCGTCAGCACTTGCCGGCGATGGCTCAGGAACTCGAGCAGCAGGTCGCGCAGGGTCAGCTCGCGCGGACGCCCCTCGTGGATCGCCAGCATGATGAGGCCGTAGCTTTCCTGCATCTGGGTCAGCTTGTAGAGCTGATTGAGCACGATGCGCGGCTCGGCGTCGCGCTTGAGCTCGATCACGATCCGCATCCCGTCGCGATCGGATTCGTCGCGCAAGTCGCTGATCCCTTCGAGCCGCTTGTCGTTGACCAGATCGGCGATCCGCTCGATCAGCTTGGTCTTGTTGACCTGGTAGGGGATCTCGCGAACGATAATCGCGGCCTTGCCGCTGCGCTTGTCGGTTTCGATCGCGGCGGTCGCGCGAATCGTCAGGATGCCGCGCTTGTTGAGATAGGCCTGCCGAATCGTCTCGCGGCCGAGCAGCTGCCCGCCGGTGGGAAAGTCGGGACCCGGGATGATCTCGAGAATCTCTTCGAGCGTCAGCTCCGGACGCTCAATCAGCTTGAGCAGCGCGTCGCAGACCTCGCCCAGATTATGCGGCGGGATATTCGTCGCCATCCCGACCGCGATGCCGTCCGAGCCATTGATCAGCAGGTTCGGAATCTGCGATGGCAGGACTTCCGGCTCCTGATCGGAGCCGTCGAAATTATCGACGAAATCGACGGTCTCCTTGTCGATGTCGGCGAGCAGCCGCTCGGCCAGCCGAGTGAGGCGGCATTCGGTGTAGCGATACGCGGCGGGCGGGTCGCCGTCGATCGAGCCGAAGTTGCCTTGGCCGTCGATCAGCGGGTAGCGCACGCTGAACGGCTGCGCGAGCCGCACCAGCGCGTCGTAGACCGCGCCGTCGCCGTGCGGATGGTATTTCTTGAGCACTTCGCCGACGACGCCGGCGCATTTCGAATAGCGCCGCGTCGAGAGCAGTCCCTCGCGGAACATCGCGTAGAGAATCCGGCGATGGACCGGCTTGAGGCCGTCGCGCAGGTCGGGCAGCGCGCGCCCGATATTCACCGACATCGCGTAGTCCAGATAGGACTGCCGCATGTCGGCTTCGATGGTCAGCCGCGCCGGTTCGTTGCGATGAGGTTCGTTGCCGTTGGTCGATTCAGGCATAGAGTGTGTTAACCGCTTAGTCTCTCACTCCCGCTCTCTTCTCTCTCTTGTCTCTCTTGATCCCTCGCCCTTGTCCAACGCTTCTTGTCCCCTCGCCCTTGTCCAAGGGAGAGGGTTAGGGTGAGGGTCGATTTAACTCTGCGTAAATCGCTTCGATTACTCCATCGAGATTTTCCGAGATCTCACCATTCCAAAAGCGCATTACTCTGTATCCGAAACTCTGCAGCCCTGCAGTGCGTTCATTGTCGTACTGGGCTTGCTCGACATGCTGTCCGCCGTCGAGTTCGATAATCAACCTCTTCTCTGAACAGCAAAAATCCGCGATATAACCCTCAATTGGATGCTGGCGTCGAAACTTGAATCCGGCGAACCGTCTTCCTCGCAGTTTTCGCCACAACTTTGCTTCAACCGAGGTCTGTTCTCGTCTCAGTCGTCGTGCGCGCTGATACAGAAGTTTTTCGTCTGTCATCTCGACCGCGACTCTCATAGATCCCTCTCCCTTGTCCAACGGTCTTTATCCCCTCTCCCTTGTCCAAGGGAGAGGGTTAGGGTGAGGGTTCATTCTGACTCCGATCTTTCTTTAGGAAAAACCCTCACCCGACGTGTCGCCGCTCCGCGTCTCACGCCGGCCTCTCCCTTGGACAAGGGCGAGGCGCCTTTTTTCAACCATCTTTATTCGAGCAGTTGCGGTCCTCACACATCCAGATTCTTGACGTTGAGGGCGTTCTCCTCGATGAACTGGCGGCGCGGCTCGACCTGATCGCCCATCAGCCGGGCGAAGATCTCCTCGGCGTCCTCCTGCGAGCCGATCTCCATCTTGAGCATCGAGCGGACTTCCGGATTCATCGTCGTGCCCCAGAGCTGCTCCGGATTCATCTCGCCCAGACCTTTGTAGCGCTGGATTTCGACACCCTTCTGCCCGGCCGCGAGCACCGCGTCGGCGACCGCCTTGGGCGATTCTACCGTGCGGGTGTCGTCGCCGGTCTGGAGCTTGTAGGGGGTCGCATAGGTTTCGAGGTCCGCGCCGAGGCGGCGAATCTCGCGCAGCTCGCCGCTGTGGAACAGCGCGAGATCGAGCACCGTCGGCGGCGTCGCGCCGTTGCGCAGATGAAAGAACACCGCGCGCCACGCCGTCTCGGTATCCGGCTCGATCCGGTATTCGAGATTCGCTGCGGCGAGCTCACGCTTGACGCTATTCGCGACCTTGCCGAGGGCGCTTTCGTCCATAAAGGTGTCGGCGGCAAGGCTCTTGTCGTTGATCAGTTTCGCAATCGCGGCCACGATCGCGCGCTCTTTGGCGCGGCGCTCGAGATTTTCGTACATGCGATCGAAGTGCAGCGCCTTGCGCACGAAAGCCTTGAGCGGCGCGCCCTTGAGCTCGCGCGCCGACTTGCCCTGGCCCGCCTCGAAGGTCACCGCCTCGGCGCCGAGGTCGGTCAGGTAG
>JBOHWF010000080.1:0-6681 GCA_050736455.1 Binataceae bacterium (SeqCode) | reverse complement strand
CCTCCGCGTCAGGTGGAGGCTCGTCGAGGGTCGCGGGCTCGGCGACGCTCGCGCCGAGCCGTCCATAGCCCACTCGCGCGCGGAAATTGCCCGGCGCGTCGGCCACCGCCTGTTGATAAGCCTTGGCGGCGTCCGGCTCGCGCCCAAGTTCCTCTTCGCAGGCGCCCTCAAAACTGAGCGTCTCGCCGCGCCAGTCGGGACGCCCGGCAAAGCCCAGCTCGGCGCGCTGGAAGAAAGTCAGCGCCTGCGCGTAGTTTTTTCGCGTCAGGTACGCCCGTCCGAGATAGTAGTAAGCGAAGGGATTGCCGCCGTCGATCGAGACCGCGTGGCCGAGATCGCGCAACGCTACATCGGCGGCGCCTCGCGACAATTCCCGGCGCGCCTGCTCCGTAATCCGCATCGAGGCCGCGCGCGCCGGTGACGCGGCATTCCGGATTTCGGGCGTCAGCGACGCTGCGCCCAGGTCAGGTGTCGGCGCGCTCGCGCTCAGATCCAACGCCGGCGGCGGTTCGCTGGGCGCCGCGCTCGGCGCTGCGTCGCCGGTCGCGAGGGCTTGATTGGCGCCGGCTGGATTCGCGTCGGAGCCGAGGTCCGGCGTCGGCGTCATGCTTGGCGTCGGGGTTAAGTCAGAGGCCATCGGTTCGGGGATGTTCTCGTCCTCATCTGCGCCCTCCGACGATTCCTCTTCATCGCCATTTCCGTAGGTCACAGTTGCGGCCGGCAGCTTGCTCGCGGCGCCGGGATTCGGGCCCGCGCTGATGGAAGGCTGTGGCGACGCTGCGCTGCTCCCCGGACTCGCGGTCGGCAGATCCTCCGCCGGAATTTGCTCTTCTGAAACCAGCGCCAATCTGAGCGGCGGCGCAGCCGAACGCGTGACAGACGCCGCCGTCATCGCCGCGGGCGCGGCGGACGCTATTTTGGGAAGATAAGTGATCAACGCGATTCCAAGACCCGCCCCGATGACAAGGCGGCGCCAACGATGAGCCTCTCCGCGCATCAATCGTTGGGCGAATCGTCCAGCGTCGCGTCCGGGTTCGCGCCGGCAGCCACGTCGGACGCGCCCTCAACGTCCGGCGCGGGCGTGTTCTGCACCGCCGCGCCGGATTTGTGGAACGGACAGATCTCGGTTGGCGCGAGCTCTTTGGGAAACACGCCCGTCACCGCGGTTGGACAGTACGGACCGGCGAGATAGCCGGTCAGCGGATCGACCTTGGCTACCACGACGCCGGCCGGCGCGACGAAATCGAGTTCGGGGCGCGCCGCCGTCGCCGCCTTCATGAAGCTCGTCCAGGCCGGCAGCGACGCCTCCGCGCCGGTCAGCCCGAGCGTCTCTTTCTGATCGAAGCCGCTCCAGACCACGGCCAACAGATTCGGCGTGAAGCCGGCGAACCAGGCGTCCTTCGAGTCGTTGGTGGTGCCGGTCTTGCCCGCCGCCGGGCGGCGAAAACCGGCCCGGCGCGCGCCCTCGCCGGTGCCGTGATCGATCACCTGCTCGAGCATGAAATCCATCGTGTAGGCGAGTTCAGGCGAGAGCACCTGTGCGGCCTTGAGCTCGTGCCCTTCAATCGGCTTGCCCTTCTGATTGACCACCGCGGTGACCGCGTAGAACGGTACTTCGAGGCCTTCGTTGGCCAGGATCGCGTACATCCGCGCCAACTGGAGCGGCGTCACTTCGATCCCGCCGAGCACGATCGCGGGATAGGCCGGCAAATCGCCAAACCCGAGCTTGGCCGCCATCGCGATCACCTGGTCCAGCCCGACCGCGTCCGCCAGCCGCGAGGTCGCCGAATTGAGCGACTCCTCGAGCGCGAATTCGAGCGTCACCCGCCCAAAATAGCGATCCTTGAAGTTCTTCGGCGTCCAGCTCATCGTGCCGTAATTCCAGGTGAACGGCGTGTCCTCGATATAGCTGGTCGGCAGGTAGCGCGCCGGACCGCCTTCCATGGTCTCGGCGAGCGCGGCCAGATAGGTGATCGGCTTGAAGGCCGAGCCGGGCTGGCGGCGCGCCTGCGTGACGTGGTTGAACTGGCTTTCGCGGTAGTCGCGTCCGCCGACCATCGCGCGAATCTTGCCGGTCTGCGGCTCGATCGCGAGCAGGCAGGATTGCAGCTCCTCGCCGCGCTCCTTGCGCCGCAACGAGGCGTGCTGCGCTTCGAGCTTGCTCAGATTGTTATCGACCGCGGCCTCGCCCTGCTTCTGCATATGCACGTCGAGCGTGGTGAAAACCCGCAGCCCCTCGCCGTTCAAAACTTCGGCGGGATAGCGCTCCGCCAGCTCGTGCTTGACGTAATCGACGAAGTACGGCGCGTCGTTGGTCTCGAGATAAGGCTCGCGCGCGCGCACCGGTTCGGTCATCGCCTGATCGTAGGCGGCCTTGCTGAGATAGCCGTCCTGGATCATCGCGCCGAGCACTTCGTTGCGCCGGACGCGCACCGCCTCGGCGTGCCGGATCGGATTGAAGCGGTTGGGCGATCGAATCATGCCCGCCAGCGTCGCCATCTCGGCCACTGAAAGGTCGCGCGGCTCCTTCGAGAAGTAGAATTGCGCGGCCTCCCAGATGCCGTAGATGCCCTCCTGGCCGCGCTGTCCGAGGTAGATGTCATTGAGATAATTTTCGAGGATTTGATCCTTCGAGTAGCGCCGCTCGACGATATAGGCCATCAGCGCTTCCTGGATCTTGCGATGCCAGTCGCGCTTGCTGGTGAGAAAAAAATTCTTGACCAGTTGCTGGGTCAGCGTCGATCCGCCCTGGACCACGTGGCCGGCGTTGAAATCGATCCACGCCGCCTTCAGCGTACGCACCAGATCGATCCCGTGATGCGCGTAAAAGCGATGGTCCTCGGCGGCCATCACCGCGTAGATCATCCCGGGCGGCATCTCGGTCAGCGGCACGATCCGCCGCTGTTCCCAGTTGCCCTGGAAAATCGCGCCGAGCAACTCGGGCTCGAGCTCGACGGAATCCAGCGGCTTGTGCGTGGAGGCGTCCGCGATCGCGATCACCGTCTGGACCGGCGAGATGCGCAGCGCGACCTGCTCGCCGGGCGTCTCGCCGTACGGGTAATGAAAACTGTGCAGGAAGAGTTCGAGCCGGCCGTGCTGCTCGTCGAAGCTGTATTCGCCGCGGATTCTCGCCTGCCCCGGGTCCACCCGATGATAGTTCAAGCGCGCGAGCCGCTGGAACAGGCCGATATCGTCAAGCTTCAACCCCGGGTAGATGGTCGTCGAGTCCGAATAGACCAGCGAGGGAATGCTCCAGCGCCTGCCGGCAAAGCGCGTCGCGATTTCTTGGTCGAGCGTCTGGTAGTAGCTGATGAAACTGAACAGCAGCGGCGCTGCGGCGAACAGCGCCAGCACCGCCGCGCCAAAGACGCCGAACTTGATCGCCCGCCCAATTCGCATCACGAATCAGCGCCGAAAGCCCGGCTCTCGATTAGCACTACACAATGCCATTTTGTCATTCTGAGCGCAGCGAAGAATCCCGGTCCTGTTCTTCGGCGCTCAAGTCCTTCCATTCAGGATTCAAGGCCTCTATCAGCGCAATCTTCTTCTTTCGCAACAAACCCTTAATCTGCTTTTCACGATCGATTGCCACCCTGATATCTTTGAATTCCTCGAAGTAAACCAGCCGTGTGGCATGATAGCGGGCAGCGAAACGGCTGCCGACGCTGCTCTTATGCTCGGACACTCGCCGATCCAAATCGTTTGTTACGCCGGTATAGAGCACGCGCGACGGGCTGGCCATGACGTAAACGTAGTAACTTGCGAGGCGGGCGTGTCTCTTCAAGCGGCTTGGATCCGGGATTCTTCGCTTCGCAGACTCCGCTCAGAATGACAAATGTTACTTGGGTTTATGAAACACAGCATCAGCGACCAGTGCGCTCGACGTATTTCATGCGCAGCTCGAACAGAATCTCATCGATCAGCCTCTGCTCGTGCTGATCGAGATTGCCGCGCGTCTTGTCCTTGAGCATCCCGACGATATCGATGAGCTGCTGCGCCGCAGGCAAATCCACCTGCGGCGCGCCCGCCTCCGGATCGACGATCTCGCCCAGATGAAACAGCGCCTGGGTCGAAAGCCCCACCATGAAGCTCGCGAAATTGATCTCGCCGATCGGCCCGGCCTCCGGCTGAAGCCTTTCCGACGGCGACCCGGCGATAGCAGGCCGCGGCGCAGGCGCAGCCGTCGCCGCCTTGGTCGCTGACGGCGCGACTGGCTCGGCCGCGGCCGCAGCCTCTTCCCCCCGATGCTCCGGCTTCAGTTCACCCTCGGCCGAAAAGCGCCGGCGATCGTCAACCTTGAAGCCCTTACCCTTTTCCTCTTCGTCCATCGCTTTACCCGAAGTTGCTCAATGCAGTGGATCTCAGATTTTTGACGCAGCTCCGGGGGGCGGCGGAGTCTGCGACGCGCGGTTAGATTCAGTCCCCCCGATTTTATCATAACGCAACTCGCAGACTCGTTTGCTCGTTCCGCTTCGCTCCACTGGCGCTCGCCTGCTCGCTACGCCTTCGGCTCCGCTAGCGTCCGTGATGCGCCATCTCTTCGAGCCGCCTGATCCGCTCTTCGATCGGCGGATGGGTCGAGAAGAGCCGCGTGAACAAACCTCCGCTAAGCGGATTCACGATAAACAGATGCGCGGTGGCCGGGGTCGCGTCCGCCAGCGGCATCCGCTCGTTGGCGACCTCGAGCTTGCGCAGCGCGTTCGCCAGCAGCAGCGGATTATGCGTCAGCCGCGCGCCGCTTTCATCGGCCTGATACTCGCGCGTCCGCGAGATCGCGAGCTGAATCAGGGTGGCGGCGAAGGGCGCCAGGAGCGCCATCACCAGCAACTCGATGAGACCGCCGCCCTCGCCTTCGTCGCGCCCGCCCAAGCCGCCGAATATCGCGCCCCAGCGCGCCATGCTGCCGATCATCATGACCACGCCCGCCAGCGTGGCCGCGATCGAGCTGATCAGGATGTCGCGATTGAGCACGTGCGACAGCTCATGGCCGAGCACGCCCTTCAACTCCTCGCGGCTGCAGATGCGCATGATCCCGCGCGTCACCGCGACCGCGGCATGGCGCGGACTGCGCCCGGTGGCGAAGGCGTTGGGCGTGTCGCTGTCAATCAGGTAGAGCGGCGGGGTCGGGATGCCGGCGGATTGCGCCAGCTCATTGACAATCGAGTAGAGTTCCGGCGCGCTCGCGGCATCCAGCGGCTTCGCGCCATAGGCCCGCAACACCATCTTGTCCGAGAACCAGTAGCTGAAGAAGTTCATCCCGATCGCAAAGACGAATGCGATCGCGAGTCCGCCGCGCCCACCCAGCAAGCCGCCGATCACCATAATCAGCGCGGTCAGCGCGGCCAGCAAAAATGTCGTCTTGAGCATCTTCATCGTCGTTACGCCTCAACTTTCCCGCACAGCGCAAAAGTCTGTGACCGGCGGGTAAAGCTCCGGTCGGTCTTCTCGCGATCAATTTAATCACGATTTCAGCGGCCTCACAGCAGTCCCCCTCCGCGGGATCGCGATGATTTCCGCCAGGCTCGCGGCGACCTCAGCGACTGCGATATTCCTCATCGGTTCGCGATGGATCACGCGGACCGCCCCCAAAGGACGCCAGCGTCGCGGATCGGTCGGCCCAAACAGCACGACCCCGGGTGCGCCCGCGGCGGCAGCCAGATGCGCGACGCCGGAATCGTTGCCGGCAAAGGCGCGAGCGGATTCTGCGAGGCCCGCCACTTCGCCGAGTGCGAGTCCCGTGAGTGTCGCGATTCGCCGATCGGGAAAACTGCCTGCGAGTTCGACTTCCGCCGGTCCCAGCACGACCAGGCCGCTCATTGCGCCGACGCGACGCTCGGCCAACTCGGCGAATTTTTCGACCGGCCAGTTTTTTCGCTGGCTGCCGCTACCAGGAAATATGAGAATAAACTTATTTGCTTGCAGTCCGAGCCGCTCCAGATGGGCCGCGGCGGCCATGCGATCGTCAGTAGTCGCCGCAAGCGCGGCCTCGAGTTGCGCGCCGGAGGCCTCAATCGCGCGGAGATAGCCGCTCGCGACATGATCGTCCCCGGCTGGCCTGAAGCGATGGAAGCTGACCGCTTGTGCGATCGCTGAAAGCGCGTGGCGAAAGCGCGCGTCGTCCGCCGCGAAAAATGCGTAGATCCGCGCGAAGCCGCCAAAGAATTTCGCCGCGCCTTCTGAGCTCCGGCCGCCGGCGACGAAAAGTTCGGCTACTTCCGCGCGATCAATCGAGTGGGCACGCGCGAGTCCGATCCGCTCAGCCACGAAGCGCGCCAGTTCGAGCCGCGCCATCAATTCGATCGCGGCCTGCGGATGGCGCGTCGCGATCGCCCGCATCGCCGGAATCAGGCAGATCAGATCGCCCAGCGCGCCCGGGAAAATAATCAGTACGCGCGCTCGGCTCTCGCTTGGCGCCGCAGCCATCCGCCGAGCGTAGCATGAGCCACGCCGCGCCCCTTCCCGATCTCTCCTCCTGATCAGCGCGCCGGCGAGCGCCGAGCGCTGCCCGCGCGAGCACCCAGCGGATCGATTCCGCGCAGCAGCGCGCGCACCGCGTCCGCGGCTGCCAGCGACAGCTCCCCAGCCTCCGCCATGGTCGCAACTGCCGCCGCCATCGCGCGCCGTTGGTCTTCGAGCCGCTCCTCCATCGCCGCCTCCCAGCGATGACGCCTGACGCTCATC
>JBOHWF010000079.1:0-6886 GCA_050736455.1 Binataceae bacterium (SeqCode) | reverse complement strand
CTTCCTTGAAGAGCCGCAGGATCGCCTTGACCCCTTCGACCATGCGATCGCGCTGGGTCGTGGTCTCGATGCCGAGCATGTAGGCGTCTGAGGAGAGCGCGCCGGGGCCGCACCCGAGCATCACGCGCCCGTGCGTCAGTTGATCGAGCAGCGCGAAGCGGTTGGCGATATTGAACGGATGATGGTACGGGACGCTGACCACGCCCGAGCCGAGCATGATCCGCTTGGTCCGCGCCGCCGCAGTCGCCATGAAGATTTCCGGCGACGAGATGATCTCCCACCCGGCGGAGTGATGCTCGCCGATGAAGGCCTCGTCGAAGCCGAGTTCGTCGAGCCACTCGATTAGTTGCAGGTCGCGCTCGAAGGCGAGCGTCGGATTTTCGCCGACCCGATGGAACGGGGCCATGAAGATGCCGAATTTCATAATGCGTCCTCTGTGCGCGCCAGCTTGCCCGCGCCTCAATCGAACTTATGACGTTGCGCCGTGAACGGGCAAGGGATCATACACAACTCGCTCGCTACTCACCTGGCGGCTTCCTAGGGCCATTGCTGCGCGCCGTGTAGGATGCGGACGATTTCGATTGCGTCCTTACCGACGCGGTGGATGATCACGAACGGCAACCCTGGCACGCTTAGCTCGCGGGTTCTTGGCCTCCGGCCCTTCCGCCCACGGTTAGGCAGTGCGCTTAGCGAGTCCGCGCTACCGTAGATTGCGTCCGCAGTTTGGCGGGCTCGCGCAGCGCCAAAATGTTCTTCGGTGTAATCGCAGATGTGAGTGAAATCGTCCGCAGCCGGCTTCGTCCAACGGACGAGCATCAACCAGGATAGCGGTTGTTGATCATTTTGCGCATGTCGCCGTGCTCAACAAATTCGCCTCGATCCGCGGCGGCTAGACCATTCTCAACCTCCCGCAGAAACCACTCGTCATAGTCCAGCAGCCGCTCCAACGCTTCCTGCACCAGCGCCTCGGTTGCGCGACCTTGCGCGGCCGCCATGCGCGAGAGCTTGGCTTCCTGATCGGGGTTAAGCCGTACTTCCACGCTGTGAGCTTACGGCCTGGCCGGAGTCCTGTCAAAAGCTCCAGCCTTTTCGGTCAGGCTCACGTCTTCTAGTGGCTCACCGGAGCGCGCCAGCAAGCCGCGCCTGAGCGGAACTTACGACGATGTGCCCTAACCGGGCAAGCGATCAGCGTGACATTACGTCGCGGTAGCGACGCCAGATGCCACTTTGATGATCGGTGACCCTTTCTTGTCATTCCCGCGCGCGCATTACCCAGGCGGACCGGAACGAAAGGTTCTCTGCAGACCCCCGACCTCGCGTGAGAAATCCCGGATCTGGGCTCTTGACAGCTCACACTTAGCCGCTTATCTAATTAGCTAAATGACTAAGCTTAGGACGAGCCATGAAACCGGCGCCGCTTGACGCGACTTTTGCAGCTCTGGCTGATCCCACCCGGCGGGCGATGCTGGCGCGGCTGGCGCGCGGCGAGGCGACCGTGAGCGAGCTGGCCCGTCCCTTCGGCCTGGCCTTACCCACCATCTCTAAGCATCTTGCGGTGCTGGAGCGCGCGCGGCTTATCGAAAAACGCAAGGAGGCCTCGCGCCGGCGCTGCCGGTTGCGGACCGCGTCACTCAAACAGGCCTCGGACTGGATCGGGAAATACACGCTGTTCTGGGAGTCGGCCTTCGATTCGCTTGAGGAGTTCGTGCATCGAAAGCACGTCATGCCCGCGCCGTCTCGCCGGAGGAGAAAATGAAATCAACGCCGGAAAGCGCTCGTGACCGGGTGGTCTCGGTGCGGCGGACCTTCCACGCGTCGCGCGCTTTCTTGTTCCGCGCATGGACTGACCCGGCGCGCTACGTGCAGTGGTTCGGCCCGAAAGCCTGGACGGTCGAGCGCTGCGAAATCGACGCGCGCCCCGCAGGCGCCTGGCGGGCCTGGTTAAAGCGCGGCGACGGCGCGAGCGTCGTCGTCAGCGGAGACTATACCGAATTCGACCCCGACCACCGAATCGCCTTTACCTGGAACGCGGAAGGCGGGCAGCCCGACACCTCTTCGCTCGTGACGGTTGAGTTCCGCGACTGTCTGGGAGGCGTCGAGATTAGCTTGACCCATCGCGAGCTTCCAACCGGACGAGCGGTCGACATGGACGTTGGCTGGAACAGTACGCTCGACTCGCTCGAAGAGTATGTAAGGACAGAACCGGACTACCCTTTCGTTTCCACAATGGAGCAGGAAAACTGATGAGCTCAAGCTCTACCGGCGGATGCAATTGCGGCGCGATTCGCTACGAAATTGAGGCGGAACCCATCATGGCTGGACATTGTCAGTGCCGCGACTGCCAGCGCATGAGTGGCACCGGTCACGCTTCCCATATCGGGTTCCCTCGGGCCGCGGCAAAGCTGCACGGGAAAGCGACTGTTTGGGAGAAGGCCGCTGACAGCGGCAACCGCGTGGCTCGCGCATTCTGTCCGACCTGCGGTTCACCGGTCTATTCCACCAACTCCGGCATGCCTGACTTTTTCATAGTCGAGGCGGCCAGTCTCGACGATCCAACGCGCTTTGTTCCGCAGATGGTGGTGTATGCTTCGAGCGGCCACGCCTGGGATCACCTCGACCCGGCGCTGCCGAAAATTCCGAAGATGCCATCGATGGGCTAGCCCCGGTAGTCCCAGGGCTTACGACGCCGCACTCGCCGCGAGGGTTCGACGGGCGCTGGCTTCGCGCGATGACGTCGCCGAAAAGCCGATGCTCGGCGGACTTACGTTCATGGTCGCCGGCAAGATGTGCTGCGGCTTGATCAAAGACGAGTTGGTGATTCGACTGGGGGCCACAACCGTTCTTGCCGAGCTGAGGAGCCCCGATGTTCGCGTTTGTGATTTTACGAAACGGCCGATGCGCGGCCTTTTCGTGATCCGGGCCCAAGGTTGCGCCGATCAAAGGAAGGTCAATCGCTGGGTGCGGCGCGCCCTCAGGTGTGTTCTCTCGCCGCCACCTCGCTGACCGGTTTCATCGACCGGCTTTATCGACTCATCACGTCGCGATAGTGGCGCCAGATGCCGCGCTGGGTGGTCTCGTCGGTTTCGTGGCCGGCGACGCCGCCGTTTTCGCGGACCTCGCGATGAAGTCCGCGGCGCAGCACCAGCCATTCGTTGACGCGCGCGGCGAAGCCCGCCTGATTGCGCTCGTAGGCCTCGAAATCGTCGGGCGCGACGCGTCCGGCGGGTCCGTGGATGAGGTAAGTCTCGGCGAGACGCCGCTGATTCATCTCCTCGGGCGCGTCCTTTAGCATCGTCGGATAGTAGTGCACGACGGTCTCGTCCACGCTCACCGGCTGAATCACGCGGAATTGATTCAGGATGAAAATCAGATTCGGGAAGATGCAGAAGTGCGGCGGTCCTTCAGCGATGATCTGGTCGGCGCGCGCTTCGCCATAGCGCGCGACCATCGCGGCGCGATATTCGCTGAAGGCCTGCGCACTCCATCCGGGCGGCACCACCCGTCCACCGTTGCGGGTCTGCACCGGATTCAGATCGAGCTGCTCGACGCCGTGGCCGTGGTCGCGCGCGAGCGCCTCGCTGCGCTCGCCGAAGACCGCCTCCATGTCGTTCTTGCCCTTCATCATCATGGCCATCGCGGCGTGATGGAGGATGTTCGGATGATAGCCGTCGACGGAATTCTCGAGCGCCATCTTCCAGTTACCCCGGTACGAATGCTTGAGGACGCCCGCGCGCAAAATCAGCTCACCCGCCGGCGAGAGATTGACGAATTGATCGATGAGCCGGCGCGCCGCGCCGAGATGATCTTCGAGCGACGGGCCGGCCGCAGCCAGGCTCGCGAAGATGAGTCCGCGATACGTGCCGACGCGCGGCACGTGTGACAGCGGAAACTCCTCCTTGCGGAACGACGGGTCGTAGCCGCCGGCGTAGGGCACGCCGACCAGCGCGCCGCGATTGTTGTAGGTCCAGCCGTGATAGGCGCAGCGGAAGGCGTGCGCGTTGCCGCGCTCGCTCTGACAGACGGTGTTGCCGCGATGCATACAGCGGTTGAGCAAAAGATGGATGTCGCCGTCCTCGTCGCGCGAGACGATTACGGGCTGCGTCCCGATGGTGCGCACGACGTAGTCGCCGGGCTCGGGCACTTCGCTGGTATGGGCGACGTAAACCCATTCGCGATGCCAGATTTTGTCGATCTCTTGCTGGAAGATCGCGCGGTCGTAATAGACGCGTCCGCTGATGCGATCGTTCTGGATCAGGTCACCGTAGTTAATCTGCGGATTGGTTTGTGAATCGAGCATCGTCGCCATCAGCGGTCACCTCGAAGCGGTGTGCTGGCGTGATTCTATTGCGATGCGCCGCGATTTCAATCCACGCCTTCGACGCTTGCGCTTGCGCGAGACCGCGCAGCGTGGCCCCGTGCTAAGCGGCGGCGGCGAGGGTGGCCAGCGACGCGGCGAGCGCGACCGCCTCGGTGATCAGCTTGAGCGCGGCAACAATGTCCTGGAAGTCGTCGAGTTGCGCCTGCACTTGGGTGTTGGCGTCCTGCAACTGCTTCTTCAGCTTATCGACGCTGGAATTATTGTTGGTCAGGGCTTGGGCTTCGGCGGCAAAAAAATTATCGCGCGCCGAAGTATAGAGGCTGCGCAACCGAGCCTTCTGCGCCTCGGTGGCGCACTTGCCGATGAGGTCGCCGAAGCAAGCGTCGAGGTTCAGATAGGTCGCCTTGATCGCGGCGAGAATATCGTTGGCCATGGCGGAGCTCCTCTCGTTAATGAACTGACTCAGCTCTTCTGAGCGTTGTTGATGTCGTCAACAATGCCACGGATGAGGGCGAGCTGCGCGGTGACGCCGGCGAGGTCAAGCGGCTGACCCTGCTCGAACCGTTGATGCGCCGCGACGAGTCCGGCCAACGCCGCCTGGTTCGAGGCGATCGCTTGAGTCTGCCAGGTCGCAAGCCGGACGGCCCGATCCGCGATCGCGCCGGTGACGGCTTGGTCAAACGCCTTACGGCATTGCGCGCGGCGGTCCGCGTCGCCGCCGGCGCACGCTGCCCGGTATGAGCCGGGCGTATAGGTCAGGCCGAAGGCGCCAATCTGCTCGCGGATGATCTCGTCAGGCGTTGCGAGATCGTGCATCAAGAGCGCGACCGCAGTGTCCTTGAGGCCATTAGTGATCACCGCTTGAAGGTCCTGGTATCTCTCGTTCTCGGTGCCCAAGAGCTCGATGATCGGACCCAGCCGCGCGCGGATCGCCGCGCTGGCCTCCAGCGTTTTGCGTTTCTGCGCCTGCGCGGCGATCAAGCCGCCGGCGTCGGTGAGCTGGGCCGCTGCGCCGGAGGAAATCGGCGGGCTGGTGGCGCCGAGAGTGGTCGCGAAATTGTTGATCGAGCCGTCGAGGCCGGCGAGGGAGGATTTTACCTGGCCCGACGCATCGTAAGACGCCAGCGCGACGAAACTGGTGTAAACCTGCGCAAGCTGACCCAGCATCGCAGCGCGCGCCGACAGGGCCGATTGAATTCGCGCTACGCTCCGCTCGAGCGCTTCATCGGGCGCGGGCCGGCCGGTTAACGGCACGAGCAGGAATTGGCCCTCGATGAAATTATCGAGACCCGGGGAGAGCGCGTGGATTGACTGCTGATAGGTGGCCGCGGTCTGGAGGCCGGGATTGCAGAGAGCGACGGCGGAACGCAGGTCGATCGACGAGCAGGCTGACAGTGACACAGCCAGCAACACGGCTGGAAACAACGACTGCGGCCAGACTGGCCTCACAGCGAGTCCAGTCGGCCGGGGTCGAGCAGTGGAAGGAGTTCCTCGTGGCGGGCGCCGGCGATCGACGCCAGTTCGAGCGGGTCGAGGAAAACGCAATGGCCGCTGCGCAGATCGCGGATCATCAGGCGCGGGCCGTTGCCGTGGTCGTCGCGGGCGATCTCGACCGCGGCGAATTCACTGCTCAGTTGTATCGGCATCTCTGGGACTCGCTGGCTACAGCAGAAAGAGCATGTTCGGAAGCGGCTCGTTGTTATTCAGCAGGATGACTTTTTTCGATTTGATAAGAAAGCTGTCGGCGTCCGCGCCCAAGACATGAAGCGTACTGCCTGCCCAGATGGTCTGGGCGCCGCGATGCAGCTCGGCGAGGATGAAGTTTGAGCTGACGGAGATAGCGTTTGCGGCCGTGGACTCGATCACGAGATTGCCGACGATGCGCTTGAGGCGGGGCGCGCGCTCCTTGAGCCAGAGCGTCTCTTTGAAGCGCCGGATGCGGTTGCGGAGCTGACCGCGCCGATCGTAAACGACCGAGACGTTGCGCGCCGGATCGATGTCGTCGGCATTGGCGGGAATCCAGTAAGTCGCCTCGTCGAGCGACCACAAGGCGAGCCATTCGTCGTAACGATGCTCGTCCATGAGGCGCGCTTCGTGAAACAGGAAGCGCTCGATTTCGCCGCGGCGGTCACTCATTCAGTGCAGGCAGTCCAAGCCTTGCGCTTCGCATAGCAGAATGCCGGAGCGTTCGCCAAGGCGATCGCGATCATTGGCACGGCGAGCTCGAGATGCAATAAAGATCGTCACCAGCGCGACGTATCGCACCGGAGGATCCACCATGCCGATGAATGGACCGAAGCACGTGCTCGACGGCTACAAGGCGCTCGACTTCACGCAGTTCGTGGCCGGGCCGACGGTGACCAAGCTGATGACCGAGATGGGCGCCGAGGTGATCAAGGTCGAGCTGGCGCCCGACGGCGACCGCTCACGCGCGATGCCCTTTATCAAGAATCAGCGCAGCGGCTACTTCGTGCAGCAAAATCGCGGCAAGCAGAGCCTGTGTATCGATGCGCGCAGTGAGGAAGGCAAGAAAATCATTCGCGACCTGATCCCCAAGATGGATGTGGT